>NZ_FNUD01000002.1:3570926-3875752 GCF_900106095.1 Pseudomonas deceptionensis | reverse complement strand
GGTATGGACTTATCCCCACGGCAGTTATGTCCTCACCTAGACACGGTGCTCGCCATGAAGGGTATTGGCCGTCTGCTTTGTGCTTGATGAAGGCGAGGTCACAGCCTGTACTGCAGGAGTATGCGATATCGGGCAAGAATGGAGTATGTCGGGTCGTTACGGCGTAATCCTCGTTCCACTGCACTGCCGAGGCCGTATATAGCAACGGTGCTGGAAAGCCTGAGTAGACTACAAAGTATGAGTCATTAAATTGTCCCGATAAATCGGGCTTTACGAAGCCATTGCATCCTGCAATGGAAAGTGCTAATAGCAAAATACTAATTGTCTTGATCATTATAAATTATCGGCTCATAGGAATAATGCAGTCGAGTGTTACTGTCAGTAGTTTGACAACGTAGGGGATAGCGCCTAAATCATCTGCTTTAGTGGTCGCTGCATTACTTATAGTCGAGTTTTCAATAACATGAGTGCCTAAATCCAGTTGGGGACTATGAATTGCGCCTTGATTCGCAGACCTGTCCGAGCGGCCGCTTTTGGCTGACATCTGCCTTTCGTGATGGGCAGATATCGGCCGCGGCTGTCTAAAAACGTTTTTGATCGTAATAGGTGGCTGGATTCGACACAAAAATTGCGCGCCTGCGCAAATTGCAGGTCTGCCGAGTTGCTGAGTGCAAGCAATCCTAGAGGTCCACTTTGTTGTTCGCGGACTGCGTTAAAAACTCGCTGATCAGCGACGTAACCTGCTGTTGGATTACCTCGCGCGGGCGAGCATTGTCGCCGTCCCCGCAAATGATGCCATCGCCAGGAATGTCCTCTTCGAGCAATGCCACTGCACCTGGTTTGCAAATCGGCAAGAAGCTGAAATGGCTGGCGTCACTGATCTCGACATAGCGGCTGGACGCTTGGGGCAGGCGTGTGGCCAGGTTGGCGGACTCCAACTGAGCAGGCAGTTCCACCGACGGTGCGCCGGCAGCGATAACCAGCACCGGCACCGGCAGTGCCGCAAGGCTCTCATCGGTCATCCCGCGCGAGAGTCCAAGGTCCAAAGAAACCACAGCGGTGACGCGTTGATCGCGCAAATCGCCGGCCAGACCAGCCTTTAATGCCGGAGTACTCTCAGGGTTGATCGTTTGATAATTGGTGCAACTGGATAACTGCGGATGGAGTTTGCAGTCACGGGCAAACTGGGCCGGGTCGAAACGAGCACCGGCGATCTCCATTGCAGTCCAGCCGCCGAGTGAATGGCCCACTGCAGCAATTTGACGCTTTGCGACCACGCCAAATTTTTCAGGTTGAGTGGTGACCGCCTCAATGGCCCGATGCAGGTCAATGGGTCGCTGCCATAGCTGCGCCGCTGCTTTCGGGCTGCGATCATGGGTCGTGGTGCCGGGGTGGTTGACTGCCGCGACAATGTAACCCTTGTGGGCCAATGCACTCGCCAACCAGTTCTGATTGTTCCAATTGCCTCTGAACCCATGGGAGAGCACCACCAATGGGTGCTCGCCTGCAGAGGGTGGCGCGTTGCGAACCGCAGAAGCACCGACAAACACCACATCGTCGCCGATCAACTGTGGGGCGACGGTCGTTGTACTGGGATACCAGACGACCATCTCCAGCGGACGCTCATTGTGTGGGTCCAGCAGGGTGGAGGATTGAAAGCCGACAGAGTTGACGTCAGCGAGAGCGCTGGTCGTCATGCAGGTTAAAAGCAGGGCGCCGAGGGCTGGTTTCAATGGAGTTGTCTTCCTTGATTTAGATAGGGGTTCAGAACCTGAAACCCACCGATAGCGTGCATCACCGCTCGCAAGTTATAGAAATCCAGCGCCGTGCCCATGGGCGCGGCATCACGCCTTGAACGCGGGCTACGGGAAGGCGCTTTTTACACCCACCAGAAAGGCCAGGCCAGATGGCCTGGAGTCTACCCCTCCATCTCCATTCTGGACCTAAGGTACCTCCCCAATGCAAGCCAAGGACTAGCCTTCAGGGCAAAGTCAGAGTGATCAAGTAAGATCCCGACAGCACCGGTTTTCCCGAACCATCCACCAACTCGTATTGTTGATTGTAATAGCGACCGTCTGGACTGCTGGCAGCGAGCAACTTGACTTTGACGCTGGAGTGCCCGGCAGCACTGACAGAGCTGACCGGCTCAACACTGTGCACATTGACCGCACTGCCAAGCTGTGGGCTCGGGCACCTTTTGAACTCGAAGGTCGAACTCATTCTCACATTGGTAATACAGCCCGGCTCCACAATACTGCCGTGAAACTGGATAACGCCTTGGCCTAACGGGACGGCCGCCAAGCTAACACCGTTCAACGCAAAGACCAGGCTTGTACCTATCGCCAATCGACAATTGTCCATGCTAATGCTCCTTTGGATTGTAAGGAACGCATCGATAATTCTGGCTGATATCTTGAGTTTATTTTGGAAACGTCAAATGTTTTTTCTTGAACGTGAATTGCTCCTGATTTTTTAGAGTCAGTGGAGGTCCGCTTTTGTCCGATAGGGGCCTGTCGCAAAGGGCCGCAAACGGTCAAAAGTGGACGTATGCAGCCGGGGCTCCCCGGTTTTAATCACTCGGGCCGCCTGGTTTATGTTTTTCACATTCCGATAGCAAGCTCTTCGACATTCTCGCTTCCAAATAGGTTGTTTACCGTTTCGAAGGCGGTTCCCGGCATGGTTTGCATGGTAAACACTGCGAGCCGAGTCATAGCTCGGGATATGGGGGCATAGTAGAGATTGCGCGCGCGATCCATGTGCTTTTGAGCGAGTTCATGCACGTTCAACGTAATGTTCGGGTAGCGGCTGTAAAAGGCTTCCACCAACGGCCTGACCAAGTAGGTCGTGAAAGTTGGCGTCACCGCTATCCGCAGCGTTCCTCGATGGAGATCGCACACATCATGGATCGCACGCTTGCCTTCCCGCAGCTCCTGCGCCGCCCGCAATGCATAGCGCAGGTAAACCTCCCCGGCCTGGGTCAGGCGCGTTTTGCGCCCTGAGCGATCAAACAACTGCGCGCCGAGGCTTTCCTCCAGCTGCCGCACTTGCTGCGACAGCGCCGGTTGCGACACAAATTTATTTCACGCGAGAGGACGCGGCATTTGCTTTTTTTAGCCGTTCGATACGGCTCTTTTTGGCGTAATCGTCACGTGCTTGTGCAGCACCACCCACTGCTTGAATCCAGTCTCTGGTCGTGCAACCTGAAATACTCACAGTAAAAATAAGGGCGCCGGCAAGTAAAATCATAAGTTTCATGATGACTCCCCCAGTGACTCAGATACCGAGAGCAACAATAAACGTGTAGCCAACTCCATATCACTAACATCCAGGGCGGGGTCAGACGCCCGCAGCGCATTAATTGATGCCTCCAGATAAGGGCCGCGGATAGCACCACCGCTTGCAACAAAACTGCTCGCATCACCAAGTACGGACACGTTCAGTTTGTTGTCCTTGGAAGTGAGATAGGTTGTTCCACCGGACGTGCTGGATATGATCGTTTCAAGCCAAAAATCATTCATGGCCAGTGCCGAACTGGAAAATGTAGCCAGTGCGTAAAACGACATAACCTTAACCCATGCATTGCTCATACTGACTCTCATTATTTAATATCCATACACCACTAATCCTCTGTTGCGCGGGCTAATTGCCTGCGCGCGTGATGCAATTGCTCTCGGCATACTTTAACTTTACTTGGCGCGTCCTCTTCCAGCGCTTTTTCAAGTTGCTCACTTCTGTAAATAACCTCAGCCGCAGCGCTGGCTATTTTATTTTGACGACGTTCAATCGGGTCGTCCTGACAGTACCGCTTTACGTTGCGCAGGGCTGTTTCCAGTCCTGACTGCTTATATCGATTACCACTGAGTTTGGCCTGCTCTAATTGATACAGTATTTCATCACGACGTTCAGCACAGGTACTGTCATTATGACCCGCAGAGTAACCACTCATCAAGAGGCAACCCAGC
The DNA here is from genome assembly GCF_900106095.1 of Pseudomonas deceptionensis. NCBI lineage: Bacteria > Pseudomonadati > Pseudomonadota > Gammaproteobacteria > Pseudomonadales > Pseudomonadaceae > Pseudomonas > Pseudomonas deceptionensis. The sequence goes on along the minus strand of NZ_FNUD01000002.1, from coordinate 3,871,790 downwards.
CCAACGCCTAATGTCCATTGACTGACTACTTTCTTACGCATCTATAGGCCTCGGCACGATAACTTTAATTAAATAACAGAACCACTTTTGGGGCTTAACTTGTCCATCAACAGAACTCAGGTAACCGTCCACCGCCTTTCGCTGATGAGCGCGAGACAACGGTGTGCTACAACGGCCCAGCGCATCTAATGAATCGTGGGGGAGTGTTTGAGCAAACTCTTTATTAAAAGAGTGTGCAATAGGGCTATGGCAGGCGCGGGTGCTGTCTTGCGCAGGGTTAATATGACCACTTCTTGTTCTTTTTCGCCGAATGTTGCAGTCACGAACACAATGCCTTGTTTGTTCACGGCCACTAAGCGCTTCCAGACAGCGCGCCCTCCAAAATTTCCACGTTCAATACACAGCCAGTTGCACGCTACCATCATAAAAGGCAGTGCTATCTGAGTCCTTAAGTGGGTATTACTCAATATTACTCAATCTTACTGGCTTCCCGCGGGCCCTGCACGCACCTGCCATTTGCCGGATCTGGCGTAGATTGTTCGATCACTTCACGTACTGACAAGCAAGGGCTGGTACTGCCCAAAAGTTTCCTGCAGTCATACCTCTTGGCTGAGAACTTACTTGGCTCAATCTGAGGGGGATTTAAAATTTTCTGTGCCATTTTTTTGGTTTGAGCGGGCAGGCGTTAAGTTTGATTTACCGCCTCGCTACGATTTCCTTTAATCCCCCAATTATATGATCGATGTTTTGTTGCAATCGTGCACAGCCTTGATCCGTCCGGCTCTGTTCGGAATTCTGGCGAGCTTGCAGTGCCTGCGGAGTTAATATAATAGTGCTTAAGGCTTTATGTGGAGCTGGCTTGTTTCGTTGGTCTGCGAGTTTGAGTTTAGAATTACCAATGCCATAATTTCACTGGTTGTGCTCAGTAGCCTGAGCTTTTGATAAACCCTTAATTCCAGCAGTGGTCTTCAAAACAGCTTTAAGCTCAGGAGTGTTTAGCTGTTGCGCAGACACTTCAGCAGCTTTCTCAAGTATTTATATTTAACCTCGCCCGGCTTGCCCAATTTATGCGTCGCCTCGATAACGCTGTCGAACGCCCGATGTGTACGCATTGGGGCACTTCCAAGTAAACCTCTAACTCACATTTATTATTAAAAACTCATGCTCAACGCAAGAAACATCCCACTTCGGATAGACTTGTAATCAGGATGATCCCAAAGCAAAGCTGACCGACAACAAATGTCGTGTAGTCGCCACTCTATCGGGCTAAGGCAACGAAGGCTTTCATTTAACGCTCTGAATAGCCCCTGGTTTCGTAGACTCTTTCGAGAGGCTGCTTATGGCCGGTTAGCGACGGTTGCTCTGGTTAGCCATCCTCAGACCATCTATCCACTCGGCAATACGCTCGTATAGTCAAAGGCTGGGTGAAGGCCGTTGGCCTTGATCCAGCCATGTATGGCACACACACCATGAGACGTACGAAGGCATCACTGATCTATCGCAGGACGAAGAACCTGCGGGAGGCTCAACTGCTCTTCCTGAACTGCGAAAAAATCTCTGTTGCAGCGTCATGGAGTTCCATTTCTTCCGTACAGGAGATAGCTTTTTCGACGGCTCAAGCGTTCGTAATAGTCTCTCACGGCAGGAAAGTCCGGATGAGCAAGCGGTGTTTCAAACCACCGATTAACCGACAGCCCGATTGGTATGTCGGCGAGAGAAAACTCGCTACCTATGACGTAGGCTCCGGTTGAATCGAGCTGTCTATTGAGAATCTCCATGTGTCTCGACCAGTCATTGCAAGCGGTTGCCAGCGCATGGCTGTCCTGATGTTCAGGCGAATGCCTGACCAACGACATGAAGGCATAACTCCACGATTTGTTGAGATCAGACGCTTGCCAATCGATCCATTGATCCACACGCGCTTTGGCCCTCGCTTCAATCGGGTAAAGGTTGGCATTGTTGTAGCGGGATGCCAGGTAGCGAATGATCGAGTTTGATTCCCAAAGAATGAAATCGTCATCTTGGATGACCGGCACCATGGCATTGGGATTTAGCGTCAGAAATTCAGGTGCGTGCGTTGACCTGAAGCCAGACCCCCAATCCTCTCGCTCAAAGGGGATTTCAATCTCGGCGCATGCCCAGAGTACTTTACGGACATTGATTGAGGATGCCTTACCCAGTATGCGCAACATTCCATGTCCTTAATTTTGGAGAGTAATCGTGTCGAGGCTATCGCCCTGTCAAGAGAGTTGTCTAGTGTTCCCTCCTGGCCGATAGCACTCATTCACCTGCTGTCGACAAAACAGAACGGGTGAAGCTCACACGGTAGGCGCGGTGTCTTTCTCGAGCAAAACAGCGCCGCTCCCGAGCGAACTTAAACGATCACCCGGATTGCGCAGAGGGCAGTCGTCCATGGAGAGGCATCCGCAGCCGATACAACCGTCGAGCTGATCACGAAGCTGGGTCAGGCTGTGAATCCGCTCGGTCAGCAGGTCCCTCCAGTTTGTAGAGAGATTCGTCCAGTCTTTTGACGTCAGAGGTCGCCCTGAGGGCAGCTCGTCCAGTGCGGCCTTGATGGCGGCCAAAGGAATGCCCGCGCGTTTTGCGATTTTGATAACGGCAATGCGGCGAAGAGTATCCCGGGAATAACGACGCTGATTGCCTGCGCTCCGTTGCCCCTGAATGAGGCCTTTTGCATCGTAGAAGTGGACGGTCGCCACGGTGATGCCGCCTCGGCGGGCTAACTCACCGACAGAAAGTGGCACGCGGACATCGATCATGGGTTTCTACTCTCTCTTGACCTCATCTATACATGAGGTTTTATAAGGAGTGTCGGCTTGCCTTTGCAAGCCTTCATTCGCCGCTGCGGGTGAAATCAAGAGCCGGAGCTAACATGCACAAACGTCACGTGCCATCTGATCACTATTTGAAATCCGGGCCAGAGACGGTGGCGTCTGCGGATATCCCTCCCTCAAAAACGGGTTGGGCCGCTCTACTGTCTGGCTGGAATGGCGTGCGCTCGCTCGCGCTTGCAGGTGGCGTCGTCCTCCATGCGATCAATGTCTATATCGCCACTACCATTCTGCCATCGGTGGTCAGGGACATCGGCGGTATCGACTTTTACGCCTGGAACACCACGCTGTTCGTCACAGCGTCCATCCTCGGTTCAGCGCTGTCGGCGAGGTTGCTCACCAGCGCGGGGCCCCGCGGCGCGTACATCATTGCCTCGTTGGTGTTTGCGATCGGCACGTTCATCTGTGCATTCGCCCCCTCAATGCCCGTCATGCTCGCCGGTCGCATTATTCAGGGGCTAGGGGGCGGTTTTCTGTTCGCGCTGTCCTATGCCATGATCCGGCTGGTGTTCATCGAACCCTTATGGCCACGTGCAATGGCGCTGGTCTCCGGTATGTGGGGCGTGGCAACGCTGATCGGACCTGCCGTAGGTGGCATCTTCGCGGAGCTCGGCGTATGGCGCGCGGCGTTCTGGTCACTTATTCCAGTCGCATTGCTGTTTGCCCTGCTGGCTGTTGCCGTACTGCCGAAACGCAGCGCGGGTAAAACTGAACGCTCGCCGCTTCCACTCGTCCAGCTCGCTCTCGTGACGTCGGCGGTTCTCGTCGTTTCGGCCGCAAGCGTCTCGTCAACCCTCTCCTGGAACATCGGGGGGCTTGGCGTCGCCGCTGTCCTGACGGCGCTGCTGATAGTCACCGAAAGCCGCTCCAGCCGCAGGCTGCTGCCTGAAGGTGCATTTCGGATTACCACAGCGCTGGGAGCGCTCTATGCAACCATGTCGCTGCTTGCGATCACCGTTACCAGTGGCGAAATATTCGTGCCGCTTTTTCTTCAAGTCCTCCACCATCAGTCACCGCTTGCCGCTGGGTATCTTGCCGCGCTGATGGCGGCCGGCTGGACGTCAGGGTCAATCGCAAGCGCCGGGGCGAGCGGTAAAAACATAAGGCGTGCGATCCTCGCCGGCCCGGTCCTTGGCGTGGGCGGCATGGTGGCGCTTGCGGTGTTGATGCGCTCTGAAAGCGATGGTGGCTGGCTGGCGATCACACCAATCTGCGTCGCGCTTGTTGCCATCGGACTGGGTGTGGGGCTGGCCTGGCCGCATTTACTGACGCGTGTGTTTCAGGTTGCATCGGTCGGCGAGCAGGGCCTGGCCGCCGCGTCCATTACGACCGTGCAGTTGTTCGCCACCGCGCTTGGCGCGGCTCTGGCAGGGATGGTGGCAAACGTCGCCGGCCTCACCCATCCAGGAGGCATCACCGGTATGGCGAACGCTGCGGGCTGGCTGTTTGGAGTGTTCGCGCTGGCGTCCTTCCTTGGCTTTTTTACTGCCTTGCGCGTGGTTCGCCTTCACTCCAAAGCTAGACGTTTTTCAGGCTGACTTTGATTTCGGCATGTCCAGGCAACTGAATGATTGCCTCCAGCCATGCCGATGACACCCGTTCAGATAGAACGCTGGTTCACACGCGCCATCAGTTGCTCAGCCGATTCCTTGCGTTCTGAATAGCGATCCACCAGAAACTCCTGTCGGTCGCGCAGCAGTACGGTGAACTTCACCAGTTCTTCCATCACATCGACGACGCGGTCATAGAACGGCGAGGGTTTCATCCGGCCCGCCTCGTCGAATTCCATGTAGGCCTTCGGCACCGAGGACTGATTGGGGATGGTGAACATACGCATCCAGCGTCCCAGTACGCGCAGTTGATTGACCACGTTGAACGACTGCGAGCCGCCACACACTTGCATCACCGCCAGGGTTTTGCCCTGGGTGGGGCGAACGGCGCCGAGTTCCAGGGGAACCCAGTCGATCTGCGCCTTGAACACTGCCGACATCGCGCCGTGGCGCTCCGGCGAACACCAGACCTGACCTTCAGACCACAGCACCAGATCCCGCAGCTCCTGCACTTTGGGATGATCGACCGGGGCGTCGTCAGGCAACGGCAAACCGGACGGGTTGAAGAGGCGAGTTTCAGCGCCAAAGTGCTCAAGCAGGCGCGCGGCTTCTTCTACCAGCAAGCGGCTGAAGGAGCGTTCGCGGGTCGATCCGTAGAGCAACAGGATGCGCGGCTTGTGAGGGCTCGGCGTCGAAGGTTGCGCGCCATCGAACAGGGTCAGGTCCAGGTTGGGTAAATGCTCAGACATAAATGCTCCTTAAAGCATGCCGATTCGATCGAGCCCGGCTTTGAGCTCATCGCGGCTGAGACGGTTAAAGGGCAGCTCGAAAAAGGCTTTGCAGCGTTGTTCGATACGCGCCAACGTGGCGCGGAAGGCAGCGTCAACCGCCGCTTCGTCACCCGTCACATCGGACGGATCTTCCAGCCCCCAATGGGCTTTCAGCGCCGGGCCGAAATACACCGGGCAGCTTTCGCCGGCGGCCTTGTCGCAGACGGTGATCACGATGTCCGGCGGGTTGCCTTCGAAAGCGTTGTTGCCTTTGCTGTACAAGCCGTCAATCGACATCCCGGCCTGCTGCAAGGTGGACAGGCTGCGCGGCAACACCTGGCCTTTGGGGAAGCTCCCGGAGCTCACCGCCTCGAAACCCCAGGGGGCGAGGTGATTGAACATCGCCTCTGAAAGGATGCTGCGGCAACTGTTGGCCGTGCACATGAACAGGACTCGCATGGGTTGCTCCTGCCGCTTGTGGCGGCATTAGAGGCTCAGGCGCAGGGCCAGAGCCGAAAGGGTGATCAACAGAACCGGAAGGGTCAGCAGGATGCCGACCTTGAAGTAATAACCCCAGGTGATGCGCATGCCTTTGCGCTCCAGCACGTGCAGCCAGAGCAGTGTGGCGAGGCTGCCGATGGGGGTGATTTTCGGGCCGAGGTCGCAGCCAATGACGTTGGCGTAGATCATCGCTTCGCGAACCAGCCCCTGCGCGTCGCTGGCCTGGATCGACAGTGCGCCGATCAGTACGCTGGGCATGTTGTTCATCACCGACGACAGCAGCGCCGCCAACAGGCCTGTGCCCAGGGTGGCAGTCCACAGCCCCTGTTCGGCCAGGCGGTTGAGCAGTTGGGCCAGCAGATCTGTCAGCCCGGCATTCTTCAGGCCATACACCACCAGGTACATGCCCAGCGAGAACACCACAATCTGCCACGGCGCTTCGCGCAGCACGCGGCGAGTCGAGATTCTGTGCCCCTTGGCGGCGACGGCAAAGAGGATTGCCGCACAGGCTGCGGCCACTGCGCTGACCGGGATGCCCATTGGCTCCAGCGCGAAAAGCCCGACCAGCAGTATCAGCAGCGTCCAGCCGCCGACGATGAAGGTGGCGCGGTCCCGGATCGCGGTTTTGGGTTCCTGTAGCGCATCCAGTGCGTAGCGTTGCGGCACGTCTTTGCGAAAGTAGACAAACAGAACCAGCAAGGTTGCCGCGACACTGACCAGACTCACCGGCACCATCACCGACGCGTACTCGGCAAAGCCCAGCTGGAAGTAGTCGGCGGACACTATGTTGACCAGATTGGACACCACCAGCGGCAGGCTTGCGGTGTCGGCAATAAATCCGGCTGCCATGACGAACGCCAGGGTCGCGCCCGGTGAAAAGCGCAGAGCCAGCAGCATCGACATGACGATGGGCGTGAGGATCAGCGCCGCGCCGTCATTGGCAAATACCGCCGACACCGCGGCCCCCAGCAGCACGCAAAATGCGAACAACCGGTGGCCACTGCCCTTTGCCCAGCGCGCCACGTGCAGGGCGGCCCACTCGAAGAAACCCGCTTCATCCAGCAGCAAACTAATGATGATGACCGCGATAAAGGTGGCGGTCGCGTTCCAGACAATGGCCCACACGGTGGGGATGTCTTGCAGCGACACGGCACCGACTGCCAGCGCAATCACAGCGCCCAGGGTGGCGCTCCAACCGACGCCGAGGCCTTTGGGTTGCCAGATGACAAGAACGAGGGTGAATACAAAAACGGCAACAGCGACAATCATGGACGGCTCGCTCGATCAGGGGTCAACAGCAGGCGGTTTCGCGCACAGGGCGGCCATCCATGTTCTGCAGGCGGGCGGCGTTGTCCTTGAGCCAATCGGCGTTGGCCTTGAATGTCACCTTCAGGATCTCGTGAACCCAACCCGGCAGGGCTGGGTTGAGACGGTAATACACCCACTGGCCCTGACGGCGATCGAGCAGCAGGCCATTGCTGCGAAGTTGCGCAAGGTGGCGGCTGATTTTCGGTTGGCTGTCGTCGAGCGCACACATGAGCTCGCAGACGCAGAGTTCACCTAGATCAGATATGAGCAGGATGGCGCGGGCACGGGTCTCGTCGGCCAGGCTCTTGAAGACTTCGGGGGGCATGATCATGGAATGTGCTTTTAATATATGGTTAATCGAATATACGTATTTCCATATATTTAATGCAAGGTAAAAATTTGATGGCGGTTGGGTAATTCCACGTTTTGCGTGACAGCCTGAGGCGAGTGCGGCCATTGCAGGTGAGCGGCTGCATCCACCGCCCACAGCAGCCCGTCACGAAGGGCTGCTTATGCGCTGACTTTTTAGTCGGGCACTCACTTGATCGTAATGATCACTTTTCCTTTTGATCGGCCCATTTCCACATAGCTCAACGCATCCGATGTCGATTGAAAGGAGAAGGAACGGTCGATGACCGGTTTGATGACTCCGGCTTCGATGAGCGTGGTGATTTCTTTCAGTTGAGCGCCGTTCGCACGCATAAATAAAAATGTGTAGCTGACACCGTGTTTGCGAGCTTTTCTCCGGATACCGCTGCTCAACAAGCGCATCACTTGCCGCAACACCCAGGGCAAACGTTGCTGTTGGGCGAACGACTCCGTCGGCGGCCCCGAAATGGAAATAAGCTGGCCGCCACGCTTGAGAACCTTGAGTGATTTCTCCAGTACATCGGTGCCCAGGCTGTTCAGCACCACGTCATAATCGTGCAATTCATTTTCAAAATTTTGAGTCTTGTAATCGATGACTACATCCGCCCCGAGTGCCTTGACCCACTCGATATTCGGCGTGCTGGTGGTGGTCGCAACAAAGGCGCCAAAGTGTTTCGCAAGCTGGATAGCGAGGGTGCCAACACCGCCGGCACCGGCGTGAATCAGTACCTTCTGGCCCTTTTTCAATTGGGCGGTTTCGACCAGTGCCTGCCAGGCCGTCAGAGCGACCAAGGGGATGGAAGCGGCTTCGGCCATGTTGATATTGGAAGGTTTGAGGGCGAGCGCGTCCTCGTTCACGGCGATCAGTTGCGCAAATGTCCCGATCCGATTTTCAGGAGGGCGTGCATAAACCTCGTCTCCCGGCTTGAACAGCGTTACCGCCGAGCCGGTGCGAACCACCGTCCCGGCCAGGTCATTGCCCAGTATCAATGGAAATGAATAAGGCAGGATCAGCTTGAATTCGCCCGTTCTGATCTTCGAATCCAACTGGTTCACGCTGGCGGCATGCACTTGAACCAACACATCGTGGGCACCCGGTTCCGGGTCGGGCACTTCGCCAATACGCCCGTTCTGCTTGCCATAACCTTCGATAAAAAATGCCTTCATGATGATGCTGCTCTCGTCGGTACGAATGAGAATGTGGCAGTGGCCCTTAAAACATTGATGCAATAAGACCCGATGCGATCAGGCGTCAAGGAACACCAGCGCCTTCGCCACGAAATCAGCATAGTGCTGGAAAATCCCGCCGTGCCCGGCGTCCTCGTAAATGATCAACTGAGCGTCGGGAATGTGGTTCGACAGCGCAATCGAGTTCACGGTGGGCACCATGATGTCGCTGTCTCCGTTGGCTATCAGGGTCGGAATTCGCAGCCGGGCAAGGTCTTGCGGCGCCTGTTTACCCCATGCCGTAATGGCGCTCAATTGCCGTAGAAACGCGCGGGGCGTTGGGCCTTTGTCCCTATTGTTCTGGCGCTCCTGCAACCTCTTCAAAAAGGCTGACGCGGCGTGGCGTCCGTTGGTCGTTGAGGTAAAGAACAGGTAGAACTTGGGGTCTCGCAATGTCAGCAAGCCTTTTAAAATCAGCGGCCATGCTACCGAGCCGACTTTATCGATGCCTTCGCCACCGGCAGGTCCGGTGCCCGTGAGAATCAGTTTGCGCACCCGTTCGGGAGCCTTCAAGGCGATAGCTTGAGCAACAAATCCACCGAGTGAAAAACCGAGCAGGTCGACCTGATCAAAACCCAGCGCACGAATCAGAGCTATCCCGTCGTCAGCCATTTCACCAACGGTCAGTGGTGCAACTCCACCCGAACCCCCTATGCCGCGGTAGTCGACCGCGATGACCCGTCGTGTGGCTGCCAATCCATCTACGATCCGTGGGTCGAAGTTGTCCAGCACCGCCCCCCAATGATTCAACAGAACCAGAGGTACCGTGTGCCTGGGCCCTAAGTCACGGTAGACAAAGGGTATCCCTTCGACGGTGATCGATTGGTTAACTGCCTTGATGAACGGCATCTGCAATCCAGAGTGGTTTTGTGTACGCGTGGGGCTCATGTTTTCGTCCGAGTGCGTGGCGAGGTCGACATGCTCTAAAGGTCAGACAGGGGCTTGGTATCGTTGCGCAACCACTGACTGTTTGATCTGCGAAAGCAGGCCCTGACGCGCTGCTTGCAAGGCATTCCAGCGTTCACCTTCTTGCAGCGGCGGGATCGTCACTGGCTCGCGACGGTCGAAACCCACCAGTGCGGCATCGACCAGATCACCTGCTTCCATGATGTCGCTCAAGGTATTGATGTCGATACCGGCGCGATCCCAGATCTCTGTACGGGTGGCGGCCGGCAGAACGGCTTGCACGTAAACACCCTGGGGTGAGAGCTCCAGGCTAAGGCCCTGGGAAAGGAAAAGCACAAACGCCTTGGTCGCCCCGTAGACCGACATGCCGAACTCGGGAGCCAGGCCGACCACCGAGCCAATATTGATAATCGCACCGCCCCCCGATTTGGCCAGCCGTGGAGCGATGGCACTGGCGAGGCGTACCAGCGCGGTCGTATTGAGCGCTACCAGATGCGCGATGCTGTCGGTGCTTTGCTCGATAAAGCTGCCCGCCTGCGCGGCGCCGGCGTTATTGATGAGGATGCCAATGCTGGCGTCATCGCGCAGGCGTGCTTCCACGCGCGCCAAATCGCCAAGCTGGGTCAAGTCCGCCTGAAGAACATCGATGGCAACGTTGTGTTCGCTGCGCAACCGGTTTGCCAGTGTTTGCAGACGCCCATGGTCGCGAGCGACCAGGACCAGATCGTGCCCACGTTGGGCGAAACGCTCGGCGTAAATCGCGCCGATGCCGGTGGAAGCGCCAGTGATCAGAACGGTGGGGAGAGTGGTCATGGTGTTACCTCTTTTTCAGGGACGTCTGCAGTCATGCTGCTTTCAGTTATGATGATGATCATAATCTAAGCTGTCAATAATTTTGATTACGTCCAACATCTATGTACCATTGGCGCATGATTTTTGGCGCACATGAGGTGTTACACATGAGAGTGACCAAGGCCCAGGCCCAGGCAAATCGGGAGCACATCGTCGAGACGGCGTCTGTGGTGTTTCGCGAGCGTGGTTTTGACGGTGTAGGTGTGGCCGACCTGATGGCGGCCGCCGGCTTCACCCATGGTGGTTTTTACAAACACTTCGGCTCGAAGGCTGATCTGATGGCCGAAGCCTCCGCCAACAGCCTTGATCGCTCACTGGCTGGCGCCGATACACTCGATGTTCAGGGGTTTATCGATGCATATGTATCGAGGGATCATCGGGACGCCCGCGGCAGTGGTTGCACCATGGCTGCTTTGTGTGGCGACGCGGCGCGCCAGTCCGACGAGTTGAAAGCGGCGTTTGCCGAAGGGATAGAACGCACGTTGCAAACGCTGGGGGCCAAGTATCCATCGGGGCCTGACGCGCCGCCGGGGGAGGGAAGAGTGAAGATGATCGCCATGCTGGCACAGGCTGTCGGCGCGATCATGTTGTCGCGCGCCTGCCCGGATGACTCATCTCTGGCTGATGAAATACTTGAGGTTTGTCACGCTCAGATTACGGCTTCATTGCCTGCCCAGTCAGAGACTTAGCCACAGGGGCGCAAGTCTCGCAGATGTGATAATGCCTTGCGTGTTCGAGGCTGATTTACAGGGTGTGCCAGCTCTGTCGTCACTTCAGACTGCTCTGAAAAAAGCTCGCCAGCTTGTCAAAAGGAATGAGGTCCACACGATCATAGAGGTCAACATGGCCTGCGCCAGGAATGATGACGAGCTCCTTGGGTTGACCTGCGAGCTTGTAAGCTTCTTCGCTGAACTCTCTCGAGTGCGCGTCGGCTCCGGCAATGAACAGCATCGGGCGAGGTGAAATCGTCTCGATGTCATTGAACGGATAGAAGTTCATGAATTTGATGTTGCTGGTAAGCGTCGGGTGCGTGGTCAGCTCTTTGGACGAGCTGGCTGGTGTGTATTCGCCGCGCGGTGTGCGGTAGAAATCATAGAATTCACGCTGGATCGGGTGGGTGTTATCGTCCAGCTGATGCACCGTACCACTGGTGTAAAGGGTTTCACCGCCTGTGAACTCTGCATACCGTTGCTGCGCGGCTTGCGCGATGATCTCTTTGCGTTGCTCAAGCGTCTGCCCATGCTTCAGGCCATTGCGATTGGCTGCGCCCATGTCGTACATGCTGACCGTTGCGATGGCTTTCATGCGGGGGTCGATCTTGGCCGCGCTGATAACAAAGCTGCCGCTCCCACAGATGCCGAGTGCGCCTATCCGTTCTTTATCGACAAAAGGCCGGGTGCCGAGAAAATCCACCGCGGCGCTGAAGTCCTCGGCATAAATATCCGGCGAGACGGCATTGCGTGGCAGCCCCTCGCTTTCGCCCCAGAATGAAAGATCCAGGGACAGCGTCACGAAGCCTTTTTCTGCCATTTTCGTGGCATACAGATTAGCGCTTTGCTCCTTGACCGCGCCCATCGGGTGGCCAACAACAATCGCAGGGCTTTTGGTCTTGGCGTCGACGTTTTTGGGGATAAACAGATTGCCCGACACGTTCATTTGATACTGGTTTTTAAAGTTGACCTTCTGCACGGTCACTTTGTCGCTGGTATAGAAGTTATCCGCGCCGTTGGACATATCGGCTCCTGTTGCTGAGAGTGAACTGACAAGAAGCGTTAATAAGAGAATGATCTTTTTCATTGGAATCCCTATCGATGCAGAGTGGTCAGTTTTGGGAGAACGTCACTTTCACGGTATGTCGACCAAGCACTTGTGCCAGGTTCGCGTTGTCGTCCACACGTCCAAGGCGGGTGTATGGGTATGTCGATTCAAAGGTCGAATAGAAAACAACCAAGGTTTGCGTGCCATACAGCATCAGATCACCCGTGTGGATCGTTCCCGGTTTGCTCGCATTAGCGGGCAGGGCTTCAGAAAGGCTGGCGTATTTTTCATTACTGTTGAGATCGCTCATGTCCAGCGTCAGTGGCAGTAACGTGGCAAACGCGCGGGCTGCTGCGTTGTCGGCCAAGGTAATTGCGAAGCGTTGTTCGCCGACGGTCATCCACATGCGAGATTTCTCCGTGATCGAAGACGCCAACGCGGCATCATTCATAAGGATGTAACTGCCAAGCATGAGAGCTGAATACTGCAAACCACGCCAACGTAATAACCGCATGCCCCCGCAGTGGCGCTGCTCGGCATTTGCCCCAGGGCTAGTACTCTTGGTCATCACCTGTCTCCCGGATCGTCGCGTGACTCAAGCAGTTCGAGAGGGTGTCGAACGTGACGTCAGTAGGGTCACCGCTGCGCCAAGAAGCAGCACGGCAGCGCTAGCGACAAAAGTGCTCTGATAGCCGCGACTGTCGAACAGCAACCCTCCAACGGTAGAGCCCAGCGCAATGGCCAGTTGAATCACGGCCACCATCAGGCCGCCGCCAGCCTCGGCATTATTTGGCAAGGCCTGTGCGATCCAGCTCCACCAGCCCACCGGGGCCGCAGTCGCCAACAGCCCCCACAAGCCCAGCAGCACAGCAACGACAAGGGTCGAGCTGCCAAAAGGAATCAGTGCCAAAGCGATCAACGCCATCAAGACCGGAATTGTTATCAATGTCCGGAACAGACCGCGCCGTAGAAATCGGCTGATGATCAGGGTGCCGACAAAGCCCGATGCACCGATCACCAGCAAGATCAGCGACAGCGTGGATACATCGACGTGCGTTACCGTTTCAAGGAAGGGGCGCAGATAGGTGAACAGCGCAAACTGCCCCATGAAGAAGGCCCCGCAGCCGACCATGCCCAGTGCCACTGACCGATTCCTGAACAGTTTGAACACGCTTGCCGAGCCGGATACGCGTGACGCCACCTTCATGGGTGGCAGGCAGATATACATCCAGACGAGAGCAATAGCCGCGACGGGCACCACACATAAAAAAGCGCCGCGCCAGCCAATAATCGAGCCCAGATAGCTGCCCAGCGGTGCGGCAATTACGGTAGCCAGCGCGTTACCGCCGTTGAAGATGGCCAACGCCTTCGGCACCTGTGGGGCGGGCACCAAGCGCATGGCCGTCGCAGCGGACATCGACCAGAAACCGCCGATGACCACGCCGATGAGTGCACGGCCGACCATGTAAGTCAGATAGTCGGGGGCCAGCCCGACTATCAGTCCCGAGACGGCCATCAGCCCGGCCAGTGCCAACAGCAGCATCTTGCGATCGAGGGTTCTGGCAACCCACGAAATGCAGAGGCTGGTCAGCACGGCAAACGCCCCGGAAATCGCAATGCCTTGACCGGCCATCCCTTCGGTCACGTGAAGATCAACGGCCATCGGCGTCAGCAGGCTGACAGGCATGAACTCAGAGGCAATCAGGGCGAATACACAAAGCGTCATTGCAAAGACACCGCTCCAGCAGGCGGGAGCCTCGTTGCTGGTGGAAGCAGTGTTCATCGAGGCCTCACAGTCATTCGTTTTCATGCCGGTCATGGTGGCGAACGAATACTCACGCGACTAGCTAATGAATACTTAACAAGGCTATAAGTGTGGCTAATCAATACTCATAAAAGGCGTTTCGCACCATGGTCAGAAGGAACCTCAACGATCTGCTGTCTTTCGTGACAGTGGCGCGCGAAGGCAGCTTCACCCGCGCCGCCGGTGTGCTGGGCGTTACCCAATCTGCGTTGAGTCAAGCCATCAGTGGGCTGGAAGCACGCCTGCAGATCAGGTTGCTGACGCGCACAACCCGCAGCGTCTCGCCGACAGTCGCTGGCGAGCGGCTGCTCAAAGCGATCGGTAATCGCTTCGATGAAATCGAGGCGGAGCTGGATATCCTGACGCAAATGCGCGACAAGCCTGCGGGCACCGTACGCATCACCTGCGGTGATCATGTTTTACGCACGACATTGTTGCCCAGACTCACTGAACTGCTACACGAATACCCGGACATCAACGTTGAGTTCGACGTCAATTACGGGTTCAGGGACATCGTGGCTGATCGCTTTGATGCAGGCGTACGCCTGGGTGACACCATCGACAAAGACATGATCGCAGTCCCGATCGGCCCGCCATTGCGGATGGCTGCCGTTGCCTTGCCAGCGTATTTTGCTGCCCGTGGCATTCCCGAACATCCGCGCGACTTGATGAGCCATGGCTGTATCAACCAACGCATGCAGACATCAGGCGGGCTCTATGTATGGGACTTTGAGCAGCAAGACAGGCAAGTGAACGTGCGGGTAGGCGGTCAGCTCATTTTCAACACCTCGACCCATATCGTGGATGCGGCATTGGCCGGGCTGGGCATTGCATACCTGCCCGAGGAAGAGTTAGAACCGCATCTTCGCGAGGGCAGGTTGCAGCGTGTGCTTGAAGATTGGTGCCCACCGTTTTCTGGCTACTATTTGTATTACCCCAGCCGCCGACAACCCTCACCCGCATTTACGCTGGTTGCCAATGCACTGCGCAAAGCAGGGTAGAGAGGGTGTTCCCTTGTTCAAAAACATCAAGGACTGAACCGCACTCACACGGGTGAAGAGCAAGATTTTCGCGTCGGGCGTGGTGTGTCTCCACTGCGAGGTAAAACGAAAAAAATGATGCAAGGTTGTGATTGTTCATTCCCCGGCGGGCTTACGCCGAGAGATAGTCATCCACAGATTTAACCGTGCCGTACCCAAATTCAAAAGCTGCCATCATCGCTGCATGCACTTGAGCGGCTGGCACGTTGACGCCATTGAATGTGAGATCCAGGGTGGCACAGGCGTCATGCAGCACAGTAACCGGATAACCCATGTCCGCCGCAGCACGTACTACCGCGTCGATGCACATGTGGCTCATTGCACCAACCACCACGATATCCTGAACATCGAAAGCATCCAGCTGCTTCCTGAGGTCCGTGTCTCTAAAGGCGTTGATGTGTTTTTTAACAATCACGGGCTCATCACCCTCAGGGGCTACTGCTGGCTGAATTTGCACGCCGCTGGATCCCTTGACGAAAATGGGGGCCTGCGCATTATCGGATTCGTGCCGTATGTGGAAAACGGGGATACCTGTCTGTCGCGCATGGTCGATGACCCGGCGAGCATTCGCCACAGCCGCCTCGATGCCGCTCAAAGGCAATTTGCCTGTGGGCAGGTATTCGTTTTGTAGATCAACTACTACAAGACCTTGTTTCATGAACGATCTCCGATCAAATAATCAAAGTGATGATGCCCGGAGGCTGGGATAGTTGACGGGTAAGAAAACGGCCCTCTGCCTCGGCCCACACGGTTTAAATCAAAGCTTTCTTGAAGCCCTGGGAACGAATCAGCTGCGCATCTTCTTCATGCTGAGTGAACTGGGATGAATCCTGTTGGTACATCGCGCAGACCATTCTGGCCCAGTGCTCTGGAGCCCAACAGTGGCCTGAATGACATGTTTCGATATAATCGGGCCAAGTAATCAGCGCTGCAGGAGAGGCTCAAAGATAGTTGGCGCATCTCTTGGCGTGAAAAAAACTTCCGTGTGAGCGGTCTTCCCATTCTGAGGCTGCCTGATGCAAGCCATACGTGTTGCAGTTCTAGCGTTCAACGGCGTGAGCCTTTTTCACCTTTCTGTTCCAGGCGTTGTATTGGGTACCGCTCAAACCACGCCGGGTGAGCCTGAATACGAGGTTAACTTCTGCGCTGAAGTGCCAGGCATGCTGAGCAGTGACCAGGGCATTGGACTGTCTGTAACCCACGGCCTGGAATTGATGGAGGCGAGTGACGTAATTGTCATTCCCGCGTGGAGTGATCCGTCGGTCGCCGCATCTGCACAGCTTGTGAAGGCGCTGCAACTCGCCCACTCCCAAGACAAGTTGATCGTCGGGTTATGCCTGGGTGCATTTGTGCTCGGCGATGCCGGGCTACTTGACGGGAAAGAGGCGACGACCCACTGGGTGGCCCGCGACGAATTTGCGCGACGTTTTCCAGAGGTCAGTTTTCGGCCTGAGGTGCTCTATGTCAGTGACGGCAACATCATGACCTCCGCTGGAACCGTGGCGGCAATCGATTGTTGCCTGCATCTGGTACGCCAGCGTCTCGGTGCTGATGTCGCCAACCGCACCGCCAAACTGCTGGTGACACCGCCGCACAGGCAGGGAGGCCAGGCTCAATACGTAGAACACCCTGTACCGCAACTCTCCAGTGAGACTCATTTGTCTGATGTATTGGCGTGGGCTCGAATGAATCTGGCCGGTAATCTGTCGCTCGATGTCCTGGCTGACATGGCAAAAATGAGCAGGCGTACCTTTACCCGTCGGTTCAAGGAGGCCACCGGCACGACCGTATCCAAATGGTTAAACGCTGAACGTGTGCTCAGGGCGCAGGCGCTACTGGAAACGACGGAGTTATCAATTGAATGCATCGCGGATGAAGCAGGCTTTGGAACGCCCCTGTCTTTAAGGCAACAATTTGGCGCTCACTTGGGCACATCACCGTCTGAATACCGGAAAATGTTTTGCCTTGGAAAGAATCCGGAAAATGAGAAAAAGAGCGACAGCGTTCTGCAAAGTTGCACACCGGACTCTAGCCTTTAGGCGCCAGGGTGAAAGGACGTGGAGGCAGACAGATTGACCTCCCCGCCAAGATTAAATGCTCAGCAGCTTTTCCTGTAATTCAGCGCTGTGGCGCCAGATCGTTTCGCGCGCAGGATCGAGATCGTGAGGCAGGCCTGCGATATTGAACCCGCCCCCCCTTGGAGTGGCGAAGCAGGCAGCGTTGGCGCTCGGCTTGTGAGTTTTACGGCAGGGGTAGGGTCAGAAAATTTTCTGTCAGCTTTGGTGCCCTTGACTAAATTGCCCGATTTGCCCCAAATCTTTCTTGGTATTTCCCGGCTTTGTGTCGCTTTTTAAGCTTGCTGAAACGTTTCTTCAAGTCTATAAAAAGGCACAACTCCAAGAAAGGCTGCTCCCATGACCCCGCTCAAACTCTTTGTTTCCCTCAGCGCACTGTCCGTTGCCTCCAACGCCATGGCCTGGGATTACGTTCTGCTCGACACCGACAAGGCTGCCCAGAACTGGCAGATCACCAGCCAGCTGCTCGGCGTAAAAACCGACAAGCCCTTCAGCGTCACCCTGCGCACCTTGCACGGCGGTCGGCAGGAGGGTGTCAGCATCGTGGACATCGATAACGGTACGATGAAACTCTCGGTAGTGCCGACTCGCGGAATGAATGTCTTGCAGGCCTCGGTTGGTAATGTGCGCATGGGCTGGGATTCGCCGGTCAAGGAAGTGGTCAACCCGTCCTTCATCGAACTTAATGGCCGCGGTGGTCTGGGCTGGCTGGAAGGTTTCAATGAGCTGGTCACCCGCTGCGGATACGAATGGGTCGGCCACCCCGGCGTCGACAACGGCGAACTGCTGACCCTGCACGGTCGGGCCGCCAACATTCCTGCGAACAAAGTCACCCTGCATATCGATGAAAAACCACCGTACGTCATCACCCTTCGCGGCGAACTGAAAGAGCAGGCGTTCAAGAAGGTCGACTTCTCCGTAGCGACCGAACTGGTCACCGAGCCCGGCAGCGTAGTGTTCGCCCTCAACGACACCCTGACCAACAACGGCGACTATCCGAAGGAATACCAAGCGCTGTATCACAGTAACTTCAGTACCCCGTTCCTGGAGCAGGGCGCCCGTTTCGCTGCGCCGGTGAAACAGGTGTCGCCGTTCAACGACAGGGCCAAGGGCGACCTGCCCGATTGGCAAACTTACCGCGCACCTACCAAGGACTACGACGAAACGGTTTACAACGTGGTGCCGTATGCCGATGCCAAGGGCGATACGTTGACCGTGTTGCATAACAAGGCCGGCAGCCTGGGTGTTTCGGTCGGCTTCAACACTCAGACACTGCCCGTGTTTTCCCTGTGGAAAAACACCGATACCCAAGGCCAAGGCTATGTCACGGGGCTGGAGCCGGGGACAAGCTTTTCCTACAATCGCCGTTTTCAGCGGCCACTGAACCTGGTACCGACAATTGGGCCGAAGGAACACAAGCAGTTCCGCATCAGCTACAGCTTATTGGCAGATAAGGCGGCTGTGGATAAGGCCTTGAAGCAGGTAAGCGAGATTCAGGGTGGGCGGGAGACTGAGGTGCGGCAGACGCCGTTAGTTGATCTGACCAAGGGGTAGCACCGGTTAGAGCATTGTCGGCCGAAATTCCAGAGCCTCGGCCAAAGCAGGCTTTCGAGCTGAGCCGCTTTCTTCCAATTACATCAATGCACTCACTTACTCATCCTGACGATCCAGCCACGCGGTATGTAGCTGTGGAAATCGCGCCTGCAGCCATTCGATAAAAACCTGCACTTGCGGCGCCAGGTGAGTTCGGCTCGGGTACAACAGCGATACAGGCCGGGGGGCTGGTCGACAGGACTCCAGAATCTCCACCAAAGCGCCGCTATCAAGATGCTCGGCGACGGTGATGCCCGGGGCCTGAATAATGCCGAAGCCCGACACGCCGCACTGAACATACGCATTTGACTCGGTGACAGTGATGGCGGTGCTACTGACAAATGTTCGGTCCTGTCCCTGGACCAAGAAATGCCAGGGCAACGTCCTGTTGCTCTGGCCGGACAGAAAGTTGACGCCTCGATGGGCAACCAGATCCTCAAGGGTCTCAGGCCTGCCGTGGGCGTTCAGGTACTCGGGCGCTGCGCACGTGACCATGGTTGCCATCGCGATGGGGCGAGCGATCAGGGTTGAGTCCGGCAGATCGCCTATGCGTAATGCACAGTCGATTCCTTCGCCAACAAGGTCAACGGCTCGATCTGTGACACCCAGCACCATATTGATGCCCGGGAAGGTGTCGGTGAATTCTTTGAGGCATTTGATGAATTCCATTTGTGCGAACGCAGTCGGGATATCGACCCGAAGCCGGCCGACGAGCGTGGCCCCGGTACGATCAAACATCGTGGTCGCAGCAGAAATAGCCGCAAGAATTTCCTGTACCCGTTGATAGAACAGTTCGCCTTCGGCGGTGAGCGCCACTTTTCGCGTTGTGCGCTGGAACAACCGCACGCCCAGTGACTTCTCCAGCTCCTGAATATAGCGGGTGACCTGGGGCCGCCCGATTTCCAGCGACTCGGCGGCTTTCGTGAAGCTACCGAGCTCAGCCAGCCTGGCGAACAGTCGCATCGATTGCAGCAATTCCATGACGTTTCCCTGTGAGCCCCGGATGAATGAAGGCCGTGCAGTGTTTGTTGTCTCAGAATAGAACAATCATGTCTTTTTTTGCGTATTTATTGCGCGCCGCCAAAAGCGAAAGATGGCCCAAGGCGAACCGCTGTCGGTTTGCGACCATTGACGTGCATTTGGAGAATCACCATGAAAGCCTGGTTACTGAAAGATTTCGGACTCGACAACCTGCAATTGGGCGAGGCTGTGACCCCACAACCGAAAGCCGGCGAGTTACTGGTCAAGGTCGGCGCCGTGTCGCTGAACTTTCGCGACAAGGCTATCGTTGACGGCATCTATGAACCCCACATGGTGCCCAAACCTCTGATCCCGGTGAGCGATGCTGCCGGCACTGTGGTCGCGGTCGGTGACGGCGTCACGCGTTTCAAGGTCGGCGATCGGGTCAATTCCCACCTGTACTCCCGTTGGCTGGATGGCGAGCCGGGACCGAACGAACCGGATTACTGCTTCGGCTCACCACTGCCTGGCGGTCTGGCCGAGTACATGATCATCCACGAAGACAGCGCCGTGGGTGCACCTGCCAACATGAGCGACGAAGAAGCGGCCACACTGCCAATCGCCGCGCTCACCGCGTGGTACTCGTTGGTCGATTTTGGAAAGATTCAACCGGGTCAGACTGTGTTGGTTCAAGGCACCGGCGGGGTCTCCATATTCGCGGTGCAGATTGCCACGGCCCTTGGCGCCAGGGTGATTGCAACGTCGAGTAGCGACGAGAATCTGCAAGCCGTGAAGCGTCTGGGTGCGGTGGCCGGCATCAATTACAGAACCACGCCGAACTGGGCGGACGAAGTGCTGAAACTCACCGACGGCAAGGGTGTGGATTTACTCCTCGACGTGGCCGGTGGCAGCGGCATCAATCAATCGGTTGCCGCGACCAAGGCCTCAGGGCTTATTGCGCAGATTGGCTTTTTGACCGGGCAGACCGTTGAACTCAATTTGATGCCACTGATCTTCCGCCAGACAACCATTCGCGGTATCGCGGTAGCGCCGCGCTCGTCGTTCGACCGCATGAATGTATTCCTTGAAGAACACAACATCCGACCTGTTATCGATCAGGTATATCCGTTCGAAAGGGCCCGTGAAGCCTATGAACACCTGGCGAAAGGTGCGTTCGGCAAGGTTGTGATCAAGATCGCCTAGCACTATTCCAGACAAGGGCGGCTACTGTGCAGATACGCAAACTTACCCATGACGATTTGCCATGCGCCAGCGCCCTGTGCCTCGACGCGTTTATGCTGACGGTTGCGCCCTCGCTGTCGGCGCTGGGGGTGGAAACCTTTGCCAAGGTGGCCGCTGCGCAGGCGTTTGCCGACCGTATGGAGGGCGATAACCTGATACGGGTCTGTGTTGCGCAGGGGTCGATTGCGGGGCTGATTGAGTTCAAGAAAGGGCGCCACGTGGCGATGCTGTTCGTTGCACCGGCCTGATCTTTCAGGCGATGGAGAAGCGGTGCGGTGATCTTCGGGCTTGAGCACATGCTGAACACCCCCAAAAACAGGAGTCTCTTTGACCATGGATACACAATGTCCGGTCTGTATCGCAGCTAGTGTTGACGGTTTCATTGCGGCGCCGGGTTGTCAGCCCGGCGCCCTGCAGCTACTGTCAGCTCCATGAATCAACCACGCATTGCCTTGACCACGACCACCACGACCGCCAGAGGCGGGTCGTGAGAGGTGTCGTGAGCCAGTAACACACGAACTTCAAAGGCCCGCCAGTGATGGAAAGGGCCTTTTTTTTGCCCTTGTGTCGCTGGCTAAAACGCAAGGAAATGCACCATGTATGCACTGTTGATTCTGGATATGCAGGTCGGGTTGCTTCACGGCCCGGATAAGCCACAGGGTGGCGAAGCGCTGCTGGCCACGTTGAACAAACTGCTGGATAAAGCCCGGAGTGCGGGTGCCCCGATTTTTCTCGCCCGTCATATCGGTCCCCCGGGTTCGCCGCTCGACGCTGCAAGCCCGCTGACGCAACTGGTGCCGGAGCTGGTGTTGCAGGGAGACGAAGTGATTTTCGAAAAAAGCCGACCCAATGCCTTTGTCAGGACGGCCCTTGCCGATCAGCTACATGCTCTTGGCGTTCAAGGGGTGGTCATCGCCGGAATGAAAACCCAATATTGTGTCGACAGCACCTGCCGTGCCGCCCGAGACAGTGGGTTCGATGCTGTGCTGATCGCCGACGGTCATACGTGCTCCGACACCCCTGAGCTGAAGGCCGAAGCCATTGTGGCCCATCACAATGCGTCACTTGCTGGACCCTTCTGTCGCGTCATCCCCGCTGAGGCGTGGTGTTTCTAAGCGCACACGACAGACCGGTCCGGGTCAGGGCCGGTCTGTAGCGACGACCGGCTCGCGGCGCGCAAAACGGCCGTTGAGTACGGCGTATGCCAACAGACCTATCAGCAACCCCCAGAACGCGCCACCGATACCGAACAACGTAATGTTGGCGGCGCACGCCAGGAAAGTGATCAGCGAGGCTTCACGGGATTTAACGTCAGCCATGGCACTGGCCATGCTGGCGCCAATCGTGCCCAGCAACGCGAGCCCCGCCAGGGTAGTGATGAAGGTTGCGGGGAAGACCATAAACACCGCGGCAAGCGTTACCCCGAAAATCCCGACGAGGATATAGAACACGCCTGCAGCAACGCCGGCGATCCAGCGTCTGGAAGGATCTTCAGAGGCTTCCTTGCCGGTGCAGATGGCTGCCGTGATCGCGGCGATGTTGAACGCATGAGATCCGAACGGTGCCATGAGCAATGACCCCAGCCCTGTAATGACCAGGACAGGGTTGGCGCTGGTTTTGAAGCCGTCGTTGCGCAACACCAGCATGCCCGGCATGTACTGGCCGGTCAGGGTGATCAGAAATAGCGGCAACGCCACGCTGAGCAACGCATCCAGCGAAAACTCGGGCCGGGTAAATACCGGTGCGGCGAATTGCAGTTCCAGCCCCGAAAAATCCACGCGCCCCTGAGTCAGCAGGAAGGCCAGCCCCAGCCCCAGAATACCCACCACGGCGTAGCGCGCGGTAAAGCGCTTGAGCACAACGTAAGCGACGATCAGCAAGCCCACCAGCCCCGGGTCAATACTCATGCCGCCAAACGCACCGATACCGAATTTCAGCAGGATACCGGCCAACAAACCTGCGGCCACACCTGACGGGATCAGGCGGATGACTTTTTCGAACTGGCCGGACAAACCCAACAGCACGAAGGCGGCGGCGCTAATGATGTACGCCCCTATCGCCTCGGCATAGGGCGTGGTTGCCAGTGCGACGACCAGAAAGGCTGCCGCGGGTGTCGACCAGGCGGTAATGACCGGTTCGCGGGTCACCCAACTGAGAAACAGCCCGGTAATGCCTACGCCAATCGACACCGACCACACCCAAGAAGCCGTCAGCTCGGGGCTCAGCCCGGCCACTTTGGCGGCCTGGAAGATCAGAATGAACGTGCCGCCATAGTTGACGATGACTGAAATCAGGCCGGCAACAATCGGGTGGACCAGATCGCGTATGCGAAGGGGGGACGTGGGTGCAGAAGACGACATGTTTTCTTTGCTCCTTGCAAAGCGAGGTGCCTGACCTTGGGCGAGGCGCCATTTATAGCGCCAAAATGGCATGCCTTGCCCCAACACTTTTATGTGGTGCACCAGACCACTTTTTGTAAATGACGTAGCTGCGGCCAGAGTCCACGGCTAGACTGCCCCGGCCATTTCAGGCCCATTTTTTGAAGTCAGGCAGATCACATGGCAAAAACCTTCGAGCTGGAAACGCTGAAAATGCGACTCAACGATGCCGAGTTCCGGCTGCTGGATCTGCATCAGCGGATACAGCGCGCATTGCGGGCACTGATCCTCGACGGCGCCCTTGACCCGGGTTTGAAACTGCCCGCCACCCGGGCCCTGGCCAGCGCTTTGGGCGTTGCCCGCGACACGGTGGAGAATGCCTATGTCCAATTGCACCGTGATGGTTTCATCGTGCGGCGCGAGGGGTCGGGCAGCTATGTGTGCGAAACCCTTGGTACCCGATTGCACGGCGCGGCGCGCAGGCGCATCAAGCCCCGGGACATCAACAAAAACGGGGTTGTGCCGGGAGCGGGGCTGAGCCAGCGCGGGCGAATGATTTTAAGCAGCGGCGGGGTGAGCGATCAGCAGGTGATCAAGGCCTTTGCTACCGGCCTGCCGGAAACCCGCACGTTCCCCATCGATGTGTGGGGGCGCCTGCAACGTCAGGTCATGAAGGACCATCACGCCAGCGTGCTGCTGCATGGTGACCCGCAAGGTGCCGAGCCGCTACGCAAGGCCATCGCCACCTACTTGAACCTCGAACGCGGGGCCAGGTGTTCACCGGACCAGATCCTGGTGTTGAGCAGTACTCGTCAGGCCCTGTTCCTGTGTGCCCAACTGCTGGTAGACGCCGGTAAACCGATCTTGCTGGAAAATCCAGGCTATTTCGGCGCCAGGAAAGCCTTTGAAATGGCAGAGGCCAGGGTGGTGGGCATTGACGTCGATGCACAGGGCATCCGCACGGATCTGCTTCGGGCAGACCGCAGCGGCGCCAATTGCGTCTATGTCACGCCCTCTCATCAATACCCCACGGGGGCGACGCTGGCGCTGGAGCGCCGGCTTGAACTGGTCAATTGGGCTGCGGAGCAGGGCAAGTGGATCATCGAAGACGACTACGATAGCGAGTTTCATTACGACGGGCAGCCGACCGCCTGCGTGCAGGGTCTGGACAAGTACCAGCGCACGATCTACCTGGGGACCTTTAGCAAAACGCTCTACCCCGGGTTGCGAATGGGCTACATGATTCTGCCCCCCGAGTTGGTCAAGGCGTTCACCTACGCGCGCAGCATCATGGATGGTCACACGCCACAAATCTTGCAGCTGACACTGGCCCGCTTTATGGAAGACGGCCACTACAACGCCCATGTCCGGGCCATGCGCAAACTCTATGGCGCACGTCGAGCCATCACGCTCGACGCCATTGGCAAACACCTGGACGGAATTGTCACAGCCCTGCGCCCCCAGGGCGGGTTGCAGATCCCTTGTCTGCTTGCCGATGGCTGGTCGGAGGAGAAAACCATCCGCCAGGCCGCCAGCGCAGGGGTGCAGCTGTCCGGCCTCAGCCGGCTGTACGCCGGTGATGAGAAGAAACAGGGCTGGCTATTGGGTTACTCGTCCTTGACCGCTTATGAAATCGAGTCGTCCATGGTGCGCCTGGCCAACGCGCTGCACCCAAGGCAGGGGGCTGTTTAGCGACGATAGTAGCGTTGGTTGTCCTCGTAGCGGTGGCGCTTGTCCCGATCATGGTGGCGCTCCCAGTCACGACGGCGTTCGGCTTCCCGGCGGGCTTGCTCCCTGCGCCAATTGTCACGGCGCCAATCGTCGTTACGCGAGTGCCAGCGGCCGTCATGCCAGTATCGGTCGTCACGGGCAATCAGCTTGCCTGGCTGTTCGCCGGTCATGCTGCTCAGGGTCGGCCAGGGGCTGACGGCAGCCGGAGCCTGAACGGTGGCGACTTCAGTGGCGAAAACAGGGGTTGAGGTCCTCATTTGTGTTGCTGATGCCGGGCCCACTGCCGCGAACGCGAACAGGCCGATGAGCACCATCCGTGGGTCAAGGAATTTCATGGCGAAGAGAACCTCTGATGAACAAGTGGATAGGTGGCCATCTCGTTGCGGTAAACACGCAGGTGCGCGCTTGCCGGGCGAATGTGCTTGTTCACATAGACCGATATTCAGGGAAAAGTTCTGAAAGCCCGTTGCTTAAATCATCAAAGAGCGTCGATAGGGCGAGGGGCTGTGTGGGAGCGAGCCGGTGGTCGTTGCAAGCTGCCCGGTACTGGCGTTTGGCTAAACTCAATACATCGGGACGGATTGGTTTTGGGTGATGGCCATCCCGGATTGGAACCAGACAGTCACGCCCAAAGGAGACGATCATGTATGCGGTTATCAGGACCTACCTGGGTACTGGGGCAAGGCAGCTTTTCGATAGTCTGGAAGAGCACAAAGTCGATGTCGAAGCGACCCTGCGTGCAGTGCCTGGCCTCATCAGCTACACACTGCTGGACACTGGCGATGGCGGTACGGCGGTGACTGTTTGCACGGACAAGGCCAGCGCCGATGCGAGCTTGAAAATAGCGCGCGAATGGATCCAGAAAAATGCCTCGCATATCCACGCCAACCCGCCTGTCGTGACGGAAGGGCCGGTGATTGTGCAGATCACATAGCGCGTCCCTGGCATTGCTCTCGCGGCGGATCAAGCCGTGGTAAAGACGATACTCAGCACCCATCCCGCTACACCGCTTGCGATGACCACCAGCCACGGTGGAAGCTTCCAGAACATCAGCGCAACCAGGGCGAGCAGTGCCAGACCGAAGTCTTGCGGCTGGAGGATGGCATTCGTCCATACCGGTTGGTAAAGCGCAGCCAGCAGCAGACCGACCACCGCCGCGTTGATCCCGACCAGCGCAGCTTGAGTGCGCACGCTACGACGCAATTGTTCCCAGAACGGCAAGGCGCCCAGGATTAACAAAAAGGACGGAGCAAAGATTGCCAGCAGGCAGATCATGCCCCCGGCCCATCCTGAAGGGGCAGGGTTCATTGATGCACCGAGGAATGCCGCGAAGGTGAACAAGGGGCCCGGTACGGCTTGCGCGGCGCCATACCCGGCCAAAAAGGTTTCATTGCTGACCCAGCCGTAAGGCACTACCTCGGCTTGCAGCAATGGCAGAACCACGTGCCCGCCGCCGAACACCAGTGAACCGGACCGGTAGAAGGCATCCACCATCGTCACTGTCTGATTGGGCAGCCACTGGTTCAAGAGTGGCAGGCCAACCAGCAATGCCACAAACAGCGACAGCCAGATCGCCCCGGCCCGGCGGCTGATGCTGATGGGCAACGGTTCGTGCCCGCTGCTCTGCCCGGGTTTGAACAGCAGGAGGCCGGCAGCACCGGCAGCGGCGATCACGCTGACCTGCCCCCATGCGGACGGTTCAAGCAGGGCGACGCAGGCGGCAATCGCCATCAGGCTGACGCGTGGCACGTCCGTGCACAGGTTTCGTGCCATGCCCCATACCGCTTGAGCAACCACGGCCACGGCGACCACTTTGAGGCCATGCAGAGCGCCAGGGGGAAGGGCCGTGCCGTGATGCGAAATGCCCAGAGCAAACAGGATCAGAAGAACGGCTGACGGTAGCGTAAATCCGGCCCAGGCCGCCAACGCACCTCCATATCCCGCACGTGACATCCCCAGCGCGATGCCGACCTGACTGCTTGCGGGCCCTGGCAAAAATTGGCAGAGCGCCACTAAATCCCCATAGCTGCGGTCAGTCAGCCAGCGCCGTCGTGTCACAAACTCATCGCGAAAGTAGCCCAGATGCGCAATGGGACCCCCGAACGAGGTCAGCCCAAGGCGGATGAAAATGAGGAACACCGACCATGGGCTGTTGCGTGTATCGACATGAGCGTTGGCCATGCAGCTACCTACCTGGTTGAGCAGAACCGGTTCAATAATCGAACCACGATAACGGATTGCGGTGATTTAAACAGACCCGCTCGTGGAGCGGTTCAGGCCTTGTAACGCAATGCTTGTACCAGCAATTCAAACGCAGGTGACGCCTGGCGGCGACTTGGGTAGTAGAGGTGAAAACCCGAAAACCAGGGCGACCAGTCTTCCAGCACCTCGACCAAGCGCCCGGCCTTGAGATGGGGGATGACCAGATCGTGGGGGATGTAGCTCAACCCAAAACCGTCCAGCGCTGCTTCCAGCAACTGATAGACGCCGTTGTAGGTCACTTGGCCCGTCACGCGAACTTTGAGGCTTTCGCCATCCTTGGCAAATTCCCACGCGTACAGACCGCCGTTGGTGGGTAACCGCAGGTTATTGCACAAGTGATCAGTGAGCGCTCGAGGCGTCGCGGGTAATTCGCGGTTGGCGAAGTAGGCCGGTGAGCCAACCACGGACATCCGCAAATCCGGCCCGATACGCGTGGCAATCATGCCTTGCGCCACGTCCTCACCCAACCTGACCCCGGCATCGAAACCTTGGGCTGCGATGTCGACGAAGCTGTAATCGCAGCAGACTTCCACCGAGATGTCCGGGTACCTGGGCAGGAAGTCCTTCAGAACGGGCCGGATAATCTGGTCCAGCACATGGTCCATGGCGTTGATACGGATATTGCCAGCGGGGGTATCGCGCAGATCACTCAGGCCGGCCAACTCGATTTCGATTTCCTCGAAGTGAGGCCCCACACGTCTGATCAACCGTTCTCCCGCCTCGGTGGGCGAAACGCTGCGCGTGGTACGCGTCAACAATCGCAGCCCAAGCCGCGATTCCAGACCTCGAATAGTGTGGCTGAGCGATGACTGTGACACTCCGAGTCTGGCCGCAGCCTTGGTGAAGCTGCGCTCCTTCGCGACAGCGAGGAAGGCAAGCAGATCGCTGGCGTTTTCCCTAAGCATTGATGAGCAGCTCACATAAGTATTTACGGATTCTAGCGGCTAATCACGGTAATGCGCAGCTGCTAGATTTAGGGCCTTGCTCCCGATCCGTTGACCTGGCGTCCGATCCCGCAGCAAGTGGATCAGGACGCCGGGCTTTTCGCTCCGTCCTCCATTAATCCAGGTCGTCATCGACGGCTTTTGCCCCAAGGGGATCGTCATGCGAAGCCTCACAGCCACAGCGTTATCGCTGTCATTGCTCGCACTAGATCTGCCCGCAGAGGAGAAGTCCATGCTCATCATTAACCCCAACGGCTCACAACCTTCGGCCAAGGGTGCCGCCGATTATTTCACCGGTACTGTTCGCGTCGACGCGCCTTTCAAGGGGACACAAGAGGCCCGCGTCAGTGGCGCCACTGTGACCTTCGAGCCCGGTGCCCGCACGGCCTGGCACACACACCCTCTTGGACAGACCTTGATTGTCACGGCGGGTGCCGGCCTGGTGCAGGCGCAGGGACAACCGGCTCGCTTGATCAAACCTGGCGATACCGTGTGGATTCCACCCCATGTAAAACACTGGCATGGCGCGACTGCCACCACCGCGATGACTCATATCGCCATTGCCGAAGTTCTGGACACCAAGGTCGTGGACTGGATGGAGCAGGTCAGTGACGAGCACTATCAATCATTGGGCTCAAACCCCGCACGAGGTGTTTATGAATAACCGCCGTAAAGTCACCGTCGTCATCGGTGCGGGGTCGATAGGCCAAGCAATTGCCCGCCGGGTCAGCGCCGGTAAACACATCGTGCTGGCCGACTTGCGTCAGGAGAACGCCGATGCCGCCGCCAAGGTGCTGCTCGACGCGGGCTTCGAAGTGACCACGGCCTTGGTCGACGTCTGCTCCCGCGAGTCGGTCGAGGCCTTGGTGCAAGTGGCAACTGCCATTGGCGATGTCACCGGGGTGATCCATGCTGCCGGTGTTTCACCCTCCCAGGCGCCGGTCGCGACCATCTTGCGTGTGGACCTGTATGGCACGGCATTAGTGCTCGAAGCGTTCGGCAATGTGATCGCTGAAGGCGGGGCAGGGGTAGTCATCGCCTCGCAGTCTGGCCATCGTCTGCCCGCGCTGACACCTGAGCAAAACAAAGCACTGGCCACGACACCTGTCGAGGAACTGTTGGCGCTGGAGATGCTTCAGGCCGACAAAGTGACCGATCCATTGAACGCCTATCAAATTTCCAAACGCGCCAACTCGCTGCGTGTGATGGCTGAGGCCGTACGTTGGGGCAAGCGCGGAGCACGGGTCAACACTATCAGCCCCGGTATCATCTTCACCCCGTTGGCCAGAGACGAATTGAACGGTCCGCGCGGCGAAGGCTACCGGCGCATGATCAATCTGAGCGCCGCGGGCCGTGGCGGGACACCTGATGAAGTCGGTGCGGTCGCAGCGTTGCTGATGGGGCCTGAAGGGACGTTCATTACCGGCAGCGACTTCCTGATGGATGGCGGTGTCACCGCTGCCTACTGGTACGGCGACCTCGCGCCTCAGTAACTCGCCAGCCAACCCCGGGAATGCCGTTACTGACGTGCTAAAAACCCACGGGCAAAAAAAATGCGCTCCGTCAGGAGCGCATCGATCAATTTGCCGGCATTTGCGGGCGCCGTTTTGTGCGCCGTTTTACAAATACGGCAATGAATATCAACACCAGGCCCATCACGCTGAAGAACACCGTGTTGAACCATGGGAAAGGTTCGGAACGGCTGTTGGTGGCTTCGATCGCAGTGATGTTCGGGAACACCGAGAAGATCTTGATGCGCCATCCGTAGTACCGGATGAGAGCCAACTGCTGGGAGTCGCGGGAATAGCCCTGGGCCTTGGCCTGGATGTCTGCCGAGTCGAACTTGAAGTACCAGGGGAAGGACCAGCCGGTATCCTCGTTGCGATACACCATGACTTCCTTGGTGTCCGGGTCTTCCGTGTTGATGAAGTAAACATCCCGGGTAGGGCCGTCGGCCGGGTTTTCAGCGTTGATGACGCCGTTGTGATCGACCCGTTTGACTTCAACCCCCGTGACCATCACCACATCGTGCTGAGGCAGAAAGTAAAACAGCCCAAGCGCTACCGCGCCGACTGCGAGCAAGATGGTGCCCAGAATGATGCCCTTGAGCCACTTCATGCGAAAACCACGTACATAGCGAAATTTCCTGATTGCTGTTGATAGAACTGATGGCCGACCTTATCGCAGCCTGCGCAAGGGACTACAAGTTCTGCGTACTCCGGCTACATGATTTGTAGCAGTTTAGTGGTTCAGAAAGAAAAATAGCTTGGTTTCAAGATATAACACAAATTAGAATCACTCTCATTTACCTCGTCCTGCGCACAGGGGGTCTTGAGATGGTTGAACTCGCGACACCGAAAGAGCAGACCCTGCATGCGTTGTATCGCGACCACCGCAGCTGGCTGGAAAACTGGCTGCGCCGGCGCATGGGCAACGCCTGGGATGCGGCGGATTTGAGCCAGGATACCTTTGTTCGTGTGCTTGCCAGCGCCCAGCCACTGGCGGATTTGCGTGAACCACGGGCCTATTTGCTCACGGTCGGCAAGCGCCTGCTAAGCAACTTCTACACGCGGCGCAGTCTGGAGCAAGCCTATCTGGAGGCACTGGCACAGTTACCTGAGGAAAGTGTGCCGTCCCCCGAGCAACGCTGGCTGCTGCTCGAAACCTTGCAGGCGCTGGACGAATTGCTCGATGGCCTGGCGCCTGTGGTGCGACGGGCGTTTCTCTGGAGCCAGCTCGAAGGGCTGGGGTATCGGGAGATTGCCGAGCGCCTGAACGTCTCCGAGCGTACGGTCAAACGTTACATGGCCCAGGCCTACGAGCACTGTTTGCTGGTGGACGCTTGAAGCACCCTGAACCCTCATCCGCTATCCGCACTGTTGCCCGGGCCGCTGCCCACTGGCTGGCGCTGATGGAGTCCGGCACGGCCACCGAGCAGGATCGCGTGCAGCTGCAACAGTGGCGCGACAGCGCCGGTGCCCACGAGTCGGCCTGGCAGAAGGCTCAGTTGCTGCGCCAGCGCTTCAACACGCTGCCTTCGGCGTTGGCAATGGCCACCCTTGACCGGCCAGATCCGGGGCGCCGGGCAGTGCTGAAACAGGCGCTGTGTGTGGCCGCCGTGGTGCCGACGGCCTGGCTGCTGAGCCGCCAGTTGCCTGTGGACGTATGGCGCGCCGACCTGCAAACCGCCACGGGTGAGCATTCGCGTGTGCCGCTGGCCGACGGCAGCATGCTGCAACTCAATACCGCTAGCGCCGTCAATGTTGATATGCAAGCCCGGTTGCTGACCCTGGTGCGTGGCGAAATGGCGCTGAAAGTGTCGGGCAGTGCACCGATAACCATTGAGGCGCGCTACGGGC
The DNA here is from genome assembly GCF_900106095.1 of Pseudomonas deceptionensis. Lineage (NCBI taxonomy): Bacteria > Pseudomonadati > Pseudomonadota > Gammaproteobacteria > Pseudomonadales > Pseudomonadaceae > Pseudomonas > Pseudomonas deceptionensis. Next base: position 3,840,309 of record NZ_FNUD01000002.1, on the reverse strand, counting down.
GCATCACGCTGAACCGAAGTGAAGTCTGCGTGCGTCTCAACCCGGGGGATTGCCAGGTTTCGGTGCTCAGCGGCACGGTGCAGTTGCAGCCATTGCATGGGCCTGCGTTGCTGTTGCGCGAGGGTCAGCAGGTCAGCCTGGGCGCGACGGGAGCAGGGGGCGTCAGCCCGTTCGATCCGTTGCAACCCGGTTGGCGCGAGCGAGTGCTGATGGCGCAAAACCAGCCCCTGGGGGATTTTTTGCGTGAGCTGAGCCGCTATCGCGCAGGTCTGCTGCGCTGGGAGCCGGCGCTTGAAACGCTGCGGGTCACGGGCAGTTTCCAACTGGACAATACCGACCGCATCCTGTCGCTACTGGCCGCCACCCTGCCGGTGCAAGTGCATGCCCGTACGCGGTACTGGGTCACGCTGGTGCCGAGAAATACGCCGGTGTGAGCACTAGCCTGACCTCTGAACGCTGAACGCTGAACGCTGATTCCTGATTCCTGATTCCTGATTCCTGACCTCTGAACGCTGACCCTGTAGCCGCTGCCGAAGGCTGCGATAAGGTCCGAAGGACCTTCGCTTTGAAAAGTACGAGCCCTTCGGTCTCGATCGCAGCCTTCGGCAGCGGCTACAGGTTTTCCCGGCTTTACAGATTTCGCTGTCCCTTTTTTTTACCTCGACGGTCATTCAAGGCAAGTGAATAAAATACGAGAGCGTTGTCCCATGCCTGCAGTACCGTCCTTGCGCTTGCGCCCGCTGTTTCGATTCGGGCTTGTGTTGACCCTCAGTACCAGCCCGCTGTTTGTCTCCTCCAGCTGGGCCGCCAGCGATGAACGCCGTACCTATGAAGTGCCCGCGGGCACTCTGGGCGCCGCTTTGACCCGTTTCGCCGGGCTGGCGGGGGTCAACCTGTCGGTGGACCCGGCGCTGGTCAGCGGTCACAACAGCAGCGGCCTGTCCGGCACGTTCGCGGTGCAGGAAGGCTTCACCCGGCTGCTACAGGGCTCCGGTCTGCAATGGGTACCCGTCGGGGATCAGGCCTATACCCTGATGCCCATGGCACACGACAGCGACAGCCTGCAACTGCCCAGCACCTCGATTCTCGGCGCGGAAGGCGGCGGGCAGGGCGACGTGTTCGCCGGCGGCCAGGTTGCGCGCCGGGGCTCCCAAGGGTTGCTCGGCTCGCGGGACTTTATGGAAACCCCGTTCAGCATGACCACCTATACCAGCGAGGCGGTCAAGAACCTGCAAGCCCGCACCCTGGGTGACCTGATCGGCAGCGACCCCTCGGTACGTGCAACCAACCCGGCGGGCGGGCGCTATGAGCAATTCACCATTCGCGGTTTCAGCCTGTTCAACAGCGACGTTGCCTATAACGGCCTCTATGGCATCTTGCCCACGTACACCATCGACATGGAAATGGCCGACCGCGTCGACATCCTCAAAGGGCCGAGCCAGTTGATCAACGGCATCTCGCCGCGGGGCAGTGTGGGCGGCGGCATCAACGTGGTGCCCAAGCGCGCCACTGACCAGCCGATCACCGAGTTTACCGGTAGCTACGCCTCCGACAGTCAGGTCGGCGGTGCCGTGGATATCGGCCGTCGGTTCGGTGACGAAGACCAGTTCGGGGTGCGTTTCAATGGCGTAAAACAGTCCGGCGATACTGAATGGGATCACCAGAGCGTGGACCGCGAAATGGCCGTCCTGGGCCTGGACTTTCGCGGCGAGCGGTTGCGCCTGTCGACGGATATCGGCCACACCGAACGCATCACCGACGCCCCGCAGGAGCGGGTGCAGGTTGGCCCCAAAGCCAAAGTGCCGGATGCCAACGATGTTCGCCACAACTACGCAGAACCCTGGAGCCGTGCCCACACCAAAGACACCTTTGGGGCCGTGAACGCCGAATATGACGTCAACGACTCGGTCATGGTCTACGGCGCCGCCGGGGCGCGCAAAAGCAACCACGACTTCCTGCGCCATGCCGTGTCGGTGACCAACGACGCCGGCGATTTCAACGTGCAGCCGCGGGACTTCACCCGTGACGAAAACGTGCGCACCGCCATGGCCGGTGTGCGCAACTGGTTCCATACCGGCGCGGTGAGCCATGAGGTCAATCTGGCGGCCAGTTACTTCTATATGGACTTCACCAATGGCGGAGCCCGGTATGCGACGTCGCCCAGCAACCTCTACCGCCCCGTTGAAACGCCCAGGCCCGGCACACCCACCCGGCTTGATCCCGAGGTCTACACCGAAAGCCGCTACAGCGGCGTGGCGTTGGCCGACACCCTCGGTTTTTTTGACGACCGCCTGCTCCTGACCGTTGGGGCCCGCTGGCAGCGGGTCAAGGTCGATGACTGGAACAATGACGTCAAAGGCAAAACCGGTTATGACGAAGAGAAAATCTCGCCGTCGGGCGGCATCCTGTTCAAGGCCACCGACAAGCTCTCGCTGTACGCCAACTACATGGAAGGCCTGAGCCAGGGCAAGATTGCGCCTTCGGTTTCGGTCAACGAAGACGAAATCTTCCCGCCGTTTATCAGCCGTCAAATCGAAGCCGGGGCCAAGTACGACACGGGCCCGTTCGCGATTACCGCCAGCGTGTTCCGCATCAGGCAACCGGCCTATGAGACCAATGCCACGACCCAGGTCTTTGGCCCTAATGGCAAGCGGCAGAACCTGGGGGCGGAAGTCAGTGTGTTCGGCGAACCGCTCCAGGGCTTCCGCCTGCTGGGCGGGGTGATGTACATCGACAGCAAACTGACGGATACCCTCGACGGTGCCTATGACGGCAACCGTGCGCCGGCCACGCCGGAGTACAACGTCAACCTGGGGGCCGAGTGGGATGTGCCCGCGGTACCGGGGCTGACCCTCACCGGGCGCGGCCTCTATTCCAGCTCGCAGTATCTGGACCAGGCCAACACCAAGGAAATCGACGCCTGGGAACGCTTCGACGTGGGTGCGCGCTACGCGTTCAAGGTCGACGAAAAGGCCGTGACCCTGCGGGCCAGTGTCGAAAACGTAATGGGCAAACGTTACTGGAGTTCGGCGGGTGCCTCGGACGACAGCGAGCCGGGCCTGACCCTCTCGACACCGCGAACTTACCTGTTGTCGGCAACGGTGGGGTTCTGACCTGACCCAATGATTGCCTATGCTGCCGGCAGGAGCTTTTTAGCCTGCCGGCGGTTAGCATGGTGCCTTGATTAACGCATCGCACATGGATCGCACCTTGATCGAACGACGCCAGTTCAGCACCGGCATGAAGGGCAAGAACCTTCGCTACCTCAAAGACAGCCCCGCCGATCCCGCCCCGATGGTCCGCACGGGTTTTGTGCTGCTTGAGCACTTTTCGCTGCCGGCGTTTACCCAGGCGCTGGACGCCATCATCACCGCGAACCTGCTGCGCGCCGATCTGTTCTCATCACGTACCTATGGCCTCAGCGAAGGCGAGGTGATCAGCGATCTGGGCCTGGTGATCCGGCCCGATGCGCGCATTGATCCTTCGATCATCGACGAGCTGGACCTGCTGGTCATTTGCGGCGGCTACAGGACGGAGCTGAAGATCGGCGACGAACTGGTCAGCCTGCTCAGGGCCGCTGCAAACGCGGGTATCACCCTGGGCGGGTTGTGGAACGGTGCGTGGTTCCTCGCCAGTGCCGGGCTGCTGGATGGCTACCGGTGTGCGATCCACCCCGAACACCGGCCGGCGCTGGTCGAAGTGGCCAGGGCGGCCCAGATCACCAGCGAACCCTGGGTGATTGATCGCGACCGCCTGACGGCCTCAAGCCCGGCCGGCGCCTTCCAGATGGCGCTGGGCTGGATCAAGGGGCTGCACGACAAGGCACTGGTGGAAGGGATCGAGGACATTCTGGCGTTTGAAGAGTCCCGGTATCGCCGGATCAAACCGGCGCAGAACATCTGCGTGAGCGCGCCCCTGCGTGAGGTGGTGAAGCTGATGGACGCCAACCTCGAAGAGCCGCTGGAGCTGGAGCAACTGGCGGTCTTTGTCGGCCGCTCACGCCGCCAGCTCGAACGTCTGTTCAAGGAGCAGTTGGGCACTACGCCACAACGTTATTACCTTGAGCTGCGCATCACCGAAGCGCGCCGTCTGCTGCAACACACCGAACTGTCCCAGGTCGATGTGCTGGTGGCCTGCGGGTTTGTTTCGCCCAGTCATTTCAGCAAGTGCTACAGCGCCTATTTTGGCTACCGGCCGTCCAAGGAAGTGCGCCTGATCAAGTAACGGGCTGGCGGCTTGCGTCAGTCGCCCCGGGCATGAGAGGCAACGTAATGAGCCAGAACCCGAGTGCCGCAAGGCTGACCCCGGCGCCAAGGGCGCACACACCCGTCCAGCCGTACGCCGCGTAGAGGGCTGTGGATGCCAGTGCACCCAGCCCGCTGCCAATGGCATAAAAGAGCATGTAGCAACCCACGATCCGGCTGTGGGAGTCGGGTCGGGCGTTGAAGATCATGCTTTGGTTGGTCACGTGAATGGCCTGCGCGCCAAGGTCGAGGATGATCACACCGATGATCAGCCACGCCAGTGAGTGGGGCGTTAGCCAGAGTGCCAGCCACGCCAGCAACAACAACCCCAGTGACCCACCGGTTGTCCGCTGGCCCTGTCCTTTATCTGCCCGGATTCCGGCCCGTGTGGCTGCAAGCGCACCCACCACACCCGCCAGGCCCAACGTGCCGATGGCGGTGTGCGAAAAGCTGTAGGGCGCCTGGGTCAGCAGAAAGACCAGAGCACTCCAGAAAATGCCGAGCACCGCAAAAATAAACAACGCCAGCATGCCGCGGATCTGCAGCACGCGATCCTCCCTGAGCAGGGTGAACATTGAGAGGACCAGCCTCCCATAAGGCATCGGCGCGCCAGACGGTCGCTGTGACGGCAAGACGTGGTAGAGGATAAGGGCCAGCACCATCATCACCAGCCCCGAGCCCAGATAAACCCAGCGCCACCCGGCCAGATCCGCGATCAGCCCCGCCGCCAGCCGTGACAGCAACAGGCCGATGACAACCGCGCCCTGAACCGTACCCACTACCCGGCCGCGTTCTTGGGGCAGGGCCGCAGTGGCGGCGAAGGCAATCAAGCCCTGGGTCATGGCGGTCCCCAACAGTCCGATCGTCAGCATGGCCAACAGCATGAGCACGGGGGAGCGGGTCATGCCGACACAGATCAGCCCGGCGATCAATGCGCCTGCCTGGGCCAGCATCAAGGTGCGGCGGTTGACCTGGTCACCCAAGGGCACGAGCAACAGCAAGGCCAGCACGCTGCCGACCTGGGTGGCGGTAATCACCCCGCCGACGGCGGCAGGGCTGATGGCAAAGTCCACCGCCACCTGATCAAGCAACGGCTGGGCGTAGTAAACGTTCGCCACACTCAACCCGCTGGCACAGGCAAGCAGCCCGACGAGCCCGCGTGGAATGCCCGCGGCCATCGCCGCAGTGGGGGTATGAAGTTGATCTGCATGCACGGGAATGCCTCTCGCCAGTCTAGTCTCGAATTAAGACTGGTTTCATTCTAGGTCAACCAGTCTTAAAATGAAACTTGTTGCGCCAAGCAACCTGATTCCCAGGGCAAGCAGAGGAGCCTGTATGACCAAACAGCACATTGAACCGGGTCAGAGTTGCCCGGTGGCACGGACTGCGGACGTGATCGGCGATCGCTGGTCGTTGCTGATTGTGCGAGACGCATTTGATGGCGTTCGGCGTTTCGGGGACTTTCAGAGTGGTTTGGGGGTCGCGCGCAGTGTGCTTACCAACCGGCTCAAGAACCTGGTTGAGGCCGGTATTTTTGAAGTGCGGCCAGCGTCTGACGGAACCTCGTACCAGGAGTACGTCCTGACCGAGAAGGGCAAGAGCCTGTTCCCGGTGGTCGTGGCTTTCAGGCAATGGGCAGAACAGTATTTGTTCGAGCCACACGAGGCGCACTCGCAACTGGTGGACACCGCCACAGGGCAACCCTTGGGCTTGATGCAGCCCGTCACGGCCCAGGGCGAGGTGATCGCTCCCGAGCAAACCCGGGTCAAAAAAAACCCGGCGTGACCGAAGTCACGCCGGGTGTGTTGCCAGCCAGCGCGTGGATATCGTGGATCCGAACGCTGGCTGTTTGAACGCTCTGCGGTTTAGCTGCGCTCGATGGCCAGGGCGACGCCCATGCCGCCGCCGATGCACAGGGTGGCGAGGCCTTTTTTGGCATCGCGTTTGATCATCTCGTGCAGCAATGACACCAGTACACGGCAACCCGATGCACCGATGGGGTGGCCCAGGGCAATGGCACCGCCATTGACGTTGACCTTGTCCATATCCCATTGCAGCTCTTTGCCCACCGCCAGCGACTGTGCGGCGAAGGCTTCGTTGGCTTCGATCAGGTCCAGCTGATCGAGGCTCCAGCCGGCTTTCGCCAGGCAGCTGCGGGTGGCCGCAACCGGGCCGATACCCATGATTGCCGGGTCTACACCGGCGTTGGCGTAACCGGCGATCCGTGCCAGTACCGGCAGGCCGAGGGCCTTGGCCTTGGTGGCGCTCATCAGCACCACGGCAGCGGCGCCATCATTGATGGTCGAGGCGTTGCCAGCAGTGACACTGCCGTCCTTTTTGAACGCAGGTTTGAGTTTGGCCAGGGCGTCAGCGGTAATCCCGGCGCGGGGCTGTTCGTCGACCTCAAAGGCCAGCGGGTCACCTTTGCGCTGTGGAATCAGGATCGGCGTGATCTCGTCAGCAAAACGCCCGGCTTCGATGGCTGCGCAGGCTTTTTGTTGCGAAGCAGCAGCGAAGGCGTCCTGCTGTTCACGTGTGAGCTGGTACTTGTCTGCCAGGTTCTCGGCCGTAATGCCCATATGGTAATCGTTGAAAGCGTCCATCAAGCCGTCGTGGAGCAGGCTGTCGACCATCTTCGCGTGGCCCATGCGCAAACCGGTGCGGGCAGCGGGCAGCACATAGGGGGCCAGGCTCATGTTTTCCATGCCGCCGGCAATCACCACCTCGGCATCGCCGCAACGGATCGCCTGGGTCGCCAGATGCAGGGCCTTGAGGCCGGAGCCGCAGAGCTTGTTCAGGGTCAGTGCCGGGACCGTGTGGGGCAGGCCCGCAAGGATAGCTGCCTGTCGCGCGGGGTTCTGCCCGCAGCCTGCGGTCAGTACCTGCCCGAGGATCACTTCATCTACCTGATTACCGGTCAGGCCGGTTTTTGCCAGCAATTGACGGATCACCGCAGCGCCGAGTTCAGCTGCCGGGACAGTGGCCAGCGAGCCCTGAAAACTGCCAATCGCCGTACGGGTTGCGGCGACAATAACGACTTCTTGCATTAAATCTCTCCTGAAAAAGGGGCGGGTCAGGCGAATTGCATTTCCGGGACGTGGTCCGGGACGATCAATTTACCAGCGGTTTTGCGCACGATCTCGTCAACGCTGACGCCGGGCGCGCGTTCCTTGAGGATAAATGCACCGTTGTCGATTTCCAGGTAGGCAAGGTCGGTCAGTACACGCTTGATGCAACCGGCGCCGGTCAGCGGCAGGCTGCAACGCGACAGCAGTTTGGACTCTCCGTCCTTGGATGCATGGGTCATGGTGACGATGATGTTGTCCGCACCGGCCACCAGATCCATCGCGCCGCCCATGCCCTTGACCATCTTGCCGGGGATCATCCAGGAGGCGATGTTGCCGAGCACATCGACCTCAAAGGCGCCGAGTACGGTGAGGTCGATATGGCCGCCGCGGATCATCGCGAACGATTCCGCCGAGGAGAAAATCGACGCACCGGTGCGGGCGGTAACGGTTTGCTTGCCGGCGTTGATCATGTCGGCGTCAGCTTCACCGACGCGGGGGAACGCGCCCATGCCGAGCAGGCCGTTTTCCGATTGCAGCATGACTTCCATGCCTTCGGGGATGTAGTTGGCGACCAGGGTCGGAATGCCGATACCGAGGTTCACATAGAAGCCGTCCTGCATTTCGCGGGCGACGCGCTGGGCCATTTGTTCGCGGGAAAGAGCCATGGTGGTACTCCGTCAGAGCTGGGGGCAGGGGATCAGGAGCGCTCGGTGAGCTGCTCGATGCGTTTTTCGAATGTGCCGCAAATGATCCGGTCGACGTAGATGCCGGGGGTGTGGATCTGCGTCGGGTCCAGCTCGCCGGGTTCGACGATTTCTTCGACTTCCACCACGGTGATCTTGCCGGCAGTGGCCGCCAGCGGGTTGAAGTTCTGCGCGGTGTGGCGGTAGATCACGTTGCCGAAGTGGTCGGCTTTCCAGCCCTTGACGATGGCGAAGTCGCCGGTGATGGACTCTTCCATCAGGTAGGCGCGGCCCTTGAACTCACGGGTTTCCTTGCCGTCGGCCACGGGTGTGCCGACCCCGGTGGCCGTGAAAAATGCCGGGATGCCGGCGCCGCCAGCGCGCATTTTTTCGGCGAGGGTGCCTTGTGGGGTCAATTCGACTTCGATTTCACCGCTCAGCAACTGCTTCTCGAACAGTGCGTTTTCACCCACATACGAGGCGATCACTTTGCTGATCTGGCGGTCTTCGAGCAGTACGCCGAGGCCGAAACCGTCGACCCCGCAGTTGTTCGAAACCACCGTCAGGTCGCGGATGCCCTGGCGCTTGATCTCATTGATCAGGTTCTCCGGGATGCCGCACAGGCCAAAGCCGCCAGAGATGACGGTCATGCCGTCCTTGAGCCCGGCCAGGGCCTCTTCGTAGGTCGCCACACGCTTGTCGAAACCTGCCATATGCACCTCTTTTATTTTTAGTGGTCGGTGGTTAGCCGTTTGTAGCGAGTGTTACTGCGTGAGATTGATTTGTTAAGTTGATTTTTACGGTTGATTGATAGATAAAACAAATTAATAAGCCTGAGGCAACGTTCATGACCGTGAAACAGATCCGCGCCTTCCTCGCCGTGGCCCAGAGCCTGAGTTTTGCCGTGGCCTGCGAGCGACTTCATTTATCGCAATCAGCCCTGAGCCTGACTATCAAGGCGCTGGAAGAGGGCCTTGGCGGGCGCCTGTTCAGCCGCACCACGCGCAATGTGGCACTGACGCCGGAAGGCGAGTCGCTGCTGCCCTTGGCCCGGCGGCTGATTGCCGACTGGGACAATGCCGAGGATGAACTGCGTCAGCGTTTCACCTTGCAACGCGGGCGCGTGACACTGGCGGCCATCCCGTCGTTTTCGGGCAACGTGCTGCCGGCCATCCTCAAGCTTTTTCGTGTGCGTTACCCCAAGGTCAACGTCACGGTAAATGACGTGATCAACGAGCAAGTGCTGGAAATGGTCCGCGACCGGCAGGTGGAGCTGGGTGTGGCGTTCGACCCGGGGCCGGGTTCGTCGCTGACGTTTACCCCGCTGTATCTCGACCGTTTTGTGGCGGTGGTGCCCCGTGATTCGGGACTGGCCGGGCGTGAGTTGATTGACTGGAAAACCTTGCTCGAACAGCCCTTTATTACCCTGCAGAGACCTTCTGCGGTGCGGGTGATGCTTGAGGAGCATTTGCAGGCGCGGCAGATGAAATTGCCGGTGGAGTTCGAAAGTCATCAGCTGGCCACGGTCGGGCGCATGGTGGCCAGCGGGTTGGGCGTGAGTGTGGTGCCGGCCTTGTGTGCCGAGCAGATGCGTGAACTGGGGGCGTGCTGCATCACTTTGCATGAGCCGGTGGTGGAGCGGGCCATTGGGGTGCTGACCAAGCCAGGGCATGAGCTGTCGGCGGCGGCCCAGGCGATGTTTGACAGTTTGTTTGAGCAGTGGCGGGTGGATCGAGGGTGACCTGCTCCAGGCGGCCGTATGGTCGGAACCCGTAGAAAGCCGTGATACATCGAATGGATATGTACTCGGTGTAGATACGGGCGCACTGCACAACAACTGATCCACCGAGTACATATCCAGCACTCGTGACCAACTGCAATTTTGGTTTCGCCCTTACGGCGAGGCACTTTTGTCAAACAGCCGAGTGTCGGACCACCACAAAAATACCCAAAAAGGCCTTGCCCCGTCGTACGGCCCTCGCTTCGCTCAGGTGTCCCTCACTCCGGCCCCGCTCCGTGGGCACGCCGCTGCCGAAGGCGGCCACAGGTGTTTGCAATGCCTGTCATGAAAAGAGAAGACGCTGTCGTCTGATGAGAAGCGCCCGCGCCGGCCGTTGTTTACATTCCAGTCCACGTGTATCGCCGTAGTGCGATCTGAACGCTGATTGGAGAGATAAAAGCATGGCCCAAGTCGTACGTTTTTACGAAACCGGTGGTCCCGAAGTCCTTCGGTTCGAGGAAGTTGAAGTGGGCGACCCAGGCCCCGGTGAGGTCAGGCTGCGGCATGTCGCCGTCGGCCTCAATTATGCCGATACCTACTTTCGCAATGGCACGTACCCGATCCCGATGCCCAACGGCATGGGGGTCGAAGCGGCCGGTATCGTCGCGGCAGTGGGTGAGGGTGTCAGCCATGTGGCGGTCGGGGATCGTGTCACGTACACCGGCTTTCTCAACACCCTGGGTGCCTATAGCACCGAGCGCCTGATCTCGGCTGCACCCCTGATCAAACTGCCGGAAAGCATCTCTTTTGAAACCGCTGCCGCCATGACCATGCGCGGTCTGACATCTGCTTATCTGATGCGCCGCATTCATGATTTCAAACCCGGTGACAGCATCCTGTTGCACGCCGCCGCCGGTGGCGTCGGGCTGATTGTTTCGCAGTGGGCCAAGCTGCTGGGCCTGAAGGTGATCGGTACCGTGTCCAGCGATGCCAAGGCTGAAGTGGCCCGCACCCATGGTTGTGATCATGTGATCAATTACAGCCACGAGGATGTGGCCAAACGCGTTCGAGAACTGACCGACAACGTTGGCGTCAATGTGGTGTTCGACAGTGTGGGCCAGAGCACTTTCATGGGCTCGCTGGACTCGCTCAAGCGCCGTGGCCTGATGGTCTGCGTGGGCACGGCTTCCGGCCCGATCCCGGCGTTCAACCCGGCGCTGCTGGCGATGAAAGGCTCGTTGTTCATGACGCGCCCGGCACTGGCCGACTACATCGCCGACCCGGCAGAAAAGGCCGATCTGGCCGGTGAACTGTTCGACCTGGTCGGCAGCGGCCGGATCAAGATCGAGATCAACCAGCACTACAGCTTGCAGGATGCCGTACAGGCCCACCGTGACCTGGAATCGCGCAAGACCACGGGCTCCTCGATATTCGTTATCTAAAGGAGGGCAGGTCATGCAAGTTGAACAACTTACCTGCCATATCGGCGCCGAGCTGATCGGCGTCAACCTTGTCGATGCCATCCATGACGCCGGCCTGTTCTCCGAGATCCGTGCCCAACTGCTCAAGCATCGCGTGTTGTTCCTGAGGGACCAGGACATCAGCCGTGCCGAGCACGTGGCCTTTGCCCGGCACTTTGGCGAGCTGGAGGACCATCCCGTGGTGGGCAGCCACCCGGACCATCCCGGACTGGTGCAGATCTATAAAAGCCCGGACAGCCCGGTCGACCGTTACGAAAACAGCTGGCACACCGATGCCACCTGGCGCGAGGCGCCGCCGCTGGGCTGCGTGCTTCGTTGCGTGGAGTGCCCCCCGGTGGGGGGCGACACCATGTGGGCCAATATGGTGGTGGCTTATGAGCGCTTGCCCCGCGACGTGAAGGCCGCGATCGAAGGCCTGCGGGCCCGTCACAGCATCGAGGCGACGTTCGGCGCGGCCATGCCGATCGAAAAGCGCCTGGCGCTCAAGGCCCAGTACCCGGACGCCGAGCACCCCGTGGTACGCACCCATCCGGAAACCGGCGAGCAGGTGCTTTTCGTCAATGGTTTTACCACTCACTTCAGCAATTACCACACCGCCGAGCGGGTGCGTTACGGCCAGGATTTCAGCCACGGTGCGTCCGAGCTGCTGCGCTATCTGATCGGCCAGGCCAGCATCCCCGAGTATCAGGTGCGCTGGCGCTGGAAGCCCAACAGCATCGCCATCTGGGATAACCGCAGTACCCAGCATTACGCGGTCATGGATTACCCGGCTTGCCATCGCAAGATGGAACGCGCCGGCATCAGTGGCGAGAAAACCTACTAAGCAAGCGCACCCACGCGAACAACAATAAAAAAGGAAACCCCCATGCAATTTTTCGACGATTCCCTGCACCCCGAAAACATGGAAAAAGTGGTCATTACCGTTGCCCCTTACGCCCCTGAGTGGATGCCGGAAGACTTCCCGGAAGACATCCCGGTGACCATGGATCAGCAGGTACAGAAGGCAGTTGACTGCTATGAAGCCGGCGCCACCGTACTGCACCTGCATGTGCGCGAACTGGACGGTAAAGGCTCCAAGCGCCTGTCCAAGTTCAACGAGCTGATTGGCGGTGTGCGTGAAGCCGTGCCGGACATGATTATCCAGGTGGGCGGTTCGATTTCCTTTGCCCCGGAAAGCGATGGTGAGGCGGCCCTGTGGCTGTCCGACGACACCCGGCACATGCTGGCGGAGCTCTCGCCACGGCCGGATCAGGTCACCGTGGCGATCAACACCATTCAGATGAACATCATGGAGTTGCTGTACCCGGAGTACCGCGAAGGTACCTCGCTGGCCGACCCGCTTTACGAGGCTGCCTACAGCGAAATGACCGTACCGGCAGGCCCGGCCTGGGTGACTGAACACCTCAAGCGTTTGCAGGCCAACAATATTCAGCCGCATTTCCAGCTGACCGGCATCCATGCTTACGAAACCCTTGAGCGCATGGTGCGCAAGGGCCTCTACAAAGGCCCGCTGAACCTGACCTGGATCGGTATCGGTGGCGGTTTCGACGGCCCGAACCCGTTCAACATGTTCAACTTTATCAACCGCGTACCGGATGGTTGCACGCTCACCTCCGAGTCGCTGTTCAAGAACATGCTGCCGCTCAATACCATCGCCCTGGCCATGGGCTTGCACCCGCGTGTGGGCACTGAAGACACCATCATCGATCAGCACGGCAAGCGCTTCACGTCCGTGCAGCAGATCCAGCAGACCGTACGCATTGCCCATGAACTGGGCCGTGAAATTGCTTCCGGCAAAGAGGCACGGGACATCTACCGCATCGGTGTGCAGTACGACACGGTCGAGCAAACCCTGTTGGCCAATGGCATGGCGCCCAACCGCAAGCCGGGTCAAAAAGGCGTACCGCGCCGCGACTGATGTGACACCAGGCAGGAAGCCCGGGGCTTCCTGCCTGCGCAGGACAAAAAACAACAATAAAAAACAGGTGCAAGACACCGAGGAGGCTGCATGGCCTATCACCACAGCTCTGTGGACGATGAAGAAGACACGTCGGCCGGTATCCCGCGCAGATATGCCTGGATTGTGTTCGCACTGACTTTTGGTTTGTTGATTTCCGATTACATGTCCCGCCAGGTACTCAATGCCGTATTTCCGATACTCAAAATCGAGTGGGCACTGAGTGACAGCCAGCTCGGCCTGCTCAGTGGCATCGTCGCGCTGATGGTCGGCTTGTTGACCTTCCCCTTATCGTTGATGGCCGACCGCTTTGGTCGCGTCAAAAGCCTGGCCCTGATGGCCATGCTATGGAGCCTGGCCACGCTGGGCTGTGCCCTGGCAGAGAATTACCAGCACATGTTGATTGCGCGCTTTATGGTCGGTGTCGGCGAAGCGGCCTATGGCAGTGTCGGCATTGCCGTGGTGGTCTCGGTGTTCCCCAAAAGCATGCGTGCCACCCTGGCCAGTGCCTTTATGGCGGGCGGCCTGTTTGGCTCTGTGCTCGGCATCGCCCTAGGCGGGGCAATCGCCGCCAAGTTGGGCTGGCGCTGGTCGTTCGCGAGCATGGCGCTGTTCGGCCTGGTACTGGCTGTGCTTTACCCGTTGGTCGTCAAGGAAGCCCGGATCGCTCCGCAACGCCTGGCCAGCTTCAGGAACAAGGGCAAAACGGTGCTCAAACGTCCGTTGCGCACGTTGTACAGCACCCGTTCGGTGATCGGTGCTTATGTGGGCAGTGGGTTACAGATGTTCGTGACTGGCAGCCTGATTGTGTGGATGCCCAGCTATCTGAATCGCTATTACGCCATGGGCGAGGCCAAGGCTGGCAGTGTCGCGGCAATCATGGTGCTGTGTTGCGGCGCCGGGGCAATCATGTGCGGCATGCTCAGTGACCGTCTTTGCCGTCAGTCACCCTTGCGCAAAATCGAAATATCCATCGCCTATTGCCTGGGCAGCTGCCTGCTGTTGTCGCTGGCGTTGATCCTGCCTGCCGGGCCTGTGCAGCTGGTGCTGATCGGTATGGGCATGCTGGTGGTTGCGGGTACCAACGGCACTTGCGCCGCCATGGTTGCCAACTTGACCCACTACTCGGTGCACGGCACGGCGTTTGCCACCCTGACCCTGGCCAATAACCTGCTGGGCCTGGCGCCGGGGCCATTTTTTACCGGCCGGGTATCGGACGTTATTGGTCTGCATGGAGCGCTTCAGTGGATGCCACTGATGAGCATCGCAGCGGCGGCAGTGTTCTTCTATACCCGCCACCATTACCTCAACGATGTGGATCGCGCCAAGGTTCAAGACGCTGTTGATGCGCCCTGCAAACCTGCATGCGAGGTGCTGTCGTGAGTGCTTTCATGCGAATTGCAGTGCCCGCCGAAAAGGTTCCGGCACCCGGGATGCGCACCTTGTTCGAGCCTGCGGGTAACAGCCTGGCGCTGTTCAATGTCGCCGGGAAACTTTACGCCATCGACGACAGTTGCCCGCATCAGGGCTCATCGCTGTGTGGCGGCCGCCTTGAGGGCCGGGTGATCCAGTGCTGTGCCCACGGCCTGCGCTTTGATCTGGCCAGTGGCTACCTGCTCAATTCCACCCGCCTGAAAGTCGCCAACTACCCGGTTGAGGTGGTCGACGGCCAGGTGTTTATTGTCCTCGCTGCACAGGTACTTGCCGTATGAGTGTCATCGCCCTGGCTTCTGCCAACAGCCGCGTGCGGGAACTGGCCCCCGGTTTTATCGTGAGCCTGACGGTCGCGGCAGCGGCGAGTTTTCTCTCTGAGCACTACGGTGCGCCCGTGATGCTGTTTGCCCTGTTGCTTGGCATGGCGCTGAACTTTCTTGCGGGGGAGGGTACGTGCAAGGCCGGTATTGAATTCACCTCCCGTACCGTGTTGCGCATAGGCGTGGCGCTGTTGGGGATGCGCATCACCCTGGAGCAGATCGCAGCGCTGGGCTGGAAACCCGTGGCACTGGTGGTGATTCTGGTGGTTGTGACCATCGTGGTGTCGGTAGTGGCGGCCAGGGCCATGGGCTTTCAGCGCCTGTTCGGCATGCTTACCGGCGGTGCCACGGCCATCTGCGGTGCCTCCGCGGCGCTGGCGCTGGCAGCGGCCTTGCCCAACCATCCGCAGAAGGAGCGGGCCACGCTGTTTACCGTGATTGGCGTATCGGCGCTGTCGACTACGGCCATGATCATTTATCCGATGATTGCAAACTGGCTTGAGCTCACACCGCAACAATCCGGGGTGTTTCTGGGGGCGACCATCCATGACGTGGCCCAGGTGGTGGGGGCCGGTTACAGCATGTCCACCGAAACCGGCGACACCGCCACCGTGGTCAAGTTGATGCGGGTGGCCATGCTGCTGCCGGTGATCGTGTGCGCCGCGATGATTACCCGCATGCAGGGCGCTGACCCGGCAGGCAAGCGACCGCCTTTGTTGCCCTGGTTTGCTGTGGGCTTTTTGCTGTTGGCGTGCATCAACAGTACCGGTTGGGTGGCGCCGGTGGTGCAGGGTTTTACCAATGAACTGTCGCGCTGGTGTCTGGTGGTGGCGATCAGCGCTCTGGGCATGAAAACCCAGCTCAAGGAGCTGGCCGCTGTGGGGATAAAACCCATCCTGCTGATGCTGGGGGAGACGGTATTTCTCGTGGTGCTGGTGCTGTTGCTGATGCACTGGGGCCTGTAAAACCGATGCTCCGTTTGCGGTCGCCTGTGCATGCAGGCGGCCGTTTTTTTGTGCGGGCTCAGTGGTCCTTACGCGGTGCGGTTTTGTGTTCGCTGCGCCAGACGGCGGGCGGCATGCCGAACTGGGAAATAAACCAGCGGGTGAACGAGCTGGGCATGGAGTAGCCGAGCATGTCGGTGATCCGGCCCAGGGAGTAGCCGGGGTTTTCCAGGTAGCGAATCACCAGGTCGCGGCGCACGTGATTGATCAATTCACTGAAACTGGCACCGTCATCTTCAAGGCGGCGCTGCAGGGTGCGCACGTTCATGCCCTGGCTCTGGGCAATCTGCTCGATGGTGGCGCGGCCCATGGGCAGCAGCAGGTAGATGGATTTGCGCACGTCGAATGCCAGTGAACAGTGGTTTTTGCTCTGCAGCGAATCCAGGTAGCGCTGGGCGTGGCGGGCCATGGCCGCATTGGCCAGCGGGTTGGCCGTGTCGAGGTTGGTGGCGGGGCAAACGATGCCGTTGAACTCGCAGCCAAAATCCACTTTGCAGCCGAAGATGCGGCGATGCACGCTCAGGTCGCTCGGCGCCTCATGGGTAAAGCACACATTGATCGGGCTCCAGTGCGCGCCGAGCAGGGCGGCACAAAAGCGATGCATGACGGCAATGGCCAGTTCGATGGCCTGGCGGTTGCCGGTGGCGACCTCAGTGATCAGCTCTTCACGAATGATCACGGTCTTGCCGGTCTCTTCAATGAAAATCGCCAGCGAGTCGTTGAGCAGGTGACGGTACTGCACGATCACTTGCAGGGCATCGCGCAGGTTGTTCTGGTGGCTGAGCAGCAGGCTCACCTCACCGAAGTCTGACAGGTGCCGCAATTCGGCCATGCGCAGGCCCAGGGTTTCGCAGCCGCTCTGTTGCGCTGAGTGCTCCAGCAAAGTGACGGCGGCGTTGGCCGGAATGTGTTGCTTGGGGTCACTGAGAATCGAGGTGCTCAAACCCGCTTGAGCCAACAGCGTGTTCACGTTCAACCGCAAGTGGCGAGCCACTTCCAGGTAGTTGGTCAGTGCGGCGGATCGGGCGAGAACGGTCATGGCGTGTATGTCTTCCCTTGGGTGACAAATAGAGGTCTCACGACCGCACTGCCGGGCATTTATAGAGGTTTGGTCGTGGAATGAAAAGTACCCGGGGGCAAACCAGCGGCCTCATCCGGTGTGGCTGTCATCAAAAGAGAAGTGGTTGACGCCAAATGTGAAGCGTTGGCACCGGGCCAAATCTACTGTGCAGCTAGCAGGTTCGCAGCGTTGACGAAACCTGCGATGGAGTGTGCAAAGGTGAATGAATCGATGAGTCAAACCACTGTTTTGATTGTTCCCGGCTTGCGTGATCACGTGCCGCAACACTGGCAAACGCTGCTGCAGGCCCGGCTGGGCAAGGTCCGCTCGGTACCGCCCCTGGAAGAAAACAAGCTCAGCCTCGCGGCCCGTGTGGATGCAATCCAGCGGGAGCTGCAGGCCATCAACGGCCCGGTGATTCTGGTCGCCCACAGTGCCGGCGTGCTGATGGTGGCGCACTGGGCGGCCTTGTATGACCGCCCGATCAAGGGCGCCTTGCTGGCTGCACCCCCCGACCTTGAGGCCACATGGCCTGAAAATTACCCGAGCCCGCAAAGCCTGCGGGCCAATGGCTGGGCCCCTTTGCCCAAGGGCGCACTGGGGTTCCCCTCGATCGTGGCCGCCAGCACCAACGACCACCTCGCCAGCCTGCAGGCAGTGACCGAAATGGCCCGGGGCTGGGGCAGTGAACTGGTCAACCTGGGGGCTGTAGGGCATCTCAATCCGGCCGCCGGTTACGGCGACTGGCCTCAGGCCGACGGGTTTATCCGCACCCTCGACCGCTAGTTCAAACACCCGAAAAACTCACCTCAAACATGCTCGCATCAGCGCCGGGACCCGGTGCGGGCCGTTGTTAAAACCAAAAAAACAAAAACAAGAAAACGGAGACAACGTCATGCACAACACGACAGGTCGCAGCCTGCTGGGCACAGCCATGCTGCTTGCCTCAATGCCCGCTGCCCAAGCCCTTGAACTCACCGACGGCACTGAAGACTGGGCCGTACGTTTCGATAACACGCTCAAGGCCAGCTATGGGCAACGGGTTGAGAACCAGAACGGGAAAATTGCCGACACCGCCAACCTCAACGATGGCGACAAGAACTTCAGTGTCGGTAGCGCAGTGACCCAGCGGGTCGATCTGCTGACCGAATTGGATGTGGTCTACCAAGGGAAAATGGGCTTTCGTGTCAGTGGCGCGAGCTGGTACGACCACGCCTATGACCATGTGGGCTCCAATTCCAACCCGTTCCCCGGGCAGGCGGGCAATGCGGGCAACCTGGTAGCCGCCCGTCCTGCCGGTGGCGGCGCGATCCGGCCCGGTGACTCGCTCAACGGTCATGCGCCGGTCAAACATGGACTGAGCAACTACACCGACCGTTATTACAACGGGCCGTCCGGTGAAATCCTCGATGCCTTTGTGTTTTACAGCACTGAAATCGGTGACGAGTCGATGCTCAGCGCCAAACTGGGCAAGCACAACGTCTACTGGGGCGAGACCCTGTTCAACGCGGCCAACGGTATCAACTACGGGCAGTCGGCCCTCGACCTGGCCAAGCTGTACAACGTGCCCGGTACCGAAACCAAAGAGCTGTTCCTGCCGCGCAACCAGCTCTCCGTGTCGTTCACGGTCAACCCTGAACTGACGTTGGGCGCGCAGTACTTCCTGGAATTCCAGAACTCGCGCCTGCCCGAAGGCGGGACCTACATGGGCGGCTACGACATGCTGGGAGAGGGCGCCGACGTTTTCTGGCTGCCCGTGCCGGGATTGCTGGGCGGGGCCGGAGCCTACTACGGAGCTCCCCGCGGGCATGATGTAAAACCGCGCAACTCCGGCGATTTCGGCTTGATGGCCAAGTGGAGCCCGGCCTGGCTCGACGGTACTCTGGGGTTTTACTACCGCAATACCTCGGACACCATGCCCTCGGTATTGATCAACGCGCCCAACCTGCACCTGCCAGGGCTGGCCGGCCTGCAAGGCGTCGAGTACCTGACCGCCTATGCCGATGACATCGACATCTACGGCATCAGCCTGTCCAAAAGCGTTGGCCCGGTCAGTGTCGGCCTTGACCTGAACTACCGCGAGAACATGCCGCTGGTGAGCAACTTCAGCACCATTAACTCGACGTTGAGTGCAGAGGCGGGCGCCGGGCTGGTCAACGGCGCCAACCTGATCGGTGCCGTACCGGGCAACGGCGATACCGGGCTGGCCCGGGGCAAGACCTTCCACGTGGTGCTCAACGGCCTGGTGAGTTTTGGCAAGACGCCGCTGTGGGACTCATCGTCGCTGGCGGTTGAAGGTGCCATGACCCATCTGGTGAGTGTCGACAAGGGCAAGCAGACCTTCAAGGGCGACTCCAGCTACCGGGGGGTCGACAAGGTCGACACCAATGCCTACACCCTGGCGGTCAACCTGACCCCGACCTGGTTCCAGGTCGTGCCGGGCGTCGATATGTTCATGCCGCTGTCCTACAACGTTGGCCTCAAGGGCAACTCGGCGGTCCAGCTGGGCGGCAACGAGAATGCCGGCAGCTACTCCATCGGCGTCGCTGCCGACATCTACCAGAAGTACAAGCTCGACCTCAAATACGTCGATGCCTTTGGCCCTTTCGATACCTGCGAAACCGGCTTCGACAACAACACCCCCGGGACCAATGGCCTGTACCAGTGCATCCCCGGCCAGATCACCTCACAGGCCGGTCTGTCGCCGCTGTTGAAAGACCGCGGGATGGTCACGGCTTCGTTCAAGACCACCTTCTGATTGACGCTCGAATTATAAAAACAAGTGGAGAGAATTCAGATGAAATTTCCAAGCAGTGTGCTGGCAATTGCCCTGGCAGCGGTGATCGCCGGCCAGGCCCAGGCGGGCGTATCGGCCCAAGAGGCCGCGAAGCTGGGCACCAGCCTGACGGGGGTGGGCGCCGAGATGGCGGGTAATGCCGACGGTTCGATCCCGCCCTACAAAGGCGGTCTGACCACGCCTCCCGCCAGTTTCAAGGCCGGTGACAGCATGCGCCCCGACCCCTTTGTCGACGAGAAGCCGCTGCTGGTCATCGATGGCAAAAACGTCGAACAGTACAAGGGGCTGTTGACCGCCACCACGGCGGAACTGGCCAGGCGTTACCCCACTTACCGCATTGATGTGTATCCCACTCACCGCACGGTCGCCTTGCCTGCGTCGGTGCTGGATAACAGCCGTAAAAATGCCACCGAGGCCCGGAGCCTCAATGGCGGCCTGGCCATCGACAACGTACTGCCCGGTGTGCCGTTCCCGATCCCGCAGTCAGGCAGCGAGGCCATGTGGAACCATCTGCTGCGCTACCTGGGTACCAATATCAGCAGCAAATATGACTCCTGGAACGTCGATGCGGCGGGGGTGCCGACACTGTCCACCACGGCACTGGCGTTCATGAATTATCCGATCTACGAAAACATGACCAAACCGGTCGCCGGCACCGATATTTTTTACCAGATGAAGCTGTACTACACCGGCCCTGCGCGCCGTGCGGGTGAGGCAATCATGCTCAAGGACTCGGCTGACCCCCTGGCCCAACCGCGCAAGGCCTGGCAGTACCTGCCCGGTCAGCGACGGGTCAAGCTGGCGCCGGACCTGGCCTACGACACGCCAAACCCGGGCACGGCCGGCACCAATACCTACGACGACACCTTCGTGTTCATGGGCGCGCTGGACCGTTACGACTGGAAGCTGGTGGGCAAGCAGGAACTGATCGTGCCCTACAACACCTACCGGCTGACTTACGCCGACCAGGCCAAGGCGCTGACCACGGCCAACCATATTGCCCCCGACTACGTGCGCTGGGAGAAACACCGAGTGTGGGTGGTGGAAGCCACGCTCAAGCCGGGTGCGCGGCACATCTACCACAAGCGCCGCTTCTACCTGGATGAAGACAGCTGGATCGCGTTGGCCTCCGACCAATATGACGCCAGCGGCAAGCTCTACCGGGGTGCCTTCACCTTCCTGAGCCAGAGCTACGACAAGCAGACCCCCGACACCACGCCGTTCATGATTTACGACCTGGTGGGCGGCAACTACAACATCAACGGCATCGTCGGGCCGTATGGCGGCATCAAGTACATCGAGACTCTGTCCAAAGTGCAGTGGGCACCGGATGCCCTGGCAGGGGCCGGTATTCGCTGAGTGACCGACTCTGACGCCGGGTTGCGCGCAGGTGCAGCGCGGCGTCGTTCTCCTGGAAGGTGCTGTATGGGTTCTTTGAAAAAAATCACGCGGGCGTTGCTCTTTTCGCTGTTGGTGCTGTTGCAGGGTGGCGCAGGGGCGGCAGCTTATGTGGATGTACTGGAGCTGCCGGCCGAGCCGAGTGCACTGGCCGTGCGCAGCCCTTTGGTAGGCATCACCCGGGCCGGTGAGCGCCTGGTCACCGTGGGGCAGCGTGGCCACATTCTGTATTCCGATGACGCGGGTCAGCGCTGGGTACAAGCCAGCGTGCCGGTGAGCAGCGACCTCAATGGGGTGTTTTTCCCCACGGCCACCCAGGGCTGGGCGGTGGGCAACGACGGTGTGGTGCTGCACAGCAGCGACGCCGGGGCGTCCTGGAGCAAGCAGCTGGACGGTCGGCAGATTGGCGACTTGCTGGTCAGGCATTACAGCGCGCTGGCCACTGCCGAACCCGCCAGCGAACAATGGCCCTTGTGGGTTGCCGAGGGTCAGCGCCTGGCCGCCGAGGGCGCCGACAAGCCGCTGCTCGACGTCTGGTTCGCCAACGACCGGCTGGGGTATGTGATCGGGGTGTTCAACCTGATCCTGCGCACCGAAGACGGCGGCCTCAGCTGGACGCCGTTCCAGGATCGCACCGACAACCCCCAGGGGTTTCACCTCAACGCCATCGCCTCGACCGGGGACGGTTTGTACATCGCCGGCGAGCAGGGCCTGCTGCTCAAATGGCAGGCTGACCAGCAGCGGTTCGCAGCCTTGCAGACCCCATATCAGGGCAGTTTTTTCGGGGTGATCGGCAAGCCCGGTGAAGTCATCGTCTATGGCCTGCGCGGCAATGTGTTGCGCAGCACCGATGGCGGCGGGCACTGGAGCCCGCTGAGCAATGACCTGAAAGTCAGCATCACCGCCGCCCTCGTCAATCCTCAGGGGCAGTACGAGCTGTTTACCCAGACGGGTCAGGCGCTGCTGGGCCAGGCACATGGCACGCGGTTGCAACTATTGGCGCAGCAGGCCCCGTCACCCGTGGCCGCCGCGGCGTTGGCGGCCGACGGTACGCGGGTAGTGGTGGGTAGCCGGGGTGCGCACGCACTGGCCGGCGAATAAGTCCTCGAACAATCAGAGCGAGAACCCAGACATGGGCAATATCAAGCAAGACACCATGCCGGTGATCCGCGATCTGCGTGACTTCGATCGCCAATCCGGCAACCTGCTGGAGCGGCTGGTGTTCAACTACCGCCCGTTGTTCATGTTGTTGATGGCGCTGGTCACCGTGCTGCTGGGCTATATGGCGCTGTCCCGTCTGGAACTGCGCCCCAGTTTCGAAAAAATGATCCCCCAGAGCCAGCCTTACATCCAGAACTACCTGGATAACCGCAAGTCGTTGCGCGGTCTGGGCAACTCGGTGCGGGTGGTGGTGGAAAACACCCGGGGCGATATCTTCGACCCCGGTTATCTGGATGTGCTCAAGCAGGTCAACGACCAGCTATTCATCACCGAAGGCGTTGACCGGGCCTGGATGAAGTCGCTCTGGAGCCCGGGCGTGCGCTGGACCGAAGTCACCGAGGAAGGCTTTCAGGGCGGGCCGGTGATGCCCGGGACCTATCAGGGTTCACCGGCGGACATCGAGCAACTGCGCCAGAACATCAATCGTGCCGGCATCGTCGGCAGCCTGGTGGCCAGCGACTACAGATCCAGCATGTTGATCGTGCCCCTGCTGGATAAAACCTCGGCCACCGGTCAGGGCATCAACTACCAGCAATTTTCGCGGCTGCTCGAAGAACAGCTGCGGGACAGGATCGAGTACGCAGGCGACAGCGCGGCACGCAAGTCCGGGGAGGAGGGCAAGGGTCAGTACAAGGTGCGGGTGATCGGCTTCGCCAAACTGATGGGCGACCTGATCGATGGCCTGATTCAGGTCATGATGTTTTTCGCCCTGGCCGTGATCACGTCGCTGGTGATCATCTATCTGTACACCCGTTGTGTGCGCAGCACCTTGCTGGTGGTGGGGTGTTCGCTGGTCGCCGTGGTCTGGCAACTGGGCATCGTGGCCTGGCTGGGCTATGCCATTGATCCCTATTCGGTGCTGGTGCCGTTCCTGATCTTCGCCATCGGCGTGTCCCATGCGGCGCAAAAGATGAACGGCATCATGCAGGACATCGCCCGTGGCACCCATAAGTTGATCGCTGCCCGTTATACCTTCCGCCGGCTGTTTATTGCCGGTGTCACCGCGCTGCTGGCTGATGCGGTGGGCTTCGCGGTGCTGATGCTGATCGATATCCCGGTGATCCAGGACCTGGCCATTACCGCCAGTATCGGGGTGGCGGTGCTGATCTTTACCTCGCTGTTGCTGATGCCCGTGGCGCTGTCTTACATCGGTGTCGGGCGCAAGGCGGCCGAGCGCGCCCTGAAAATAGAGACCCGCGCGGATGGGCACAAAGGCTTTGGAAAACTCTGGGATCTGCTCGACCGTTTCACCACCCGCAAATGGGCTACGGGCGCGGTACTGGTGGCAGTGCTGATGGGCATCGGCGGCTTTGCGGTCAGCCTGCACCTGCAAATCGGCGATCTGGACAGCGGCGCCCCGGAGCTTCGTGCAGACTCGCGCTACAACCGCGACAACGCCTGGATCACCAGCCACTACGCGCTGTCCAGCGACCTGTTCGCGGTGATGATCAAGACCGCACCGGAAGGTTGCCTTAACTACCGGACACTGATCCTCGCCGACCGCCTGGCGTGGCAACTGCAACAGTCGCCAGGGGTACAGGCAACGTCGTCGCTGGTGAACGCCGTGCGCCAGATCACGGCGGGGTCCTATGAGGGCAACCCCAAGCTCAACAGCATCCAGCGCAACCAGGACGTGCTCAACTATGCGGCCCAGCAGGCCTCGGTCAACTCCCCGGAGCTGTTCAATACCGACTGTTCGCTGATGCCGGTGATTGCCTTTCTCAAGGACCACAAAGCCCGGACCCTGGACGACGTGGTGGCTATTGCCGACAGATTTGCCAAAGACAACAGCACCCCGGACCGCCAGTTTCTGCTGGCTGCCGGTACGGCGGGCATCGAGGCCGCGACCAATATCGTGGTGCGCGAAGCCAACCGCACCATGTTGCTTTACGTGTACGCGGCGGTGACGCTGTTCTGCCTGATCACCTTTCGCAGCTGGCGCGCCACTCTGGTGGCCTTGCTGCCGCTGGTGTTGACCTCGATCCTGTGCGAAGCGTTGATGGTGTTTATGGGCATCGGGGTGAAAGTGGCGACCCTGCCGGTGATCGCCCTGGGCGTGGGGATCGGCGTGGACTACGCGCTGTACTTGCTCAGCGTGCAACTGCATTACCAGCGTCAGGGCCTGTCGCTGGGCGAGGCGTACCGCAAGGCGGTGTCGTTTACCGGCCGGGTCGTGGGGCTGGTGGGCATTACTCTGGCGGCCGGCGTGGTGTGCTGGGTCTGGTCGCCGATCAAGTTCCAGGCGGACATGGGTATCCTGCTGACCTTCATGTTCCTGTGGAACATGCTGGGGGCGTTGATCCTGATTCCTGCTTTGTCGTACTTCCTGTTGCGCGAGCCTGCGTTGCGCCGCCATGCTGGCGAGGATGAGTCAGCAACGGTGTGCGCCCGCGAGGCCGCCAACGGTAAACCATCGGGCATGCGTCATGCCCTCACAACGTCTGAGTAACCGGATCAGGAAGATCAGTCATGCTGAAAACAAAAATAATTGCACCCGCACCCGGCGCCTATGCGTACCCGTTGCTGATCAAGAGCCTGCTGCTGTCGGGTGAGCGCTACGGCGCCGCCAACGAGATCGTCTACGCCGACAAACTGCGCTACAGCTACACGACCCTCAACCAGCGCATCCGCCGGCTGGCCAATGCGCTGACGGCGGCCGGGGTCAAGGCCGGCGACACCGTGGCCATGCTCGACTGGGACAGCCACCGCTACCTGGAATGCTTTTTTGCGGTCCCGATGATTGGGGCCGTGCTGCACACGGTCAATATTCGTCTGTCCGCGGATCAGGTGCTGTACACCATGAACCACGCCGAGGATGACCTGGTGCTGGTGCATGATGATTTTGTGCCCTTGATCGAGCAGATCCATGACGGGCTGACCACTGTCAAAGGCTATGTCCGGCTCTCGGATAACCCCGCGCCCGACACCTTGCTGCCGATGCTGGGGGAGTACGAAAGCCTGCTGGCCGAGGCCTCGCCCGACTATGACTTTCCCGACTTTGATGAAAACTCGGTGGCGACGATTTTCTACACCACGGGCACCACCGGCAGCCCCAAAGGGGTGTATTTCACTCACCGCCAGTTGGTGCTGCATACCCTGACGGCCACGGGTTCACTGAGTGGCTACCAGAGCATGCCACTGGTGCGTTGCGATGACGTCTACATGCCCATCACCCCTATGTTCCACGTGCATGCCTGGGGCGTGCCGTATGTGGCGACCCTGATGGGAATCAAGCAGGTGTACCCCGGGCGCTACGAGCCCAACAGCCTGGTCCGGCTGTTCCGCGACGAAAAGGTCACGTTCTCCCATTGCGTGCCGACGATCCTGCAAATGATCCTGGGCTGCGAGGAGGCGAAGAACACGCGCCTGGACGGCTGGAAAATGCTCCTGGGGGGCAGTGCCCTGACCCTGGGGATTGCCGCCCAGGCCAGCGCCAAAGGCATCCAGATACACAGTGGCTACGGCATGTCCGAGACCTGCCCGTTGCTGTGCACCAGCTACCTGAGCGGGGTCGAACTCGAGCAATCCACGCAAGCGCAGCTCACCCTGCGCATCAAGACCGGGATGCCCACCCCGATGGTGGATCTTAAAATCGTTGATGCCGACGGCCATGCCGTTGCCCACGATGGCGAGGCCCTGGGCGAGATCGTCGTGCGTGCGCCGTGGCTGACCCAGGGCTATTTGCACGAGCCCGAAAAAGGCGCCGAACTGTGGCAGGACGGCTGGCTGCACACCGGCGACCTGGCCTCCATCGACCCTGCGGGCAGGGTCGAAATCAAGGATCGAATCAAGGATGTGATCAAGACGGGAGGCGAGTGGATCAGCTCCCTGGACCTGGAAAACCTGATCAGCGAACACGCCTCGGTGATCTCTGTGGCCGTGGTGGGCATTGCGGACGAGCAATGGGGCGAGCGGCCAATGGCGCTGGTGGTGTGCATCCCCGGGCACGCGGTCGACCAGTCGATACTTGAAGCCCATCTGCAACAGTTTGTAGCCAGTGGCCGGATCAACAAATGGGCCATACCCAAGCAGTTCGACTTTGTTGCAGAAATCCCGAAAACCAGTGTTGGCAAGATCAACAAGAAGCTGATCCGGGAGAATCAGCGTATCTAGTCAGACAGGGTTGGCTCAAGTCACGCCGGCGCTGCCCTGACGGCGAGCCCAGAACGGTTGATCGCTGAATCGGGTTTCGACGTTGTAATAGCTGCGTTTGAGAGTTTGATATTCCTGCACATGGCGCTGGATATCGTCGGCGTAAGCCGCTTGTTGCAGGGCGTGATCCTGGGCCCGGTCAATGCAGCTGGCGGCAAGTCGTGCGGCATGTATTCCAGTGCTCAGGGCGTAGCCGATACCCATGGACGACAAGGGATCAAACGCCGCTGCTGCATCACCCGCTGCAACCCAGCCACTCCCGCAACTGGGTTGCAACTGCTGTGAATGGGCAGGCCAGATATGCAACTCCTCCATCATGGTCCGTTCTACCAGGCGTTGGCGTGTATGGGGTGCCTGTGCCAGTGCGCTTGCCCAGAGCTGCGTGCGGTCGGCATGGGAGGCCTGCAAGACGTCGGCATCGGTCATCAGCACGGCAATCGTTCTGCCGTCCGGTATCGGTGCGCTGTACCACCAGCCCTGGCCAATGGCCTCGACCAATGAGCTGGCCTCGATCGGTGTATCGCTGGCGGCAAAGTAGGCTGACACGCCCACCAATCGGTCATGTTGCACGGTCTTTGCGCCCATTGCCCGGCCAAGCCAGGCACTGCGGCCACTGGCGTCGATCAGGTAGCGGCACGAGATCGGTTGACCGGTCTCATCGTCCAGTTTGACTGTCCAGCCTGATGCTTGCCTGTGGACCTGACTGATCCGTGTTCCCAGCACCAACTGTGCACCGAAACTGCGGGCTGCATTGGCCAGACCAGCATCGAAACGTGCGCGGTCCAGGTGCCAGCCGTGACCGCGACCGGTAAATAGAAAATCTCGGGTGCTGACCTGTGCATCCCCCCAGGCAGCCGTGAAGGCATGGGAAGGGGCAAAATTACCCTGGCGGAAATGCTCGCCAACCCCCAGATAGTCCAGCAAAGGCAGAACGGCAGGGGACAAGGTTTCGCCGACCTTGTCCTGTCCGTAGCAGGTTTGTTCCACCAACATCACCGAGAGACCGGTATGACGAAGCAGGGTGAGGGCGGCCGCACAACCGGCGGGGCCTCCCCCTGCAATCACCACATCAACGATCTTCGGCCCGCTAGCGGCCAATATGACCTCGCGCCGACATGGCCCCGAAGACCTGGATTTTCTCACGCTGCGGATCAGGCGCCAGATACCAGGTGTTGAAGAAGTTGACGTCAGCACCGCTCACCACGTTGGCCGCACTAGCCACCGCCACACTGGCACTGATGAAACGCTCGTTGTTGCGCTCGGTCTCCACGAAGTTGGGGAACAGGTCGCGATAAGGCCCTGTCACTTCATTGGTAATGAACCCCAGGTAATGCCAGGCCTGGATCATCTCCGAGAAGCTGTTGATGCCCCTGTTGTAGATCGACTGCATGCCCGCAGGTATGCCAGCCTGTTCCTGAGCCTGTGCCGAGAGATTGCCGGGGATAACGTTCCACGGGCTTTGTGGTGGCCACCAGTAGGCGTAGTACGCCGGTGCTTTGGGAATGCCGTCGGCCTTGTTGGTTTGCGGGTCTGTGAAGTTGATGTTCTGCACGGTGCACTGGTAGAAGTCCGACTGCCAGGGCGTGGCCATGCGCTTGGTCAAGTCTCCGGGTTCGCAACCCTGGAAGGTGGCCAGTGGGTCTGTTTCGTTTTCGTTCGGGTCCAGGCCATGCTGGCGGTAGAAGTCTGCATCGTGCCTGTGCTTGATCCGATAAGGCGCTTCATAGAGTTCCTTGCTGTAAAGGCTCCACGTGACCTCAATGCCAGGACAGAACGGCCCGCCCACGCAGTTGCCGATACTGGCGCGGTCCAGCGTGACGACCGGCGACACGGCCTCGCATTCACGGTTGTCAAATTTCCCGGCAGCCCACTGGCTCAACAGAAAGTACTGGGTACGGGTCAATGTCAGGAACTTGTCCAGCACCTCATTGCTGACAGAGTTGGAACCTGAATTGAGTGGCATCAGCGGGGCATTGCTGTCCTTGTCGAACAGCACGGCGGTTTGCCCGCCGGTAAAACCGTTTTCGCCCGGCTTGCGGAACAGGCTGAAATAGGCCTTGCGGTGGCTGAGGGATTTATCGCTAGCGTCAGTCGCATCGAAAGGCGCAGGCGAGAAGCTGTTGAGTGCCGGAATCGCAGCAACCCAACGGTAACCCGCCGGGCGCTTGATAATCGGTTCAATATCGCGCTGATAGTTGGCGATGTAATCAGTGTTGTACTGGCCCTGGCTGTACATTTGCGGGTCCAGGTTCAACTCCCGCACGCCTACATCGAAGGCCACATCATCCAGCGTGACAATGTTCTGCAACTCAGGTGCAAACTTGGGTGAAGCCACCACACACCAGGCCCTGAGGATTTGCGGGGCGCTGCCGTTCTTGAAAGTCACCTTGCAGGTAACCGGGCCATCAGAGATGTCGTCATGCCAACTGTCGGCCCCGGCAAAACTGGTGATGGGCAGATCGCCCCCGGCATTGCCGTAACCCCCCAGTACCAGCAACCGGCCCTGACTGTCGGTAAGGATTGCCCCCAACGTATCGATGGCCAGGCCCTGGCCCGGGTTACCGTTATTGCTTTTGTTGTACGTTGGAAACGAGCCGTGAGGATAGTCCTTGGGGATGTTGTCGCGTGCGAACTCCAGCTTGGGCTGCCGGGCCCCGGACACAGTTCGCGGACCTGGATCGATCAGCAACTCGCTTTGTCGCTGTGGCTGCGCAACGCTGCTGTTGCGCAACGGCACTTTACAGGCCTCGTAGCTGTTGAGAGCCCCCAGCAGCAGGTTGCCCTGCAATTCGCTGAAGGTGTACCAAGCAGCTTTTTTGTTGGCCAGGTGAACCGTCCACTCCATGCCGGCAATCGCGGGATCGTCGAGTGTCACCTCATGGCTGTAGCCATCATCCGCCACCGCAAACAGGCAGAAACGCGCGGCCTGACGCTTGACGCAGCCCATCCCGTCCTTGTACTGGCTAACATACACGGGGTGCATCTTATCCCGCACTTGATCTCCCTGTGGGCTGCAGACCAATGGTCTGCCGCCCAATTGCTCCGGGGCCAGATAAAAGTCAGTCAGGCTGTTGCCCACGCGGGCAATACCGATACTGGGACCGATTACATACTTCATTACTGCTCTCCTTGTCTTGCCTTCCATAGTCCCGCAGCCCATACACAGGCGTTGGGGTTTGCTTGCAGGTCACCGCAAGACGACAGGAGCCAATACAGCGTTACCAGACATATTTGGCCGGAACGTCAGTGCGTAATGTATGAGGCATAACAACAGCCCGGGCAGGCTGCCTGTTGGAATACGAAAGGGGGGGGAAAGAGCGGCGTCATGGGAAGGTCAGCCCCGGTACGCCGAAAACAGTCGGATACGAGTGTTCATCCTTGCAACTGTCCAGATTCCTTAGTCACTGAACCTTAGTTCGTGCCAAATAGATGTCAAATTGATATCGGATAGATGGCGCAGATTTCGGCTGAAGTACCACGTCGTCTGCACCGCGAGCAGCCCGCTCCCTCTGATTCAATCAAATGACCTCAGAGGCCGTGGCCCGCCCGCCCCGGATAATTCATCACAAATTGCACATGGGCCTTCACGCCCGTGGCCAGGGTTTTATCGTCGACGGTGAAGTAGGGGCTGTGGTTATTCGCTGCTTTGCTCATGTCCTGCCCTTCAGGCGTGGCCCCCAAAAAGACGAACAGGCCCGGCACCTTCTCGGCGTAATACGAGAAGTCTTCGCTTGGCGACAGGGATGATTCCAGTCGTTGCACCTTGCCCGGCGCCGCCAGTTCAAGCGCCGGGACCATGGCTGCGGTCAGTTGCGGGTCGTTGGTGGTAACCGGGGCATGGTTGACCAGTAGCAGGTTGGCTTCGGTCTCATAGGCACTGGCGATGCCTTGCACCAGTGGCGGCATTTTCTTCAGCAGGGTGTCGCGTACCTGCGCGCTGTTACTGCGGATGGTGCCGGTCATTTCCACGGTTTCGGGAATGATGTTGGCCGCTGAACCTGCATTGATAGTACCAACGCTGATCACGCCCATGCCCTGGGTCTGGTCGGCGCGCCGACTGACCAGGGTTTGCAGGCCGTTGATGATGCCTGCGCTGGCCACCACCGGGTCAACCCCGCTCCAGGGTGCCGAGCCGTGGGTCTGCTTGCCTTTGACGATGATGCGAAAACCGTCGCTGCTGTTGAGCACCGTACCGGCCTTGTAATACAAGTGGCCGGTTGGATAGCCCGCCATCACGTGCACGCCGAAGATGGCCTCGACCTTGGGCGAATCCAGGGCGCCGTCGCGGATCATCGCCTGCGCGCCAATCAGGGTGTCGGCTTCGAATTCGTCCACGTCCGCCGCACCTTCTTCAGCGGGCTGGAACAGGAACACCACGGTACCTGCCACCTGATCGCGGTGCTCGGCGAGGACTTTGGCTGCGCCCAGCAGCATGGCGGTATGGGTGTCATGGCCGCAGGCATGCATCACCGGCACGGTCTTGCCCAGGCGGATGCCGGTAGCCTGGCTGGCATAGGGCAGGCCGGTCATTTCCTTGACGGGGAGCGCGTCCATGTCGGCGCGCAGGGCCATCACCGGGCCCGGCAGGCCGCCCTTGAGCACGGCAACCACGCCTGTTTTGCCCACTTGGGTTCGCACTTGCAAGCCCAGGCTCTTGAGCTGGTCGGCGACCAGGGCTGCGGTCTTGAATTCCTGATTGCCCATTTCTGGGTTCTGGTGAATGGTGTTGCGCAGCGAGATCACCTGGGCATTGACCGAGGCAACGGCGGGGTCGACCCAGCTCAGGTCACCCGCCTGGCTCGTGGTGGCAGTCAGTGCGCTCAATAGCGCGAGGTACAAGGGGGCAGGGCGTAGACGAGCGAACATTGTTGTTCTCGGTGTGTTGTTTTAAGCCGCACAGGTTATGTCGTCTCACGCCGGTGTGGCGCACCCGGCCAGCTAAAAGTGTTCGATTACCGGACATTAGCCAGGAGTCCAATTGATCTGCCCCTGTGACCGTGCCTACTCTGCTGCACGTGACAACCATAATAATGACAACACCGAGTACCTTGCCGATGGATAGCCGCCTGCTGAGCGAGCGCAGTAGCGTGTTCCGACACGCAGACCCTCATGCTGTATCCGATTATGTTAACCAGCATGTCGGCCAGCACTGTATCGGCCTCTCCAGAACCACCCGGCCGCTGGCCAGCCTCAATCACCGAAAATTCGCCGAGCTCGATCTGTGCCGTATCAGTTATGGCGGCAGTGTGCGGGTGACTTCGCCTGCGCTGGAAACCATCTTCCACTTGCAAGTGCTGTTGAGCGGCAATTGCCTGTGGCGTGGCCCGAGCCGGGAGCACCATCTGGTGCCGGGCGAGCTGCTGCTGATCAACCCGGACGACCCGGTCGACCTGACCTACTCGCAGGACTGCGAAAAGTTCATCCTCAAGCTGCCGGTCCACGTGCTCGAATCGATCTGCGACGAACAGCGCTGGCAGCGGCCTGCGGGCGGCGTGCGCTTTGTGCGCAATCACTACCGGCTCGATGAACTGGAAGGGTTTCTCGGTTTGCTGGGCATGGTTTGCCAGGAGTCCGAGGCCAGCGACCCGCTGCTGCGGGTGCAGGAGCACTACACGCAGATTGTCGGCAGCAAGCTGCTGACCCTGATGCAGACCAATATCAGCCGTGAAAACCTTGCATCACCCCATGCCGGAATCGAGCGCATCCTCGACTACATCGAGCGCAACCTGAAGCAGGAGCTGAGCGGTGAAGACCTGGCCGTACAGGCGTGCATGAGCCAGCGTTCGCTGTACACCCTGTTCGAGCGCCAGCTGGGCGTTACGCCTTTGCAGTACATCCGCCAACGCAAGCTTGCGCGTGTCCACGCCTGCCTGAACGACCCGAGTTGCACGGTGCGCAGCCTGACCGAACTGGCGCTTGATTACGGCTTTTTGCATTTGGGGCGCTTCTCCGAAAGCTATCGCTTGCAGTTCGGCGAGCTGCCCTCAAGCACCCTCAAACGCCGGCATTGAAACACCCCCTCCCCACTGTGGGGGCGAGCCTGCTCGCGAATGCGCTTCGCGAGCAGGCTCGCTCCCACGATTGAAACATCCCCTTGGCGCACTAATCGGATAACGATCCGCAGTAAACGGATATTGCGCCTTGAATCGATTCCCTAACCTGACCCGGCCTGGATAATAACAACGGAGGCCCCGGCCATGTCCCTGGGAATCGATTACTTGAATGCCATGCTTGAAGACGACAAGGAGAAGGGCATCTATCGCTGCAAGCGCGAGATGTTCACCGACCCTGATCTCTTCGAACTCGAAATGACCCATATTTTCGAGGGTAACTGGATCTACCTCGCACACGAGAGCCAGATCCCCAACGTCAACGATTTTCTGACCACCACCATAGGGCGCCAGCCGATCTTCATCGCGCGCAACAAGGCCGGTGAACTCAATGCTTTCCTCAACGCCTGCAGCCATCGCGGCGCCATGCTGTGCCGGCACAAGACCGGCAACCGGGCCAGCTACACCTGCCCGTTCCACGGCTGGACCTTCA
Organism: Pseudomonas deceptionensis; assembly: GCF_900106095.1. Lineage (NCBI taxonomy): Bacteria > Pseudomonadati > Pseudomonadota > Gammaproteobacteria > Pseudomonadales > Pseudomonadaceae > Pseudomonas > Pseudomonas deceptionensis. Next base: position 3,807,227 of record NZ_FNUD01000002.1, on the reverse strand, counting down.
ATAACAGCGGCAAGTTGCTCAAGGTCAAGGACCCGAGCGCGGCCGGCTACCCCGAAGGTTTCAATTGTGAAGGCTCCCACGACCTGACCAAAGTTGCCCGTTTCGAGTCCTATCGCGGCTTTTTGTTTGGCAGCCTCAACCCCGACGTCAAATCCCTGGCAGAACACTTGGGTGAGTCGGCCAAGATCATCGACATGATCGTCGACCAGTCCGCCGATGGCCTGGAAGTACTGCGCGGCGCCAGTTCCTATATTTTCGAAGGCAACTGGAAGCTCGCCGCCGAAAACGGTGCCGATGGCTACCACGTCAGTTCCGTGCACTGGAACTACGCTGCCACGCAAAACCAGCGCACCCTGCGTGAAGCCGGCGAAGAAATCAAAACCATGAGCGCCGGTAGCTGGGCCAAGAGCGGTGGCGGTTTCTATTCCTTTGAGCACGGCCATCTGCTGCTCTGGACCCGCTGGGCCAACCCCGAGGATCGCCCGGCCTACGAGCGCCGCGACGAGCTGTCCCGCGACTTCGGTAAGGCCCGCGCCGACTGGATGATCGAAAACTCGCGCAACCTGTGCCTGTACCCCAACGTCTACCTGATGGATCAGTTCAGTTCGCAAATCCGCATCGCCCGGCCCATTTCCGTCGACAAGACCGAGATCACCATTTACTGCATCGCCCCCAAGGGCGAGAGCAGTGAGGCGCGCACAAAACGTATCCGCCAGTACGAAGACTTCTTCAATGTCAGCGGCATGGCCACCCCGGATGACCTGGAAGAGTTCCGCTCCTGCCAGACCGGTTACGGCGCAGGTCGTGGCTGGAACGATATGTCACGCGGTGCCGAGCACTGGATTGAAGGTGCCGATGCCGGCGCCGAAGAAATCGACCTCAAGCCCTTGCTGTCCGGTGTTCGTACCGAAGACGAAGGCCTGTTTGTGCTGCAACACAAGTACTGGCAGCAAACCATGCTCAAGGCCTCGGCGTGCGAACCTGAGCTGATCCCGCTGGAGGCCGTGTAATGAACAGCCTCTATGGAGTGGTGTGCGAGTTTTTGTATCGCGAAGCGCGTTACCTGGACGACGGCCAGTGGGATCAATGGCTGGAACTGTACGCCGCCGATGCGAGCTTCTGGATGCCGTGCTGGGACGACAACGACACCCTGACCGAAGACCCGCAAAGCGAAATTTCGCTGATCTGGTACGGCAGCCGTGGCGGCCTGGAAGACCGGGTGTTCCGGATCAAGACCGAGCGCTCCAGTGCGACCATGCCCGACACTCGTACCTCGCACAACCTGAGCAATATCGAGATCGTCGACGAGGCCGACGGGCTGTGCCGCGTGCGTTTCAACTGGCACACCCTGAGCTTTCGCTACAAGACCACCGACAGCTACTTCGGCACCAGCTTTTACACCCTCGACCTGCGCGGCCCCCAGCCGCTGATCAAGGCCAAAAAAGTAGTGCTCAAGAACGACTACGTGCGTCAGGTCATCGACATCTACCACATCTGATCAACGCTGTGATGCGTACTTGAAGGTGCCTGCGGGCACCCGGGTCCGGCATTGCCTGCGAGGTACATTATGAGCTTTCAAATTGCGCTCAATTTCGAAGACGGGGTTACCCGTTTTATCGAAGCCAACGGCCAGGAAACCGTCGCCGATGCGGCTTACCGTCAGGGCATCAATATCCCGCTGGACTGCCGCGACGGTGCCTGTGGCACCTGCAAGTGCTTTGCCGAAGCCGGAAGCTACGAGCTGGGCGACGAATACATCGAAGATGCGCTGAGCGAAGATGAAGTTGCGCAGGGCTACGTGCTGACCTGCCAGATGCGCGCCGCCAGCGACTGTGTATTGCGTGTGCCGGCTTCTTCGACGGTGTGCAAGACCCAGCAGGCCAGTTTTGAAGCGAGCATCAGTGATGTGCGCCAGCTGTCCGAGAGCACGATCGCGCTGTCGATCAAGGGCGAGTCCCTGAGCAGCCTGGCCTTTTTGCCGGGTCAGTACGTCAACTTGAACGTGCCGGGCAGCGACCAGTCGCGGGCCTATTCTTTCAGCACGCTGCAAAAGGATGGCGAGGTCAGCTTTCTGATTCGCAATGTGCCGGGCGGGTTGATGAGCAGCTTCTTGACCGGCATTGCCAAGGCAGGCGACAGCATGACCCTGGCCGGGCCGCTGGGCAGCTTCTATCTGCGCCAGATCCAGCGCCCGCTGTTGCTGCTGGCCGGGGGCACGGGGCTGGCACCGTTTACCGCGATGCTGGAAAAAATCGCCGAGCAGGGCAGCCCGCACCCGGTGCATCTGATCTATGGCGTGAGCAACGACTTTGATCTGGTTGAGCTGGATCGCCTGCAGGCCTTGAGCGCCCGCATTGCCAATTTCAGCTTCAGTGCCTGCGTGGCCAACCCGCAGAGCCAGCACCCGCTCAAGGGCTATGTCACCCAGCACATCGAGCCATGCCATCTGAACCAGGGCGATGTCGACGTGTACCTGTGCGGCCCTCCGCCGATGGTTGAGGCGGTCAACCTCTATATCCGCGAGCAAGGCATAACACCGGCCAATTTCTACTACGAAAAATTCGCCGCTGCCGCTTGATTCCTTTTTAGACGAGGTTGCCATGAACAACAGATTCGACAACAAGGTCGCGCTGGTCACCGGCGCAGCCCAAGGCATTGGCCGCCGTGTGTGTGAACGCTTGCTGGCTGAAGGCGCACGCGTCATTGCGGTGGACCGTTCCGAGCTGGTTTTCGAGCTGCAGGGCGAGGGCGTGCTGACCCTGACGGCCGACCTTGAGCAATACACCGACTGCGCTCGGGTGATGGCTGAGGCGGTAAAAACCTTCGGCCGTCTCGACATTCTGATCAATAACGTGGGCGGCACCATTTGGGCCAAGCCGTTCGAGCACTACCAGGTCGAAGAAATCGAGGCCGAAGTGCGCCGTTCGCTGTTCCCCACCCTGTGGTGCTGCCATGCGGCGCTGCCCTACATGCTGGAACAGGGCCATGGCGCGATCGTGAACGTGTCTTCAATCGCCACCCGCAGTGTCAACCGTGTGCCTTACGGCGCGGCCAAGGGCGGGGTGAATGCACTGACCGCCTGCCTGGCGTTCGAGAACGCCGAGCGCGGCATTCGGGTCAACGCCACCGCACCGGGCGGTACCGAGGCACCGCCGCGCCGGATTGCGCGCAATGAAGCCCAGCCGACGCCGGACGAGAAAGTCTGGTACCAGCAAATCGTCGACCAGACCCTGGACAGCAGCCTGATGAAACGCTACGCCAGCCTGGATGAACAGGTCGGCGCGATCCTGTTTCTGGCCAGCGACGAAGCCTCCTATATCACCGGCGTAACCCTGCCGGTCGGCGGCGGCGACCTCGGCTGAAGGGCCGGTATCAAGTACCTGACGGGAACACTCAAATGAACCAAGTCCTGATTGAAAGCCTGACGACCCAGATCGTCGACCTGCCCACCATCCGTCCGCACACGCTGGCGATGCACACCATGCGCAAGCAGACCCTGGTGATCCTGCGCCTGCGTTGTAGCGACGGTATTGAAGGCATCGGCGAAGCCACCACCATCGGTGGCCTGGCCTACGGGTACGAGAGCCCGGAAAGCATCAAGGCCAACATCGATGCGCATCTGGCCCCGATGCTGATAGGCAAGCCAGCGGCCAATATCAATGCCGCCATGCAGACCCTGGACAAGATTGCCAAAGGCAATACCTTCGCCAAGTCCGGAATTGAAAGCGCGCTGCTGGATGCTCAGGGCAAGCGCCTGGGGCTGCCGGTCAGCGAGCTGCTGGGCGGTCGGGTACGTGACAGCCTGGAGGTGGCCTGGACCCTGGCCAGCGGCGACACCGCCCGCGATATCGCCGAAGCCGAGCAGATGCTGGATGTGCGCCGTCACCGGATTTTCAAGCTGAAGATTGGCGCCAACCCGCTGGAGCAGGATCTCAAGCATGTGCTCGCGATCAAAAAGGCCCTGGGTGATCGCGCCAGCGTGCGGGTTGACGTGAACCAGTACTGGGACGAGTCCCAGGCCATCCGTGGCTGTCAGGTGCTGGGTGACAACGGTATCGACCTGATCGAACAGCCGATTTCGCGGGTCAACCGCTCGGGGCAGGTGCGCCTGAACCAGCGCAGCCCGGCGCCGATCATGGCCGACGAGTCCATCGAAAGTGTCGAGGACGCCTTCAGCCTCGCGGCCGACGGCGCAGCCAGTGTGTTCGCCCTCAAGATCGCCAAAAACGGCGGCCCCCGCGCTGTGCTGCGTACTGCGCACATCGCCGAAGCGGCCGGTATTGCCCTGTACGGCGGCACCATGCTGGAAGGCACGGTGGGCACGCTGGCATCGGCCCATGCCTTCCTCACCCTCAAGCAATTGACCTGGGGCACCGAGCTGTTCGGGCCGCTGTTGCTCACCGAAGACATCGTTATCGAAGCGCCGCAGTACCGTGACTTTGAACTGCATATCCCGCGAACTCCGGGCCTGGGCCTGACGCTGGACGAAGAGCGTCTGGCGCGTTTCAGCCGTTGAGCAAAGCCTTGCAGGCGCCTCGATGTCTTCGCGAGCGGGCTCGCTCCCACAAATGGCATCCCGCGTACCCCGAGCCTGGGCCTGACGCTGGACCAAACCTTGTGGGAGCGAGCCTGCTCGCGATGAAGGCTCGCTCCCACAAATAGCATTCCCGTGTATTCAAGGAGAACCCCATGCTTTTCCACGTAAAAATGACCGTCAACCTGCCGCTGGACATGGACCCGACCAAGGCCGCGAAACTCAAGGCAGACGAAAAGGAACTGGCCCAGCGCCTGCAACAGGAGGGCAAGTGGCGCCATCTGTGGCGCATTGCCGGGCACTACGCCAACTACAGCGTATTTGACGTGGCCAGCGTCGAGGCATTGCACGACACCCTGCTGCAACTGCCGCTCTTCCCGTACATGGATATCGAGATCGAAGGGCTGTGCCGCCATCCGTCCTCGATCCACAGCGACGACCGCTAACGCTCAATTCCCTCGCATAAGAACAACATAAGGTGAGCCTCATGACCGTGAAAATTTCCCACACTGACGGTATTCAGAGCTTCTTCAAAGAAGCCGCCGGCTTTGGCAGCGACAACGGCAGCACGCGTCTCAAAAGCATCATTTTGCGTGTGCTGCAAGACAGCGCAAAAATCATCGAAGACCTTGAAATCACCGAAGACGAATTCTGGAAGTCCGTGGACTACCTCAACCGTCTGGGCGGCCGCTCCGAGGCCGGGCTGCTGGTGGCGGGTCTTGGCATCGAGCACTTCCTCGATTTGCTGCAGGACGCCAAGGATGAACAGGCCGGCCTGACTGGCGGCACCCCGCGTACCATCGAAGGCCCGTTGTACGTGGCCGGGGCCCCGCTGTCCGAAGGGCACGCGCGGATGGACGACGGCAGCGAGGAGGGCGTTGCCACCGTGATGTTCCTCGAAGGCCAGGTGTTCGACACTCAGGGCAAGCCGCTGGCCGGTGCCACGGTCGACGTATGGCAGGCCAACACCAAAGGCACCTATTCGTTTTTCGACCAGAGCCAGTCCGAATACAACCTGCGTCGGCGCATCATCACCGATGCCGAAGGTCGCTATCGCGCCCGCAGCATCGTGCCCTCGGGTTACGGTTGCGATCCGCAGGGGCCGACCCAGGAATGCCTGGACCTGCTGGGCCGTCACGGCCAGCGTCCGGCCCATGTGCACTTCTTTATCTCGGCCCCCGGCCACCGCCACCTGACCACCCAGATCAACCTGTCGGGCGACAAGTACCTGTGGGACGACTTTGCCTATGCCACCCGCGATGGCCTGGTGGGCGAAGTGCAGTTTCGTGACGACAGTGCCCGTGATGTGACGGGGCGTTATGCCGAGCTGACATTCGACTTCCAGTTGCAGCCGGCCACCGCCCCGGCAGCCGAACTGCGCAGTCATCGCCCGCGAGCGTTGCAGGACAACTGTTCGCCAGGCAACAGTTGAGCAACAGACTGAAGTGAATCCGGACACTGCGCGGGCTGGTCAAGCCCGCGCAGCCGCGTGCCCACACGAAATGTGTCATGGAGATAATCAACAGTCATTAAAACTGGCATGGCCTGTGCAAAAGCTCGTGCAATGGGTAGCTTCAGGAGTAACTCGATGCTCCGTGACAGGTACTGTGTCGGCCATCGATCCTGTGTTCAGCGCTTAAAAAATCCAAGAACGAGTGAATAGCCATGAATGAGCCGCAAACCGGACAGGCGACTCCCGCCATCCGTGAGGCCGATGTGTTGATTGTTGGCGGTGGGCTGAGCGGCGCCTTGTTGGCCATGCAGCTGCTGCGGTTGCCCGGTGCCCGGCAGATTGTCGTGGTGGAACCGAGGGCTGAACTGGGGCGGGGCGAGGCCTACAGCGCCACCGAACTGGGGCATACCTTGAACGGCAATGCGGCGCGCATGAGCGTCGAGCCGGACGATGCCGATGACCTGACCCGCTGGCTGCAAGCGTATATCGCTGACGGCGGCTGGCCCGAGTCCGATCAACAGTCGGTGCCGGTGGCCCAATTGTTCCCGCCACGCGGGCTGTTCGGGCTGTATGCCCGGCAACGTCTGGCCCAGGCGCTGGCCATTGGCGAGCGCAACGGGTCCAGCCTGACCCACGTGCGCGACGAAGTCATCGACCTGCAAACCCTTGAGCACGGGGTTGCGGTCACGCTTAAGGGCGGTGCCGCGTGGCAGGCCGGGGCGGCGGTGCTGGCCACCGGGATGTTCCCGGCCGCCCGTACCGCCCAGCGTCAGTCCAGTGGCCTTAACGCGGCGGCTCTGGACCCTTGGGATGTTGACGCATTGCGCGGGTTGCCTGTGGACGCCCGGGTGCTGATCATCGGCTCGGGGCTGACCATGGTCGATGCGCTGGAGTCGCTGAATCAGGCCGGGCATCGCGGGCCGATCGAGGTGTTTTCGCGACACGGCCTGTTGCCCCATGTGCGCCGTCAGCCACCCCCCTGGGAAGACTTTTTGAGCCAGGCGCCGGATCTGCGCAGCCCCTTGCAGTTGCTGCGTGAGCTACGGCGCCAATGTGCCCTCGCGCAGGCGCAGGGCATCGACTGGCAGGCGCCGCTGGACACCGTGCGGGTGCATATCGCCAGGCTTTGGAGCCAGGCCAGTGACAGGGAGCGCCGCCAGTTTGTGCGTCATGTGCGGCCCTGGTGGGAAAGCCATCACCACCGCTCGCCGCCCCAGGGCAATGCCTTGCTGGAGCGGTTGCTCAACGAAGGGCGGCTGAGTATCCGTGCGGCGTCATTGCAAGGGGTCGATAGCTCGGGCCCGCGGATTCGTCTGCGCTACCGTGGTCAGGATGAAGCGGTATGGGTAGAAGGGGATGGGCTGATCAACTCCACCGGTATCGAGTACGACTGGCGCCGGGTGGATAAAGCCTTGCCCCGGCAGCTGTTGCAGCGCGGGCTGATCCAGCCGGGTAATTTGGGGTTGGGGATTGCGGCGGACCCTGGCGGGGCGGTGTTGAATGCGGCGTCGGTACCGGCGCAGCGTCTGTTTGCCATGGGGCCGCCGCTGCGTGGCCAGTGGTGGGAAAGCACCGCGGTGACTGACGTTGCCTTGCAGGCCAAGGCGTTGGCAGAGCGGTTAGCGTGACAGACCCCGAACCTTCTTCCTTGGAAGAGGGTTCGGGGGAGGGGCTTTTGACTATTGCGCCGTAGACGGTTTTTTCCAGAGGTTGATCCCGCCTTCCTGGGCAAAATGGTCAATGCTGGCCAGTTCCTCCGGGCTGAAGGTCAGGTTTTGCAAGGCCCCGACGTTCTCGATGATCTGCTCCGGCCGGCTGGCACCGATCAGCGCCGAGGTCACGCGCGGGTCGCGCAGGGTCCAGGCCAGTGCCATCTGGGCCAGGCTCTGGCCCCGTTGCCGGGCAATCTCGTTGAGCGCCCGCACATGGGCAATATTGCTCTCGGACAAGTGCGAAGCCTGCAACGAGCCACCGCCCGGACGGTTGACCCGCGCATCAGCCGGTATGCCATTGAGGTACTTGTCGGTCAGCAACCCCTGAGCCAGCGGGGTGAAGGCAATCACGCCAGCGCCCAGCTCGTCGGTGGTGTCCAGCAGGTCCTGTTCAACCCAGCGGTTGAGCATGTTGTACGCCGGCTGGTGGATCAGCAGCGGCACTTTCCACTCCTTGAGAAAAGCGGCTATTTCCCGGGTCTTCACCCCGGAGTACGACGAGATCCCGATGTACAGCGCCTTGCCCTGTTGCACGGCCGTGGCCAGGGCGCTGGCGGTTTCTTCCAGTGGCGTATCGGGGTCGAAACGGTGCGAGTAGAAAATATCCACGTAGTCCAGCCCCATGCGCTGCAGGCTCTGGTCAAGGCTGGCCAGCACGTACTTGCGTGAACCGCCGCCCTGACCGTAAGGGCCGGGCCACATGTCCCAGCCGGCCTTGCTGGAGATGATCAGCTCATCGCGGTACTGCTTGAAATCTTCACGCAGCAAACGGCCGAAATTGGTCTCGGCGCTGCCGTAGGGCGGGCCGTAGTTGTTGGCCAGGTCGAAGTGGTTGATGCCCAGGTCGAACGCGGTGCGCAGCAGGGCACGCTGGGTGTCGATGGGCGTGCTGTCGCCAAAGTTGTGCCACAGCCCCAGAGACAGTGCCGGCAACACCAACCCGCTGCGGCCCACGCGGCGGTAAGGGATGGAATCGTAGCGGTTATCGGCAGCGGTATAAGTCATCGAATCCTCTTCGTTCAGGTGTGTTGGTACGTTGGATGGGCGTGGCGAGCATGCATAGTGCCTGTTTTGGAGGAGCAGGTTGCACATCCATTCATTCTGATTTTTTTGGCGGTGGCCCGGCACGGCCGGACATAGATTCGGACACGCATAATGGCCACAGCGATCCCCTTTTGGCCCGCTCCCCACTGTGAACCCGGGAGTCTGTCAGCAAGAATCAAGCCTACCCACCACACAACAATAAATTTGACCGTCCTTGCCCTTGGCCATTTGCAGGCCGCTGCCGTGTACAGAACATAACAACTATCGATCTCACGCCACATTCGGGGAACTGATCCATGGACACTATGAAACGCTTGCTGGGCGCCACTGTTTGCGGTCTGACCCTGCTGGCCGGCGCAGCGCATGCCGAACAGCGCCAATTGCGGGTCTACAACTGGGCGGACTACATCCTGCCGTCCGTACCCAAGGACTTCGCGAAACAGACGGGCATCAACGTGACCTGGGACTCTTTCGACACAAATGAATCCCTGGAAGCCAAACTGCTGACGGGCAACTCGGGGTATGACCTGGTCGTGCCGTCCAACCAGTTTCTCGATACCCAGATCAAGGCCGGCGTGTTCCAGAAACTGGACAAGTCAAAACTGCCCAACTGGCAGCATCAAGACCCCGCGTTGCTCAAGCTGCTGGAGACCAATGACCCCGGCAACCAGTACGCCGTGCCCTACATGTACGGCACGGTGCTGATCGGCTTCAACCCGGCCAAGGTCAAGGCCGCGCTGGGCGACGACGCACCGGTGGACAGTTGGGACCTGGTGTTCAAGCCCGAAAACATGGCCAAGCTCAAATCCTGTGGCGTGGCGATGCTCGATACACCTTCGGAAATCCTGCCGATAGCGCTGCATTACCTGGGCCTGGACCCCAACAGCCAGAACCCGGCCGACTATGAAAAAGCCAAAGAGCTGATGTTGAAGATCCGCCCGTACGTGACCTACTTCAACTCGGCCAAATACATGACGGACATTGCCAATGGCGATATCTGCGTGGCCATCGGTTACTCCGGCAGCTTTTACCAGTTCGGCAACCGGGCCAAAGAGTCGGGTAACGGGGTGGTGGTCGACTGGCGTCTGCCGAAAGAAGGCGCGCCGATCTGGTTTGATACGTTCGCCATCCCCAAAAGCGCGAAGAACGTCGCCGAGGCCCATGAGTTCCTGAACCACTTGCTGGAGCCCAAGGTGATTGCCGGTATCAGCGATTTTCTGGGTTACCCCAACGCCAACAAGGACTCGCTGGCACTGATCAACCGTGACATCACCGGCAACCCGAACCTGACGCCCACCCCCGAAGCGCTCGCCAACCTGTATGTGGTGCAGCCGTTGCCGCAAAAGCTGGAACGCGTGCGGACCCGGGTCTGGACCAGTATCAAGTCGGACAAGTAACCCCTCGGGGGTAGTGAATGGGGGGTATCGTCAAGTGCCTGCCGGGTTTCTACACTGGGGGCACTTTATCGAATGACGAGAACAACACCATGCGTATCCGTGAGCTTGGCATCACCATCGGTTCAGGCACTCCGGGCGTGTACAACGCCATTACCGATGTCCCCGGGGTTCGTGTCGGTCATCACACGCTCAATGTTGAAACCGACGAAGTTTCCATCCATTCCGGTGTGACCGTGATTGAGCCGCGGGCCGGGGCCACCCACCTGCAACCGTGTTTTGCGGGCGTGCATGTGCTCAATGGCAATGGTGACGCCACGGGGCTGGAGTGGATTCGCGAGGCGGGTTTGCTGACTTCGCCCATTGCCTATACCAACACCCACAGTGTTGGCGTGGTGCGCGATGCACTGGTGGCGGCCGAGCGGGAGATGGGCAAGCAGCACACCTATTGGTGCATGCCCGTGGTGCTGGAAACCTACGATGGCACGCTGAACGATATCTGGGGGCAGCACGTTACCGCCGAGCATGTGCACCTTGCCCTGCAAGCGGCCCGTAGCGGCCCGGTTGCAGAAGGCAACGTCGGTGGTGGCACGGGGATGATCTGCCATGAATTCAAGGGCGGGATCGGCACCTCTTCGCGGGTATTGAGCCCGGAGCAGGGCGGCTGGACCGTGGGCGTGCTGGTACAGGCCAACTACGGCGTGCGCGAAGCCTTGCGGGTGGCTGGTTACCCGGTCGGCACGGTGCTGGACGATGTGCCGTCGCCCTTTAAAAGCGCGGTCAATGTCGGCGTACCGGGCATGGGGTCAATCGTGATTACCATTGCCACCGATGCGCCTTTGCTGCCGCATCAATGCACCCGGCTTGCGCAGCGTGCCAGTGTCGGGCTGGCGCGGGTGGGCGGAGGTACCGAGGATTCCAGCGGCGATATTTTCATTGCCTTTTCGGTGGGCAACAACAACTTGCCGGCGGCCAACTTCGGTCATCCGGGTGAGCCGACAACGGCGTTGCAGATGGTCAATAACGACTACATTTCGCCGCTGTTCGGGGCGGCGGCGGATGCGGTTGAAGAAGCCATTCTCAACGCCATGCTCGGTGCCGATGACCTGAAAGGGTGTGGCAATACCGTGCTGGCGCTTAAGCCTGAGCGTTTGCTGGCTGCCCTTGAACAGGTGGGCTGGAAAGCAGTTTGAATGTTTGTGGGCGCCGGGCTTGCCCGTGAGGCATCCTCCAATCTGCTGTGGAAGCAAGCCAGCCCCCACAAAATCTGCGCCATGTGCCTGATTACTGTGGGAGCCAGCCTGCTGGCGAAGGGATCCCTGGAGGCCGTATGGCAGGGCAGGGACTCGCCGTAAGGGCGAGACCTGTGTACATATCCATTTGATGCGCCACGGCGTTTTACGGGTTCCGCCCTTACGGCGGCTCACTTTTGTCAAACAGCCACAAAAGTAAGCAAAAAGGCCTTGCCCCGGCGTACGGCCCTCGCTGCGCTCAGGTGTCCCTCGCTCCGGTCCCGCTCCGTGGGCACGCCGTGACGGGCCATCCTTGGCCCAACACGGCTCTCCCGGCATCCATGCCGGGAGACCCACTGCGCAGAACCTCCACTCGGCCTCCCGAAGGGGCGGGTAGATCAAGAGCAGATCAAAAGCCAAAGCCAAAGCAAAGCAACAGATTGCGCAGTACACAAACCCTGTAGCCGCTGCCGAAGGCTGCGATCGGGTTGGTGCGCCACTGCGACGAAGCGCCAGCAAAACCTGTGGCTAAAAGGGTGTGTCTCAGAGTTTTGGCAACTGCCCGATACGCGCCATCATCTCGGTCACGATCTGCAAGTCCAGCATGAACTGCTCCACCGTCTTGAACTCGTTGTCGTTGTGGCCGGTGTATTTGACGTCGGGCATGGCCAGACCAAATTGCACGCCGTTGGGCAACTCATGTACCGAAGTGGCGCCCGCCGATGTGCCGTACTTGTGCTCCATGCCCAGGTTCTCGGTGGCCACGGCCAGTAGCGCCTTGACCCATTCGCCTTCAGGGTTGCGGTACATCGGCTCGGCGATCGTGTAGTCAAAGGTCACCGGGACTTGCTTGCTCTTGCTCCAGGCATCCAGCTTCCCGGCGATTTGCGCCTGGAGCACTTGCGGGGACTTGCCCTTCGGCACACGCAGGTTGACCGCCAGCTTGAGGGCCTTGTCATCCAGCCCCACAAAGGTCAGCGAAGTGGTCAACGGCCCCATGAACTCATCAGAAAACCCGACCCCCAGCTTGCCACCCTCGTAGTCCAGCCCCCAGTTGTCGGCGCCATAGTGTGCAGCGTCGGTAATGTGGTTGTGCTTGAGGGCGATCTGGCCATCAACGCTGCTGATAAAGTCGAGCATCCTTGCCACCGGGTTCACCCCGGACTCTGGCTCGGAGGAGTGCGCAGAAACCCCTGTGACGGTCAGTACGACATCCTTGCCGACCACCTTGGCATTGACCTCGAAGTTTGCACCGTTGCGCTCGGCATACTCGGCACCGGCCTTGTTCAGGCTGGCGGCCAGTTCGGCAGGCTTGTCGGTGACAAAAGTGGCGACTGAAGTCGACGGGATCTGGTTGGTGGCCAGGCCGCCCGTGAGCGAGATGATTTCGGCGCCCTGGCCCTCGGCGTTACGCCGCGCAAAACTGGCCATGACGGTGCCGTAGCCTTTTTCTGCAATCACTACCGGGTAGCCGCCATCCAGCGCCAGGTTGTAGTTGGGCGTGGGGTTGCGTTCGAAGTAATAAGGGATGGCGTCGCCAGTGGTTTCCTCGGTGGTGTCCACCAGCAGCTTGAAGTTGCGGGCCAGCGGCAGTTTCTCTTCCTTGATCACCTTCATGGCGTACAGCGTCACCACGATGCCGTTCTTGTCATCCTCGGTGCCGCGGCCATACATGCGATCGCCGATCAGGGTGACTTTAAACGGGTCAAGTCGGGTGCCGTCCTTGAGTACCCAGTTTTCAGGGCTCACGGGCACCACGTCGGCGTGGGCATGGATACCCACCACCTCATCGCCACTGCCCTCAAGGGAAATTTCATAGACACGGTTGTCGATGTTGCGAAAGTTAAGGTCGAAGGACTTGGCCAGGTCCTGGATCTTGTTGCCGATCTTGATGAACTCAGGGTTCTTGTACTGCGGCACATCGTCCAGATTCACGGTCGGGATGGCGACCAGTTCACGCAGGGTCTGGGTGGCTGCGTTGCCGTACTTGAGCCGGGTATACAGGCCCAGCAGGCGATAGATATCGTTCTGCTGTTCGGCGGACAAGGTCTTGTTATCGAGGAAACCATCGATGGCAGGCCCCAGGTTGTCGGTCCTGGCCAGGTCACTCTTGGCCAGGCTGGCCAGGAACTGCCTGAAATCCGTGACCTTTTGATCACTGAAGGTTTTGAGAATGAGGCCGCTCTGTTGCGGGGTGATCGTGGCGTGAGCGCTGGTGGTGAACGCGCTGAGGCTGGCCAGCATCAGGGTTGCTGCGGCCAGTTGCTTGAGTGAGAAATCCATTGCGAGGGGCATTCCTTGGCAGTCGGTCAGGTAGAAATGTGGGGTGAATGAAACAAAACATTTCCAAACTTACACTGCAAGGAAGTGCAACGGTAGGTGCTTTTTATTCCTGCGCCTGCAAAAACAGCGAGAACAGCTCGGACTGTGACTTGATCCCCAGCTTGCTGTACATGTGCTTGCGGTGCACCTTCACGGTCTCGGCAGAGATCGCCAGTTTGCGCGCGATTTCCTTGTTCGAGCAGCCGCTGAGCAGCAGCAGGGCGACTTCCATTTCACGCCCGGTCAGTGGCGTAGTCAACTGCTCGGCTGCCGCTTCCAGGCGGCTTTGCCAGTTGGGCGTCAGCTCCGGGGCCTCCCCGGGTTCGCGCTCGAACATCAGGCGCTGGCGCATCAATGCGGCCACCCAGGGTTGCACCAGGCCCAGCAACGCGGTCTGTTCCAGGCTGAATCGGCACTGGTTGCCCAGCGACAGGCTGAGGGTGCGCTCGTTGTCGAGTTGTACGTTGATGTGCACCTCGTCAGTGACGACGTTCAGGCGGAAATAACGCTGATAGTAATCGGTCTGCTCAAAGCATTCCGGGGCCACGTCCTGCAGGCGGAACAACCCGGTTCGCGGTGCTTCGCGGTTGGCAATGTAGAACGGGTCCAGCAGGTACAGGCCCTTGAGATAGTCCTGGAACAGCGAGTCCATGCCGCCGTCTGCGCCGGGGGATTCGGCCAGCACCCGGGGTTTGCCGGCGCTGTAGACAAGCACCACCCAGTTGTCCACGGGCACATAGCGGCCCAGCAAACGCACCAGCGCGGTCCAGAAATTGGGCTGGTCGAGGGTTTCGATCACCCGGCCCATGGCGTCATGCCAGGCCACATCCTGCAGCGTCAGATTCATCTCACTACCCATTGGGTGTTACCCCATCGAAGTCATATATTGGCGCTGAGCGGCGCACCATACTCGGCTCATCCCTCCGTGCAAGGATCTGAGATGAACATTGAATTGGTGCAACTGGCAGGCCGTGACGGCGACACCGCTTATAACCTGTCGCGTACTCTGAACGCCATCGCCACCTGCGCTGGCGATACCGATTTACTGGTGTTCCCGGAGACCCACTTGACCGGTTTTGTCGGCGGTCAGCAATTGGCGCAGGTGGCCGAGCCCTTGACCGGTCCGACGCTGAAAGCCGTGTTGCAGGCCGTGCGTGAGCGTGATGTGAGTGTGGTGGTGGGCATTGCCGAGGCCCATAACGGGCGTTTCTACAACACCTCGGTGCTGGTGACGCCCGAGGGGATCGCGCTGCAGTACCGCAAGACCCATCTATGGCCAACCGAGCGTGGCGACTTCTGCCCCGGCGACCGTTTTACCACCGTGCTGTGGCGGGGCATTCGGGTGGGCCTGCTGATCTGCTACGACATCGAACTGCCGGAAACCGGCCGCGCCCTGGCGCAACTGGGCGCCCAGCTTATCATCGTCACCAACGGCAATATGGACCCCTACGGCCCTGTGCACCGTACTGCGCTTCTGGCCCGGGCCCAGGAAAACCAGATGTTTGCCGTAATGGTCAACCGCGTCGGGGCAGGGGATGACGGGCTGGTGTTCGCGGGCGGCAGCATGGCGGTCGACCCGTTCGGGCGGGTGCTGTTTGAAGCCGGGCGTGATGAAAGCCGTCAGGTTGTCGAACTGGATCTGGAGCAACTCAAGGCTGCCCGCCGCGAGTACGACTACCTCAAGGACCGTCGTTTGCTGCTCTCGGGAGAGCAGCTCGAGCATGCAGACGGTCGTCGCGAACTGTTGATCGGAGCAGGCAAATGAAGACACCACAGGTTATGCGCCTTGCGCTGGCAGCACTGTTGAGTTGCAGCATCGGCCATGCGGTTGCGGCCGGGCCCAAGGTCAATATCTACAACTGGTACGACTTTATCGCCCCGGACACGATGAAAAACTTCCAGGCCGATACCGGCATCAGCTCGATGTATGACGTGTTCGACAACAGCGATGTGATGCAAAGCAAGCTGATGGCCGGGCGCAGTGGTTATGACGTGGTCGTGGCCACCGGGGATCTGCTGCCCAACCTGATCAAGGCCGGGGTACTCAAGGAACTGGACCCCGCGCAATTGCCCAATCGCTCGCATCTGGACCCGGACATTCTGGCCAAGATGCAAAGCAACGATCCGGGCAATCGCTATGCCGTGCCGTACCTGTGGGGCACCACGGGGGTCGGCTATGACGTGGACAAGGTCAGGGCAATCCTGGGGCCGGATGCGCCGGTTGATTCCTGGGACCTGATCTTCAAGCCCGAGAACCTGAGTAAGCTGAGCCAGTGTGGCGTGGCCATGCTGGACGCTCCTGGCGAAATCATCCCCATCGCCTTGCATTATCTCGGGCTGCCTTACAACAGCACCAACCCCCAGGACTACCAGAAAGCGGAGGCGTTATTGCTGACGCTGCGGCCGTATATTCGCTATTTTGACTCGTCCAAATTCATCACCGATCTGGCCAACGGCAACGTCTGTGCGGTGGTGGGTTGGGCGGGCGGGGTGCAGGACGCGAGGACCGCCTCCCAGGTGGCCGGCAATGGCCGCGACATCCGTTACAGCATTCCCCGTGAAGGCGCGCCGATCTGGGTTGAAAGCATGGTGTTGCTCAACGATGCGCCCAACCCGCAGCAGGGCCTGGCGTTTATCGACTACATGCTGCGCCCGCAGGTGATTGCGCAGACCTCTACCTATCTCAAGTACCCCAATGCCAATCTGGATGCCAAGGCGCTGATTGACGAAAAGATCCGCGACAACCCGCAGATCTACCCTGGCAAAGACGTGATGGCCACCCTGTTTCCGCTTGAACCGTTGCCGCTGAAACTTGAACGGGTGCGCACGCGGGTGTGGAGCAAGGTTAAAAGCGGGACGTGATTTGAGCGTTGAGGCTACAGGCTGCACCTCTCTTTGTAGCCGCTGACGAGTAGAACGAGGCTGCGACCGGCTGCGTAGCAGTCGTAAAACCATGCAGCCTGGATTTTCAGGAAAAGTGCGGTTTCCGGTTTTTCGACCGCTTCGACGCAGTGGCTCACCAACCCGGTCGCAGCCTCGCGAAGCTCGTCAGCGGCTACAGGCTGCACCTCTCTTTGTAGTCGCTGACGAGTAGAACGAGGCTGCGATCGGCTGCGTAGCAGTCGTAAAACCATGCAGCCTGGATTTTCAGGAAAAGCGCGGTTGCCGGTTTTGCGGCCGCTTCGTCGCAGTGGCGCACCAACCCGGTCGCAGCCTCGCGAAGCTCGTCAGCGGCTACAGGCTGCACCTCTCTTTGTAGTCGCTGACGAGTAGAACGAGGCTGCGATCGGCTGCGTAGCAGTCGTAAAACCATGCAGCCTGGATTTTCAGGAAAAGCGCGGTTGCCGGTTTTGCGGCCGCTTCGTCGCAGTGGCGCACCAACCCGGTCGCAGCCTCGCGGAGCTCGTCAGCGGCTACAGACTGCGCCTGTCTTTGTAGCTGCTGACGAGTAGAACGAGGCTGCGATCGGCTGCGTAGCAGTCGTAAAACCATGCAGCCTGGATTTTCAGGAAAAGTGCGGTTTCCGGTTTTGCGACCGCTTCGTCGCAGTGGCTCACCAACCCGGTCGCAGCCTCGCGGAGCTCGTCAGCGGCTACAGACTGCGCCTGTCTTTGTAGCCGCTGACGAGTAGAACGAGGCTGCGATCGGCTGCGTAGCAGTCGTAAAACCATGCAGCCTGGATTTTCAGGAAAAGCGCGGTTTCCGGTTTTGCGACCGCTTCGTCGCAGTGGCGCACCAACCCGGTCGCAGCCTCGCGGAGCTCGTCAGCGGCTACAGGCTGCACCTCTCTTTGTAGCCGCTGACGAGTAGAACGAGGTTGCGATCGGCTGCGTAGCAGTCGTAAAACCATGCAGCCTGGATTTTCAGGAAAAGCGCGGTTTCCGGTTTTGCGACCGCTTCGACGCAGTGGCTCACCAACCCGGTCGCAGCCTCGCGGAGCTCGTCAGCGGCTACAGGCTGCGCCTCTCTTTGTAGCCGCTGACGAGTAGAACGAGGCTGCGATCGGCTGCGTAGCAGTCGTAAAACCATGCAGGCTGGATTTTCAGGAAAAGCGCGGTTGCCGGTTTTGCGGCCGCTTCGTCGCAGTGGCGCACCAACCCGATCGCAGCCTTCGTTCCTCGTCAGCGGCTACAGAGGTTAGAGGTTCAGAGGCTCGCTGTTTCAGGTCTGCAACTGCGGCTCACGGACTCTCCTGGCCCTCGGCATCGCCGGCAGCACCGCCTCTTGCAGGGTCCGTGCAGCGGGATGGGTAAAGCGCATCTGCGGCGTCACTTCCCGGTCTTCCACCAGTTGGCCGTTGGCCAATACCACCACCCGCTGGCAAAAACGCTGCACCAGGCTCAAGTCATGGGTAATCAGCAAAAAACCGGTACCCGACTCGCGCCGCACTTGCGCCAGCAAATCCAGAATCTGCACCTGCAGCACCCGGTCAAGGTTGGACAGGGCTTCGTCGAGAATAATCAGTTGCGGCCCGATCGCCATGGCTCTGGCGATGCCGGCGCGTTGCAGCTGGCCGCCACTCAGTTGCGCCGGCAGTTTGTCGATGTCGCCGGCTTCAAGCCTGACCTGTTGCAACAGTTGCTCAACCCGGGCCTTGCACGCATGGGGGGGCATGTCCGAAAGATGGCGCAAGGGTTCGGCAATGCTCCAGCCAATGCTGCGCTGGGGATTAAAGGCACTGAGGGCGTCCTGAAACACCATCTGCACGCTCTGCAAAAACGACGGCTGATCCTGCACCGGCTGGCCATTGAAGAGGATGCTGCCTTGATCGGCACTTTCCAGCCCCATCAGCAGGCGGGCCAGGGTGCTTTTGCCGCTGCCGCTGCCTCCCAGCAGGCCAAGGCTCTGGCCCTTGTGCAGGTCGAGGTTCAACCCGCTCAGTACCTGAACCCGGTGCCGTTTGCTGAACAGCCCGCCCGCGGTGTAACCGTGGTCCAGGTCGCGTACTTGAATAAAGCTCATGGCGCGCAGGCCTCCAGGGTCAGTGAGTGATGTGCCGCCAGCAGCGTGCGCGCTTCCTGGCTTTGCGGTGCATGGAACAGCGCATGCACATCGGCGTGTTCAACGATCCGGCCGTGGGCCATGACCGTGACCTGATCGGCGCAGCGCGCCACAACCCCCATGTCATGGGTGATCAGCAGCACGCCCAGGTTGCGTTGCTCCACCAGCCGCTCAAGCAGGTCGAGAAACCGCGCCTGGGCCACAACATCCAGGTCACTGGTGGGCTCGTCCGCCAGCAAAAAACGGCTGTCGGCGAGCAGGGCCAGGGCGATCATCATCCGCTGCAGCATGCCGCCACTGAGCTGGAAGGCGAATGAGTCGAGTACCCTCTGGGCATCGTGCAGGCCGACTTCGTGCAGGGTGGCGTGGATCAGCTCATCGGCCACTGCGCCGCGAATGCCCCGTGCATGCAGGGTTTCGAGGGCGTGCTGGCGCAGTGAACGTACCGGGTTGAACGCGCTGCGCGGGTTTTGCAGCACCAGTGCCACTTCGCGCCCCCGCAGTTGCGCGGGCTCCACCGTTTGCCCGTCGAGCAGCAGGGTCGCGCCGCTGCTGTGGACACCGGGCGGCAACAGATCGAGGATGCCCAGGCAGGTCAGGGACTTGCCCGAGCCGCTGGCGCCGACCAGCGCATGCACCTGGCCAGCCTTGAGGGTCAGCTCCACCCGGTCAACCAGGGTGCGCTGCTGGTGTTTGAGCGTCAGGTCGCGAATCGCCAATGTGTGCTTCATTCCTTGATCTCCGCCAGTACGCCGGGGTCGAGCCGGTCACGCAATGCATCGCCCAGCAGGTTGAAGGCCATGACCGAGATAAAGATCATCAGCCCCGGCCACAGCAACAGCTGCGGTTGGGTCCAGATAAATTCCTTGGCATCGTTGATCATCACGCCCCATTCCGGAGTCGGCGGGCTCACGCCCAGGCCGAGGAACGACAGGCCCGAGACGTGCAGCATCATATGGCCGATGTCCATTGACGCCAGCACCAGCAATTGGCCCACCACGTTGGGCATCACGTGCTGGCGCAGGCGGGTCAGGCGTGATGCGCCGGCCAGACGCGAGGCCAGCACATAGTCGCGGTTGCGCTGGGCCAGGACCATGCCGCGCACCATCCGCGCATACCAGGCCCAGTGGGACAGGGCGATGGCGATGATCACGTTGGTCAGGCCCGTGCCCAGCAAGGCAATCAGGAAGAACGCCAGCACCAGGGTCGGAAACGTCAGGAACATGTCGCACAGGCGCATCAGGACCATGTCGACCTTGCCGCCGACGATCCCTGCAATGCCGCCAATGACCACGCCCAGCACCAGCACCAGCGCCAGTACCAGCACCACGCTGCCCAGAGACAGTTGCGTGCCGACGATCAGCCGCGAGAGCACGTCACGGCCCAGATGGTCGGTGCCCAGCCAGTGGCTGGCACTGGCGGGCAGCAGGCGGTCGTCAAGGTTCACCAGGGTGGCGTCGTAAGGCGCCAGCCAGGGGCCGAACAGCGCCATCACCAGCAGCAGGGCCACCAGCACATAACCGATGCGCAGCCCGTGCCTTCTGGTTGTAAAAGTTGCAGTCAGTGCGCTCATGCCATCACCCCCGAAAGACGAGTACGCGGATCGAGCCAGGCGTAGCAGATGTCCACCACCAGGTTGCAGAGCACCAGCAGCGTGGTCAGCAGCAGGGTGAAGCACTGCATCACCGGGAAGTCGCGGTTAAGCACGGCGCTCACGGCGAAGCGCCCGACGCCGGGCCAGGCGAAGATGGTTTCGATCACCAGTGCGCCGCCCAGCAACTCGCCAATGTGCATGCCGGTGGCTGTCACCAGCGGCATCCAGGCATTGCGCAGGATATGGTCGCGCCACACCCGCTTTTCATTCAGGCCACGGGCCCGGGCGTAGAACACATGCCGCTGCTGGCGCACGTCGAGCAGGCTGGCGCGCAGCAGGCGGGCGTTGATCGACATCGACATCAGCGCAATTGCCAGCACCGGCATCAACAAGTGCTGCGGGCCGCCACGGCCCATCGGTGGCAACCAGCCCAGCCACAGCGAGAACAGGGCGATCAACAGGAATGCCAGCCAGAAGTTGGGCATCGACACGCCGATAAAGGTGATGAAACGCACCACCTGATCGGGCCAGCGGCCTTTCCAGCGGGCGGCCGCCAGGCCCAGCGGAATGCTCATCACCAGGGTGGTGAGCAGGGCCAGACCGCCCAGCTGCAGGGTGGCAGGCAGGTAGTAGAGAATGTCGTCGAGTACCGGGCGCCCGGTGATATAGGAGATGCCGAAGTCCAGATGCAGGGCATTCCACAGCCAGGTGATGTATTGCTCGGGCAGCGGGCGGTCAAGGCCCAGCGCATGGCGCGCCTCGGCCAGTGCGGTGTCGG
This sequence comes from Pseudomonas deceptionensis, assembly GCF_900106095.1. NCBI lineage: Bacteria > Pseudomonadati > Pseudomonadota > Gammaproteobacteria > Pseudomonadales > Pseudomonadaceae > Pseudomonas > Pseudomonas deceptionensis. Next base: position 3,786,163 of record NZ_FNUD01000002.1, on the reverse strand, counting down.
TCGGCGGGATCTGCGACAGGCGCAGGTAATCCAGTGCCGGGTCACCATTGCCCAGGTGCAGCAGCACAAAGACGATCAGCGATACCCCCAGCAGCACCGGGATCAGCAGCACAAGTCGCAAAATGATATAGCGCAGCATGGTTATGGTTTCCCGGTGGTTGGGTGCATGACCTCGAACGGCACGTCAAACAGCGTGCTGCCGAACTGCACGTTGTCGACGTTTTTACCGCTGACACTGATGGCCGTCAGGTGTGAGATCGGCAGGTACACCGCCTGGTCATGCAGGGTGGTGAGGATTTCGCGGTAATCCCCGGCGCGTTTGTCTTCACTGGTTTCGCCCAGCACTTCAGCGATCTTGTGGTCGATCGCGTCCTTCATCGGCAAGCCGCGCTGAGCCATATAGTCCGCGTGGCCGGCGTAGCGCATGGAGCTGACAAACGAGTGCGGGTCATAGGGCGCACCCCAGGTGTCGGCGAAGATCATGCCGAATTTGCCCTCACGCTGGCGCTGGACCAGTGCGCCGTCTTCTTCAGCGCGCAATTTGACCTCGATACCGACTTTGGCCAGTTCGCCCTGAATGATCTCGGCCAGGCTTTTTTGCAGGGCGCTGGGGCCCAGAAACACCAGTTCGGTGCTCAGGGGCTTGCCGTCTTTTTCGCGAATGCTCTTGCCCGCCGGGACTTTCCAACCAGCGGCTTCCAGGGTTTTCTTCGCCTGTTCAGGGTCATAAGGCAATGGCTTGAGGCCAAGGTCGGCATACGGCATGTTGCTGGCAAACAGCGCATCGGCGCGGGGTTCCTGGCCATGCAGCACCTTGGCGATGATGGTGTCCTTGTCCACCGCCTGGTTGATTGCCTGGCGCACTGACAGCTCATTGGTGGGCGTCAGACCGGTGTTCATGGCCACCGTGCGGGTGGCCAGTGGTGCGGAAATGGCGGTCTTGAAACCCGAGTCCCGCAGGCGCACGAAGGTGCCCGGGGAGATTTCGCCGTCGGCGCCCTGGATCAGGTCGATTTCACCGGTTTGCAGGGCAATGGCGCGGCTGTCCGGGTCGGAGATGACCTTGACCAGTACTGAGCCATAGGCCGGTTTTTGGCCCCAGTACCGCTCGTTGCGCTCGAAGCGGTCATATTCGCCACGCCGGGTTTGCGCCAGTACCCAGGGCCCGGTACCCACCGGCGTGCCCGGCCTGGCGTCGGGTGCGCCAAACCGCAGCGGGCGTACTTGCGCCAGTTCCATCAGGGTCGGGTAGTAAGGGTGTTTGAGCACCAGCACCAATGTGTGCTCATCAGGCGCTTCGACGCGCTCCAGGGTCGAGACCAGTTCCATCCACTGATGGCGTTTGCTGTTGGCCAGCACCGCGTCCAGGTTGGCCTTGGCGGCGGCAGCATTGAACGGGCTGCCATCACTGAAGGTCACGTCGTCGCGCAGGGTGAAGGTGTAGGTCTTGCCGTCCGGCGACACGCTCCACTGAGTAGCGAGCCAAGGTTCCAGCGTGCCCTGTGCGGTGTAACGCACCAAGGGTTCATAGACCATGGCCTGGGCATACATCTGGTTTGGCGAATAGCCTCGGGGATCCAGCGGCCCAGCATTGGTCGGCCATGAATAGGTCAGCGTGGGGGCCGGATCGGCGGCCCAGGCCGTCGAGATGCCAGCGCTCAGGCAGGCTCCAATCATCCACAAGGCCAGCTGTTGTTTCGTCCGTGACTGCTTCACACTGCGTCTCCCTCAATTGATGGCTATTGGCCTGATCAGATGCTGGGTATGAAGTCTATGTCAAAAGTTCATAACTGCGAGGCCGATTAGATGCAGAGGGTCACTATTTCGCTGGACGATGCTTTATTGGCTGCCATTGATGAGCGGGTGGGCACCCACGGCTATCAGGGGCGCTCCGAAGCAATACGCGATTTATTGCGCGCCGGGCTGCTGGAACCGGAGAAGGGTGATCCTGACGATGCCTGCGTGGCGACCCTGAGTTATGTGTATGACCACGGCACGCGGGAGCTTTCCAAGCGGCTTAATACGGCCTTTCATGAACACCATGACCTGACCTTGTCGACGCTGCATGTGCACCTGGATCATGGCCGGTGCATGGAGGTGTCAGTGCTCAAAGGGAAGGTCGGGGAGGTGTCGGAGCTGGCGCGTCATGTGATGGCCGAACGCGGGGTTCGGCATGGCAGCGCGCAGATTATTCCGTTGGGAGAGACAACGGACGATCACGCCTGACGCTTGCTGCGCATAAGGCTGACCTGTTGTTCAAACACCGGATATGGCCAGCGTTCAGTCAGGGCTTGCAGCATCAACTGCTGCCCGGTCTTAGGCGCCATGCCGTGCAAGGGCGGATCGCTGTCGAGGTTGGTGGGAAATGAATAGCCGTCAGCTGCCGTCGCGATCACAGACGCCAGCCCCTGGTCATCCAGCTCATCCTGTTGCAGACGCTTGAGCAGGGCAGGGTAGAGCGCCTGCATCATGCGGTCGCGGTCCAGGCTTTCCATCGGTTTGCCAAACGCCGAGGATATTTGCAGCAGGTTGGCCATGCGCTGCCGATCTGCGGTGATATTGCTTCCGGCGGCATGAAACAGCGCCGGGTTGAAGAACAGCAGGTCGCCTTTGTTCAGTGCCAGTTGCACCGCGTATTGCTGGAAGTAGTCGTTAAATGCTTCGTGCCGCCATGCCAGATACCCCAAGTCGTACTGTTGTGAAAACGGCAGCAGCAGAGTGGGCCCTGTTTCCAGCGGCATGTCGGTATGAGCAATCGCCCCCTGCAACGTCAAATACTGCGACATCACCTGTAGTGGCAACGGAAAGCGCTCGACCTCGTCCACCGTCTGGAAGCCCAGGTGATAGTCGCGGTGAGGCTGCTGCGCCTGACCTCCCGGGTTCACGACATTGACCTGGGCGGTAATCTGAAAGTGCGGCCCCAGCCACGATTCAGCAATGAGCCCAAGCAACGGATTGGCGTAGTACTCGATGAACGAGTCGGGGGAGTGCAGCGCGGTTTTTTGCAGCGAGTTCCAAAGACGGCCGTTGGCCCCGGCCTTGGCAAAGTGGTCTGCGGCCTGCCCCTGCTGTGCTTCTTGAGCCAGGATTGCCGCCAACACGCGGCTATGCCGATCGATCACCCCGGGGTCACTGTAGGCCGCGCGCACCACCATCACCCCCGGTCCGTGGCGGAACAGATGATGCAGTTCGTTCTTCAGCGCCGTTGGGTCGCTTGCCAGGGCCTGGCGCAATGTATCGGCGTGATAAATCACCACCTTGCGCTGTACGGCGTTGCTATGGGGGTAGTCCGCCGGGTCGACGGTCTGTTCACACAGCGCTGCAAAGTCAGCCAGAGCCACCGTGTCTGCCCGTACAAAGGCCGCGAGGGGGGTCATGCCGCACCCAGTGTCAGCGGAGCCTCAGGTCGCGGCGTCGAGCCGTCACCGCAGCCCATTACACCTTGCTCCAGATCAATCACCGCACCGGTCATCATCCCCGACTCGCTGGACAGCAGAAACGCCACGCTGCGCGCCACTTCGGCAGGCTTGAGCAGGCGCCCGAACGGCATGCTCTGCTCTACCTCGGTGAGCCAGCCCGCTTGCGCGCCGTGATACTCGCGCTGGATCTGGTCCTCGTGGGGCGTGTCCATCCAGCCGATGTTCAGGCCGTTGACCCTGATCCGATTGCGCAGGGCGCTGAAGGCCACGTTTTTGGTGAGGATCGCCAGTGCGCCCTTGGAGGTCGCGTACGCCGAGAGAAATGATTGCCCGCCATGGCCACTGACACTCTGGATATTGACGATGGCGCCTTCCACGTTCTGGCTGATCATCAGCTTGATGGCTTCCTGCATCAGGAAAAATGGCGCCCGCACATTGACCGCGAAGATCCGGTCGAACAGCTCCGGCGAGGTGTCGAGGATGCTGCCGCGATCTGACATTCCGGCGCAATTGACCAGCCCGTGCAGGCTGCCGAAATGCTCACGGGCGGCGGCGATCACGGCGCGGCAATCTTCAACACGCTCCATGTCGGCTTCGACGAAAAAGGCCTGGCAATCGAGTTGCGCCAGCTGCCGCACCTGGTCCTCGCCTTTGTCGCGGCTGCGCCCGCAAATGATCAGGCCCGCTGCCCCCCGACGGGCCAGGGTATGCGCGACCGCTGCGCCCAAGCCTTGAGTGCTGCCGGTGACAACGAAAAACTGGCCTGCGAATTGAGTGGAGAAATCGGCTTCAGACATGAACGGCTCCTGCGGTTTTTATTGTTGTCGAGATCATCGGGTGACACCTCGTGGAACCGAGACTAGCATTGCACGCACCTCACGATTGCCCGAAAAGACCTCATAAAAACCTCAGTCTCAAGGCGTGCCTATCCCTATGCTCAGCCGTGCCAAACACTTCTCGATCAAGCAAATCGCCACTCAGGCGGCGGTCAGCAAAGCCACGGTTGACCGCGTGCTGCATCAGCGCGGCAGCGTTCACTACCAGACCCGGCGGCGTATCGAACAGGCGCTGGACGAACTGGAGGCACAGGAAAAAAACGGCCTGGCGGTGGGCCGAACGTTTTATGTCGACGTGATCATGGACACGCCCAAGCGCTTCAGCAAGGCGGTGCAAGAGGCCATGACCGCGCAACTGGGGAGCATGGCGCCGTTCCGCATTTCGCCGCGCTTTCATCTGTTCGAAGAGATCGATGCGCAGCAGATGCACGACCTGCTTGTGCGCTGCGCCGGGAAGGGCAGTCAGGGTGTGGTACTCAAGGCGGCTGATGAGCCGCTGATCAACCTGGCGGTCAATCACTTGGTCGCCGCAGGTATCCCGGTGGTGACGCTGGTCACCGATTTGCCCCAGAGCAAGCGCATTGCTTACGTTGGCATGGACAACCGCAATGCCGGGCAAACCGCCGCGTACCTGCTGTCCCGCTGGTTGGACACGGCGCCGCAAGAGGTCGCGGTGGTGATCAGCAGTGAGCGTTTTCGCGGCGAAGAAGAGCGCGAAATGGGTTTTCGCGCCTGGCTGCGCGGTCGTGCGCCGCACTTGCGGGTGCTGGATATCAGCGAGGGTTTTGGTGCTTATGAGCCGACTTTTGCTCGTGTGACTCAAGCGTTAAAGGCCTGCCCGAGTTTGAAAGCGGTGTACAGCGTGGGCGGTGGCAATCGGGCGATAGTCGATGCCTTTGCAGCCCTTGGGCGGCCGCTGGCGGTATTTATTGGCCACGATCTGGACGAAGAAAACCGCCAATTGCTGGCTGAGGAAAAAATGGCGGCGGTCATCGACCATAATTTGCAGATCGATGCCCGGCATGTGTTCTTGCATATTTTGCAATTCCACCGGCTATGGAAAGCGGAGTCTGTTGCGTCGTCCCAAGTGCAGATTGTTACGCCGTTCAATCTGCCTTGAATCAGCAACGTCAAAAGCCCTTACCCGCAAGGAGAGGGGATGCACCGGTCTCTACAGTGAGGGTGTGAAGCGCTGCGCATTCTCACTGGTGACGATCCGCAACGGGATATGGATGCGGTGCCGGAGCGGGTCGAACGCCGGCGCTGTTTGCAGCTCCACCAGCAAGTCCATCAGCGCCGTGGCGATCAGTTGTGGCTGGGAGTCCACCACCAGGGTGATCAGCCCTTGTTCCAGGGCCTGATGCGACAAGTCCGTCGATTCCGGCAGGATGCTGCACAACGCCGGACGTTTTGGCAGCTGCGCCAATGCGCTGATAATCCCGTCGCCACCCCCACCCACCACGCACAAACCGCGCAAGTCGGCATGCCGGGCCAACAACTCCAGTGCTGCCTCTTCGGTCACATGGTTGTTGTCCAGGTTGATCATGGCATCGAGCATCCTCAGCCCCGGTGCGTGTTCTTGCAGATAGCTGCGCAACCCCTCAACCCGCGCCTGATGACCGAGAAAACGGTGCCCGCCGAGCAACACCCCGACGCTGCCCTTGCGCGCGCTGCAGGTGTGCGCCAGCAACCAGCCCATGGTACGTCCAACCCGGTAATTATCCTGGCCGACATACGCCTCAAGCCCTTGCTCGTGAATATCCGACAGCAATGCAATCACCGGCACTCCGGCTTCTCTGATCTGTGCAAGGGCGGCATTGATCAGCGGATGTGAAAAGCTGACCACCGCCAGCCCGTCGTATTGCACGGCCAATTGCTCGATCTGGGCGACGATGGCGCTGGGGGTACGGTCGATCACGTACTCGAAGTGGCAGCTCAGGTTGGCCTGCGCCTGACGCTGCGCGGCGTCAGTGATGGCCGTCGCCAGGTTGGCGTAGAACGCTTGGGCGGTACCCAGCAACAAAATGCCAAAACGGTACGTCGGGCGACGCTCGCGGATGCGCTGGCCGATCAGGCGGGCGGCGAAGTAACCGACCGCTTCGGCGGCCTGAAACACCTGCTCGGCGGTTTCGGCGTTGACCGGTGCACGGGCGTTGAGCACCCGGTCCACGGTGGCGACACTCAGGCCCGCGTGGGTGGCGACTGTGGCGATGGTTGGGCGCTTATTGTTGTTCATGGTCAGCCCCGGAAAATGCCTTGATAGAAAACTATCAAGTCGCATTGAGCCCGGATGATAGCTTGATAGTGAATCTATTCAAGGCCTTGAGGGCAGAGGGGGCGCTCCCTATATTTTCTCCTGCGATGCACACCTGCATCCAGGCAAGTTCCAATAATAATCAAGCTTGCGGAGACCCCCTCATGCCTCATTCAACCCCACCCGTGCGTCGGGACTACAGTTTGACCGGCGCCGAAGCCGCCAACGCAGTGGAGAAGGGCCTGGCTTCGGCCAACTGGTATCAATGCCCGATCCCGCGCAAACGCCTTAAAGAACTGATGCAGCGCCGCGACGGTCCGGCCCTGCGCGATACCGCACTGTGGATACTGGCCCTCGCCGCCACCGGCTTTGGCGGCTACTGGTTCTGGGGCTCGTGGGCCTGCGTTCCGTTCTTCATCGCTTACGGCGTGCTGTACGGCACCGCGTCCAATGCGCGCTGGCATGAAATGGGCCACGGCACGGCGTTTAAAACGCGCTGGATGAACGATGCGGTGTATCAGGTGGCGAGTTTTATGTGCCTGTTCGAACCCCATGTCAGGCGCTGGAGCCACACACGACATCACACCGACACCATCGTGGTGGGGCGCGACCCGGAGATTGTCGAACCGCGGCCGCCGAGCCTGTGGCGGATGGTTCTGAGCCTGTTCAACCTGCCCCATGCCTTCAATACCCTGCGTTCGGTTTTGTGTCATGCCGCCGGGCGCCTGGATGAGCAAGAGAAAAGCTTTATCCCGCAATCCGAATGGCCAAGTGTGGTGCGCACCGCGCGGATCTGGCTGGTGATCTATGCCGTGGTGATCGGCTCGGCGTTGTACCTGCAAAGCTGGCTACCGCTGATGTTTATCGGCTTGCCGAGCCTCTATGGTGCCTGGCTGTCGTATCTGTTCGGCCTGTCGCAGCATGTCGGTCTGGCCGAGGACACGCTCGATCACCGCAGCAACAGTCGCACCATTTACATGAACCCGCTGCTGCGGTTTGTGTACATGAACATGAACTATCACCTTGAACACCACATGTACCCGATGGTGCCTTACCACGCGCTGGCGCAGTTGCACGCCGAGATTCGTGATGACTGCCCGGCGCCTTACCCCAACCTGCTGGCGGCCTTCGAGGAAATCATCCCGACGATCCTCAAGCAGCGCACTGACCCGACTTACTTCATTCATCGCTCAGTGGCGCAGACCGCGTCCACGCCCGGCACCCCGGCTGAACCCCGCGTCATCCCTGCCAACTAGGTTTTAACACTGCGAGGAAAAAATCATGACCGATCAATGGATCGACGTGTGTGCCGTGGACGATATCGACGAAGAAGATGTGATGCGCTTCGACCATGGCCCGCGTACTTATGCCTTGTACCGCTCGGCCGACAGTGAGTTTTTCGCCACTGCCGGGCTGTGTACCCATGAGTCCATCCACCTGGCCGACGGGCTGGTGATGGAGCATGTGATCGAGTGCCCCAAACACAACGGGCGCTTCGACTATCGCACCGGCAAAGCCCTGGGCGCGCCGGTGTGCGTCAACCTCAAGACCTATCCGGTGCGGGTTGAGGCGGGTCGCTTGCTGCTGGGAGTCGGGCCATGACTCCAGTTGATGCGCCACTGGTGATTCTTGGTGCCGGGCACGCCGGCGGACGTGCCGCCTTGACCCTGCGTGCCGAGGGCTATGGCGGTCGCCTGATCCTGATCGGTGACGAAACCCATGCGCCTTATGAGCGGCCTGCGCTGTCCAAGAGCCTGTTGCAGGGCACCTCGGATCTGGCGGGTTGCAGTCTGTGCGACAGCGCACATCTGGCAGACCTGGGGATCGAACACTGGGTCGACAACCCGGTGTTGGCACTGCACCCGGCGCAACATCGGTTGCAGTTGGCCGATGGCAGCGAGTTGAGGCACGCGGGTCTGTTGCTGGCCACGGGCGGCCGGGCGCGGCGCTTGCCCAATGTGCCTGCGCAGCTGGCCAATGTGCTGTATCTGCGCAGCCACGATGAAGCGTTGGCCTTGCGCGCAGGGTTGCAGCCGGGGGCGAGGGTGGTGATTGTCGGCGGCGGATTTATTGGCCTTGAAGTGGCGGCGACGGCGCACACGCTGGGCTGCCAGGTCACTGTGCTGGAAGCTGGCCCGCGATTGGCTGCCCGGGTGCTGCCCGAGCGCATGTCCGATGCGTTGCTGGATCTGCATCGCACTCAGGGCGTGCGGGTGCTGCTCAATGTGGCGATTGAGGCGGTGCTCGGCACCGCCCGTGCCGAGGCCGTGCAATTGGTCGACGGCCAGCTGCTGCCCTGCGATGTGCTGGTGGTGGGGGTGGGCATGCAGCCGAATATTGAGCTGGCCGCCGCCGCCGGGCTTGAAGTGGGGCAGGGCATTCGGGTTGACGCGCACTTGCGCACCAGCGCGGCGGATATTTATGCCGCGGGCGATGTGTGTGAGTTCCGGTTGCCGGGGCAGGAGGCATACCAACGTCAGGAAACCTGGCGCAATGCCGAGCATCAGGCCCATCACGCGGCGCTGAACCTGTTGGGCGCCCAATTGCCCTTCGACGCAATTCCCGGATTTTGGTCCGACCACTACGACTACGGCTTGCAGACTGTGGGCGTGATCGCCAACACGCCGCCCACGGCAAGCCGGGCCCTCGCGCACGGTGGTTTTTTGCTGTTTTACCTCGATGCGCAGCAACGTTTGCAAGGGGCGTGCGGCTGGGGACAGGGCAACAGTAACGCCCGGGATATCAAGCTGTGTGAACGCTTGATTGCCAGTGGAGTCCCGCTCGATCCCGGCATGTTGGCCGACGGCGCAGTGGCGCTCAAAAAATGGCTGAGGAGCTGAGATGCGCGAATTTCTGGTGTTTCAGTCACTGTGGGCGATGCAGGATCATCACGGGCAATGCGACCTGCCACTCGAAGCGCAGTTGGAGAAAATAGCCGCTGCGGGGTTTGACGGTATTACTGATCATTTTTGGCTCGCGCCCCATGCCGGGCACCTGAGCCGTGCGGCCAGGGCCCTGGGTCTACAGATCGAAGGCCAGGTATTCCCGCGTACCGTGGATGACCTGGCAGCGGCACTCGACGTCGCTTCGCGTTACGGCTGCCACCACCTGACACTGCAGGCCGACGTGCGGCCCCGCACCTTATCGCAGGCTATAAAGCTGGTCGAAGGCTGGCAGCGGCTGGCCGAGCAGGCGGACTTCCCGGTGTTGCTGGAAACCCACCGCTATCGTTTGACCAATGACTTGTTCTTCACCCTGGACCTGCTGGAGCAACTGCCAGATCTCAAACTGCTGGCCGACCTGTCGCACTACGTCGTGGGCCGTGAACTGCCCGAGACGGCCACGGCTGAAGACGATGAGTTGATCCAGCGCATTTTGCGCCACAGCTGGGGCTTTCACGGGCGGGTCGCCAGCAGCGGACAGGTGCAGGTGCCCATCAGCTTCGCCCGGCACCGGCCATGGCTGGACCGGTTTATAGGGTGGTGGCGGTATGGGATTGAAGACTGGCTGGCCCGTAGCGACACGCCGTCAAGCCTGTCGTTTACCTGCGAACTGGGGCCGCCGCCCTATGCCATCACCGGGGCCGATGGCCGCGACATCACTGACCGCTGGGCCGAAGCCTTGATGCTCAAGGAGCTGATACGCGGGGTATGGCAGGACTGTCAGTCCTCCAGGGGCGCCCGGTAAAAGCCAGACAAACCTGAGTGTTAAACGGCCTTGATATTGAATTGATGCTCCGTTGCTTGCGCGCTGATGAGTGAAAACCTGTTAAACATGCAGCTGCGATTGCATCGAGTACTCGCGGTTTTGAGCAGGAGCAGTCATGTTTCATTTAGTCACCGCGTTAATCAGTGTGTATGTCATTTGGCGTTTTATCTGGCCGCAACCCTGGAGCAAGTCCAGCAAGGTGCTGCTGAGCGCACTGCTGTTACTGATTGCCGAGCATCATCTGATCACCCGTGCTTTCTTTGGCAGCATGGCATCCCCTGAGGTCCCGGGTGTGGTGCTCACGGTGCTGGGTTGGGCATTCGGCAGCCTTGTGTTGATGGGGCTGCTGATGTTGATAAGGGATTGTGTCGGGGTGGCCGTCTTTGCCCTGTCGCGAAAAAAGGGGCGAGCCTTGCTTGCCTGGCGTCAACCGGCCGCAGCGCTGGCTGTGATCAGCATGGGCCTGTCTGCGGTGGGGGTGTGGCAAGCCATCCGTGTGCCGGACGTTAAAACCATGGAGATTGTGTTGCCGCGTTTGCCCGCCGAGTTCGATGGCCTGCGCATTGTGCAGCTCACCGACCTGCATGCCAGCAGATTGCTGCAAGCACCCTGGTTTGAGGGTGTAGTGAACAAGGCCAACGCACTGAAACCGGATCTGATCCTGATCTCCGGCGATCTGGCCGACGGCTCGCCCCAGGCCCGTGCAGACGATATACGGCCCTTACAGCATCTGCGCGCCCGATATGGAGTTTTCGCGATCCCGGGTAACCACGAATATTACGTCGACTACCTTAACTGGCTGCCGGCCTTCGATCGGCTAGGCTTGCACATGCTGCTCAACCAACATGTGCTGGTCACCCATAACGGGCGTGATCTGGTGCTGGCCGGGATCACCGACAAGGCTGCCAAGCCGTTTGATCTGCCGTTGCCGGATGTGGTGCAGGCCTTGAAGGGTGCACCTGAGGGTGATCCGGTCATTTTGCTGAGCCATCGCCCTACCGGTGCCGTGGTCAATGCAGGGCAGGGCGTTGATTTGCAGTTGTCGGGGCATACCCACGGCGGGCAGATTCTCGGGCCCCATGTGCTCACCCAGTGGGCCAATGAAGGTTTTGTTTCGGGGTTGTATGAGGTTGATGGCATGCGTCTGTATGTGAGCAACGGAACAGGCCTGTGGAACGGCTTTCCGATTCGTCTGGGGCGTGCGGCCGAGATAACCGAGATTGTGTTGCGCTCACCCTCGGTTCAAACCGACTGAAACCAAAGGTTGTAAAGGGCACTGGCGTTCGTGCGGCTAAATGCCTCGGCTGGACGCCAGATGTTCATCAACAGACGTTTGAGAAAACTATAGAATGCCGCCCGTGTGGTTCTGGCTCATCAGGCTTTCATGTGGCACGTGTTGTGTATGCAGCATTGGCAGCAAGGGAGGTCAAGTCATGGGCCGGTCAGATCATCGATAGCGAGTAGTTCACCCCTTAAATGAGCAACCCCACTTCTGCATCCCACTCAAACTGGCAACCGGTCATCGCACTGGCACTGGCCGCGTTTGTGTTCAATACCACTGAATTTGTCCCTGTGGGTCTGTTGACCGCCATTGGCAGCAGCTTCGATCTGCCTGTGTCACGGGTCGGGCTGATGCTCACGATCTATGCATGGGTGGTGTCCCTGGCTTCGCTGCCGATCATGCTGATGACGCGAAACGTTGAGCGGCGCAAGTTGTTGCTTGTGCTGTTCGGACTGTTTATTGCCAGCCACGTGCTGTCCAGCCTGGCGACCAACTTCGCGATCCTGCTGCTCAGCCGGATCGGGGTAGCGTTGTCCCATGCACTGTTTTGGTCCATTACCGCGTCACTGGCGGTGCGTCTGGCGCCAGAGGGCAAGCAGGTGCAGGCGCTGGGATTGCTGGCCACCGGTACGTCGCTGGCGATGGTGATGGGGGTTCCCCTGGGCCGTCTGCTGGGCGAAGCGATGGGCTGGCGCACCACCTTTATCGTGATTGCCGGGCTGGCTGCATTGCTGGTGTTTTGGCTGACCAAGACCTTGCCGTTGTTGCCGAGCCAGAACTCGGGGTCCCTCAGAAGCCTGCCGATTCTGTTCAAGCGCCCGGCGCTGGTGGCGATCTATGTGCTGACGGCCGTCGTGGTGACCGCCCAGTTCACCGCCTACAGCTACATCGAACCCTTTGTGCAGGGTGTGGCGGGCATGAATGGCAGCATGGTGACGCTGATTCTGCTGTTGTTCGGCGGTGCCGGGATCATTGGTTCGCTGTGCTTCAGCTGGTTTCACAAGTACAGCCCGCAGCGCTTTCTGATGGTGGCGGTGGGGTTGCTCACGCTTAGCCTGCTGTTGCTGTGGCCGGCCAGCGGCACGATTGAAACCCTGGGGGTGCTGAGCATTGTCTGGGGGATGGCGATCATGGGGTTCGGGCTGGCGTTGCAGTCCAAAGTGCTGACGTTGGCACCCGATGCGACCGATGTGGCGATGGCCATGTTTTCAGGGATCTACAACATCGGTATCGGCGGCGGTGCGCTGCTCGGTAGCTGGGTGGGTGGCCAGCTTGGTTTCGCCTACATAGGGCTGGTAGGTGGCTCGCTGGCAGGGCTGGCCCTGGCGTTCTATGGCTGGACCCTGTACCGGTTGAGCCGGGCATGATGGCGGTGTGTTGATACGCCGATATAGCCGCTGAACGCAGCCTCGTTCTACTCGTCAGCGGCTACAGGGTCAGCGATCAGGCCGACGTACTGACCATCGAACCCGAACCGCTGCTGCCCTGGGCCGTCAGTGCCTGCAGCAAGGCGGCTGTCGCTGCCTGCAACGCTGCCGTGGTCGCGGTGACCTGGGCCTGGGCCGCAGCGACGGCGGCAGTCTTGGCGTCTGCGCTCTGGTCACTGGCCTGAATGCTTTGCAGTGTCTGCATCTGCTGCATGAGCTGCTTTTGCAGTTGCGCGATCTGTTTTTTCAGCTGTTTGACCGTGTCCGAACTGTCATCGCTGTCGTCAGCCGGCGGGGCCGCATTGGCGTCTCTGGCCGCCCGGGGCTTGATCGAGTCCTTGGCTGCTGCGCCGGTATCACTCAGAGCCGTGCTGTCCTGTGGCTTGCCGGTGAACGTGTCTGCTGCGCCGGGCGCACTCTGGATATTGAGGCTGGATGCCAGGTTGTTGATGCTGCCGACCATGTGGATTCGTCCTTTAGCCCTGATGTCATTCAAGGGCATCGGCTGGTCGGGCCGCGGCTTTAGGCCAAAAGAAGAAATAAGGACGGGCGTTGGTTCTTGTTGGCCGAAAAAGTTAACAATCAATTTGCTTATCACTGGACGTGCGCAGACCTATAGCTATTCTCATCTTGCACATCACTTCGGCCCATCAGGCAGGTGCGCGCCAGCTACGGACCCGGCGCACCGCAACCCGATTCAACGTATTGAGTAGAGCAGGAAGGCAACAATCAAAAATAAAAAGTGCTTTTTTTTCAATGACGTGTGATAGGTTGATAGCCATATGCCACTATTTTTTCCGTTCCCCTGTTATCGCGCTGATATTATGGTGCTCAACTAAGGGTTAACTGCCGGGATCAAGGATGATGTCGCGCTGACTGGCGTCTGATTCGTCCTCCTTTGGCTGGTTTCTCTGGATGTGTTTTTTTGAATTTTCCCGAAGTCGTTCAATGACCCTGACGATTCTGGCGAGGCCCGCCTCGTGCGTTACGTATTGATCAGTGAATTGGCATCACGACCTCTTTGATCGGAGCGAACGCCATGCAGTTATTCAAAAAGCTGTTGAATATTCTGGGTCAGGCAGATCGCAGCCGCGAGCGCGCAGACAACCCGTTACTCATCCTGCCCGAGTTTGAAAGCCTCAAGCGCACGCTCAATATTGTTGAGTCCGCCAGGCGCCATGGCGAGCAGGGTTACCCCCCCGTGGAAGCCACCCGGCTGAGCGCGATTGAAGAAAAGGTGCGTACGACACTTGAGTCGGAGCGGCACAAAGTGCTCGCGTGGGGCGAGTCACGGATCAGCATGATTCAAAACCGCCTGAACGCGCTGGATATCACCGGCACGGTGAGTCGCTGCGCACAGTCTGATCAGGCGTTCGAGCTGGCCGCGCAGAGTTTGATAAGCGATTACGCACTACGCCTCATGCGCCTGGAGAACAGTGCGCGTGAGCGGGAGGCGGAGTTGTGTGCCTACAAGGCGCAGCAACATTCGGGGGTTGCCAAGTACCGCAAGCGTCGCAATGAAGCGCTTGAGGTGTATCAGGACGAAATTGCAGACGTGCGCAACGAGCTGATGGCACTCAAGCAAGCGTTCCTCGACAACCTGGAGTCGGATGTACTGGCCTGTAACGAGCAGGTGGTCAGCTACCAGTCCAACCTGGAAGAAAAACGCAGTATAAAACCGCGCCTGGCCAGTGGCTTGAACAAGACAGAGATGCTGTTGACGGGGCTTGTCCAATGCTATCGCGCCGAGAACCAGTTGCACCGCAATGGCCGGCGGGCTCCTGCTTACTTCACTGAGAACATTGCACTGCTGGCGATCAACTTGCCTGACAGCGACACGTCCGAGGACGAGGTGTGCCTGGCTTCGCAACAGCAAGCGCTGTCGCATCTGATCGAGCAGCTTGAGCAGATTCGCGGACGGATTCAGTCCTCGTTCTATGAAAAGTACAATCAGCTGATGCCGTTATCCTGGCTGCCGGAATACCCGCCGGTGATGGAAAGCAGCATCACTGCAAAAACCGTCTAAGGCCCACGGGGGCCGGGCGTTCACGCCCAGCCCAGGGTGGCAGCCGTCAACAGCAGGTACCTGGCCCCTTTGGCCAGGGTCACGATCAGCACAAAACTCCACAGCGGTTCGCGCATCACGCCTGCGATCATGGTCAGCGGGTCGCCGATGATCGGTACCCAACTCAACAGCAGCGACCATCGGCCATAGCGCAGATAGAACTGCTGGGCCTTGTCGAGTTTTTGCCCGCTGACCGGGAACCAGCGCTTGTGCCGAAATCGCTCGACCGAGCGGCCCAACACCCAGTTCAGCACCGAGCCGAGCACATTGCCCAGGGTGGCGACGCCCAGCAGCGTCAGCGCGACATACTTGCCGGACAGCAGCATGCCGACCAGCACGGCTTCCGACTGCATGGGCAGAAGCGATGCGGCACCGAAGGCGGCCAGAAACAGGCCCAGATAGCTGGTTAATTCAAACACTCAAGTTCCATCGGTTGAAGGGCGGCGGGCAGCTTGCTACAAAACCCCGGCCCCCTGCAAATCTGACGCCTGGCCGCGCTGGCTGTGGAAGCAGGCGCCCATCAAAACTATCCAGGGCTCACCCCCACAGCGGATCTGATCAACTACAGGTCGGATTCGCACAAAAAAGCTGCCCTTGTATCTGTTCGAATGATCCTCATCAGATCCTGTTGGAACGGGCCTGCACGCCAAAGCAGAGCCCTGCGATAGAATTAGCAATCATGAGTGTACGCAGGGAAATGGGCGGACCTTGTTCTCAACCGAGACGCCGCGAAGCGCTCACGCAAGCCAAAGACAGCTACGTACAAGTCCAAGTCAGGAACCCCCAAAGGAGATTTGATTTATAACAAAGGAATACATTAATCTCTGTATCTACGCAGAGGAGGCATGAACGGATGAGTATTCAAAAAATTCGTTATTATCTATCAGTGTGCTGCCTGGTCTTTGGGTGCTCAATACCACTCATGGGAATAATTGTCTGGGGGGTAACCGAAGTTTTTCCCCTCGAAGGACGAGCCTTATACATAGCCTACGCTTCAATCTATATTCCGTTAGTGATAGTTGGATTGCGCATTTATATGCCAAAATTAAGGGGTGTTGCGTAAATAATTTCGACACCAAGCACAGTTGCTCCTTATGGGTTTCTGAAGGGTGCGTGTCAGTAAGTGAGTTCAATGTTATCGCATCTGCCAAACCTTCAAAAAGCAAAGCCAGTGAACTGGCTTGCTGGTACGCCTTTTGATTGTTTATAGGATCGAATCTAAACAACTGTACGGCCCCAGGCTTGCGTACCGCTCGAAGCATGCCATATCCCGATAAAAACAAGTCGGTTGAGTAATACGCTACATTCCCACTGTAACTGTCTCTGAAAATAGCTTGATAAGCTCGCCTGATCGGGCCTCGAGCACTAAGCGCATCTGGGCCGTTATATATATTGGCCACCCCCTCTGCGATATTATTTGTGCCATGGGCGACCAGAAACGCACCCGGCACAACGCCTAATCCGCCAGTTGCTCCTGTAACCACTATCCCAGCCTCAACTTGCATGCCGCCCGCTAAAATCCCAACACCGTTTTGAGCATAAAATTTTGCCTTGGACTCAAGCTCGGCGTGCTCGGCTCTAATCTCTTGTAGCCCACGCCAGGCGCTGATAACCCCCTCATCAACGGCTTGTATAATCTGATTGGCGTAGGAGGAAACCAGTGAGCTAAAGCGTAGCCGGGTAAATCCATCAATAAAATGCCTGGTACCAAGGTAGCAACCGACAGTCGCCAAATCGGAAGCTGCCCTGGTCACATCGTGGATATCACAGGATTCTTCATTCATTCTCATTTCTCCAAGTGCTGTACGCGGTTGTGGCACCTGGAATATGAACCCAGCTAATGTCTCGATAACGAATAGATACAAGCTCTTGTGGTTCAGCGTCATTCATACGAACAGCATGGGGGACTTGCAGGCTAATATGTGCAATGCGTGCGCCGGATAGACGTATGGAATAATATTTTTCCTGGCCGCCTACCGAGGAGGTCCGATATAGATCTATTGTGCATTCAATTTCCTCGCGCTCATGTAAAGCACTCGCCAGCAGAGGTGAAGACTTGTCGATCCCCTTGGTAATCATGATAGGCATATGATTCCCCCGACCACCTCCCACGCTACCGTCACTCCCCGCTACCATGTCGTGAGAGTAGGCAAGCACTATGATTTCGTCTTGGTGAGTGATCTGGCATTTATTGCCAATAGACTCGCCAGAGCAACCAGCTGAAATCAATCCTTGATGTTTTCCTTTAATGCTCATGTAACTAAGGCTGGCCATATCTGACTCTTCTCGTTTTTGATGGGTGATCCTACAACGTTGAGAGGTGGGTTTTCTGTAGGACCTTTCGTAACTTAACGCAACATCTAGTTTTTTTATTCGGAAAAGGGTGTGGTATAGGGGTGTAAAAAATATCAAGCCCTGGATCCATAAAGGCAGACTCTTGAAATAGATGGGGAGGTTTAACAGCACCGAAACAAAAGAAAGTGATTGAAAATAATGACCTTGGTCAAACGCTCTACCTTTAAAAGCAGGTACAACCCACCCGTGAGGAGTCAATAACAAAACCAGCACGGCCCGCTTCGAGGGGACCACCCCAGATCGACGCCTTAAAGGAATAACGCGATGCTTTTTACCTTCCCGCGTCTGGCGCTTGCCGGCCTGACGTTGCTGTGCACTGTTCAGGCGCAAGCCAGTGAGCCGACACCGCCCGCCACCCCCGAAGAATCCCTGATCGAGCGTGGCCTGTACGTGGCCCGGCTTGGCGACTGTATCGCCTGCCATACCGCCAAGGACGGTGCCGTGATGGCTGGTGGTCTGGAACTTAAAACGCCGATGGGCACGATTTTTTCGAGCAACATCACGCCGGACCCCGAGACCGGTATCGGCCAGTACAGCTTTGAACAGTTCGACCGGGCCATGCGTGAAGGGGTCACCCCGGCGGGCCAGAATCTGTATCCGGCCATGCCGTATCCGTCTTACGCCAAGATGAGCGAAGACGATATGCGTGCGTTGTATGCCTATCTTTTACAGGGCGTCACCCCGGTCAAACAGGCGAACCTTGAGGCAGACATGAGCTTCCCGTTTAACCAGCGCTGGGGCCTGGCGCTGTGGAACCAGGTGTTTGTCGACAATCAGCCCTTTACTCCCGACCCGGACAAAAGTGCTGAGCTGAACCGCGGCGCCTATCTGGTACAGGGCCTGGGCCACTGCGGGTCGTGCCACACCCCGCGTGGTATCGCCTTCCAGGAAAAGGCCATGAGCGATGCGGGCAGCAGTGGCAAGCACTACCTGGCCGGAGAAACCGTTGAAGAGTGGCGCGCCTTGAGCCTGCGCAACTTGTGGACGGTGGAGGACACCGTGCAGTTGCTCAAGACCGGGCAAAACCGTTTTGCCACGGTATCGGGCAACATGGCGGACGTGATTCACCACAGCACCCAGCATTTCACAGACGCGGATCTGACCGCCATTGCCAGCTATCTGAAGTCCTTGCCGCCGGGCAAGGATGATTTGCCGATGCCTGCCGTGGCGGTCGAGCCGGTCAAGGCGCCGGACACCTTGTTCACCAGCCGTGGCGGTTTGGGTTACACCCAGTTCTGCGCCGACTGCCATCGCCCGGATGGCGGCGGAGTCAAAGGGATGTTCCCGCCGTTAAACGGCAACCCGGGCATTACGGCGGCCAACCCGACCACCTTGCTGCATATCACCCTGACCGGCTGGAAGACGCCGCAAACCGCGGCTCACCCGCGGGTTTACACCATGCCCGGTTTTGCCCGGCTGGCAGATTCCGAAGTTGCCGAAATCCTGAGTTTTGTGCGCAGCACCTGGGGCAATGACGCGCCGGCGATCACCCCTGCGCAAGTGGCGAAAATGCGCAAGCAGCTCGACCCTCAGACCACCGACGACACGGCGTTTGTTACTCCGCGACTGGCCAACCTGCTCAGTGCTGCGAATGCCGATCAGGTGGTGCGCGGCATGCGCCTGCACCTGCAAACCAAGGCATTGCTGCCGGACAACGTCGGCAATGCACTCAACTGCACCAGCTGCCATTTGAACGCAGGCACTGTGGCAGACGGCTCGCCGTTTGTAGGGGTGTCGGCATTCTTCCCCGGCTATGCGCCGCGGGCAGGCAAGGAAGTGACGCTGGAGGAGCGGATCAATGGCTGCTTCCGTCGTTCGATGGATGGCAAGCCGTTGCCGGTGGCTTCACCGGACATGCAGGCGATGGTGGCCTATTTTGACTGGATGAAAATGAACACCGTTGCGGGTGACAAGGTGGCGGGGCGGGGTGTGGGCAAGGTTGACCCGAACATCAAGCCCGATCCTGAAAACGGCAAGGTGGTCTATGCGCAGCAATGTGCGGTGTGCCACGGTGACAATGGCGAGGGCCTGAAGCACGCGGACGGCAGCTTCGTGTTCCCGCCGTTGTGGGGCGATGAGTCGTTCAATATCGGAGCGGGCATGGCGCGCACTTACACGGCGGCGGCGTTCGTCAAACGCAATATGCCGATCGGCTTTCACGAGAAATTCCCGTTGGGGCAGGGCGGGTTATCGGATCAGGAAGCGGTGGACGTGGCGCAGTACTTCTCGCACCAGCCACGGCCTGACTTTGTGGACAAGGCCAAGGACTGGCCCAAAGGCGGCAAGCCGGTGGATGCGCGGTATTGATCCTGCAATCGAGCTTTTGTGAGAGCTGGCCCGCCAGCGATGCTGGCGGTGAGGTGTTTCAGGTATACCGCTGAGATGTCATCGCCAGCAGGCTGGCTCCCACAGTGACCAGGCATGGCGCAGGTCTTGTGGGAGCTGGCCTGCCAGCGATGCAGGCGCTGAGGTGTTTCAGGTATACCGCTGAGATGTCATCGCCAGCAGGCTGGCTCCCACAGTGATCAGGCACGGCGCAGGTCTTGTGGGAGCTGGCCTGCCAGCGATGCAGGCGCTGAGGTGTTTTAGGTATACCGCTGAGATGGCATCGCCCGCAGGCTGGCTCCCACAGCGATCAGGCATGGCGCAGGTCTTGTGGGAGCTGGCCTGCCAGCGATGCTGGCGGTGAGGTGTTTCAGGTATACCGCTGAGATGTCATCGCCAGCAGGCTGGCTCCCACAGTGACCAGGCATGGCGCAGGTCTTGTGGGAGCTGGCCTGCCAGCGATGCAGGCGCTGAGGTGTATCTGCCAATCACAGTTTCAAACATGGGGTGTCGTATGTGGCTTGGCCGACGGGCTGGCGTACTGCGGTTTGAGCACCCCCTGGTTGTCCAGCAGCCAGGCATCCATCACCTTGCGCACCACGGGGCCAGCCACCCGGCCACCGGCTTCACCGTTTTCGATCATTACCGAGATCACGATCTGCGGGTCTTCCGCCGGGGCAAAGCCTACGAACAAGGCGTTATCGCGATTACGCTCGGCCGTTTTCAGGCGGTTGTAACGCTCCCCCTGTTTGATCGCCACCACCTGCGCCGTACCACTTTTGCCGGCAATCCGGTATTGCACACCCTGGGCCGCCGCACGGGCGATGCCACGCGGGTCATGCATCACCAGTTGCATGGCGTGGTTGACCTGGTCCCAGTCCCGGGGATCGCGCAGCACAAGATTGGGGATCGGGTGCTCATCCACCGGCGGCGTACCGTCAATGGTCCTGGCCAGGTGCGGGCGGTTCCATACACCTTTGTTGGCAATCAGTGCAGTGGCTTGCGCCAGTTGCAGCGGAGTGACCTGCATATAACCTTGGCCGATCCCCAGAATCACCGTCTCGCCCGGGAACCACGCCTGACGACGGGTGCTGCGCTTCCATTCACGGGACGGCATCAAGCCTGAAGACTCCTCGAACATGTCCAGCGACACCTTCTGCCCAAGCCCGAACTCCGCCATGTAATCGTGCATGCGGTCGATGCCCAGCTTGGACGCCAGATCATAAAAGTAAGTGTCGTTGGAACGCATGATGGCGGCGTTCAGGTCCACCCAGCCGTCGCCGCTGTGGTTCCAGTTGCGGTATTTGTGATCGACATTGGGCAGTTGGAAATAGCCGGGGTCGAACACGCGGGTCGAAGCTGAAATCACGCCACTGTCCAGGCCGGCAATCGCCACTTCGGGCTTGATGGTCGAACCGGGCGCATACAGGCCGCGCAGGGCCCGGTTGAACAGCGGCTTGTCGATGGAGTCACGCAGCCCCGAGTAGTCCCTGGAGCTGATGCCGGTCACAAACAGGTTGGGGTCGAAGCTGGGTTTGCTGACCATCGCCAGCACTTCGCCGGTTTTCGGGTCCAGGGCGATGATCGAGCCGCGACGGTCGCCCAGGGCTTCTTCGGCGGCTTCCTGCAGTTTGATGTCCAGGCTCAGTACGATGCTTTTACCCGCGATTGCATCGGTGTGGCGCAGCACGCGCATGACCCGGCCCTGGGCGTTGGTCTCGACCTCTTCAAAACCGACCTTGCCGTGCAGTTCGTTTTCATAAAACCGTTCGATGCCGGTTTTGCCAATCGACTGCGTGCCCCGGTACTGGGTGGCATCCACTTGCTTGGCTTCTTTCTCGTTGATCCGGCCGACATAACCGACCGAGTGTGCAAAGTGGTCGCCCTGGGGGTAGTGGCGTACGAACTGCGCCTCGACATCAATGCCCGGCAGGCGGAACTGGTTCACGGCCAGCAGCGCGATTTGCTCTTCGCTCAACTCGTACAGCAGGGTCGAAGGGTCAAACGGATGGCGGGCCTGCTTCATGGCCTTGGCGAACACGGCGCGATCTTCTTCGGGCAAATGCAGAATGCCCATGACCGTGTCCACCACCTTGGCGGTATCGCCGGCCCGTTCGCGGGTAATGGTCATGTTGAAGCTGGGCTGGTTATCCGCCAGCAACACGCCGTTGCGGTCGTAGATAAAACCACGCTCCGGCGGGATCGGCAGCACATGCACCCGGTTGTTCTCGGACACCGTCGAGTTGTAGTCGAACTCGGTGACCTGCAAGAAGTACATGCGGCCGATCAGGGCGCAACTGATCGCCAGTACCAGACCCGCGCACGCGATCAGTCGTTTGTTGACCAGGCGTTTTTCGCTTTCGTGATCTTTAAGAGGGATCGGCTCGGGCATGACTGGGGCGTCTCGCGTCAGTAAACAGATAGCAGCAGCCAGCAGGTCGTTAGCTGGCTACGAAATTCGGCGCACACCTTACCAAGAAGCCTGCGGTCGAGTCAGTTTATTGGTCAGGTTGCAGGTGAAAGCCGACAAGCTGTTGTGGTGGCGGCCTGTTGTAAACTCCCAGTCTTTTGAATGGAGCCCCTCAATGCTGCCCTTGATCGATTGGCGCCCCCATGCCCCTTTGCAGCGTTTGCACACTGACTGGCTAGAACGGGCCGGCGTTGAGGTGGCGGTGCTGCGTCTGGACCTGATTGATCCGCTGATCAGCGGCAACAAGTGGTTCAAACTCACTGAGCATCTGCTGGCGGCCCACACCGCAGGGGCCCATGGCTTGATCAGCCTGGGCGGTGCCCATTCCAATCATTTGCATGCACTGGCGGCGGCTGGCAAGCGCTTCGGGTTTGCCACGGTGGGGCTGTTGCGCGGCCATCCGCAGCAAACTCCCACCACCCTGGACCTTGAACGCTATGGCATGCAATTGCACTGGCTGGGTTTTGGCGGCTATCGGGCGAGGCATGAACCCGGTTTCTGGGCGCCCTGGCAGGCCTTGTATCCGCTGTTGCATCCGGTACCCGAAGGCGGTGGCGGGCTGCCGGGTGCTCTGGGTTGCATGCCGCTGGTGAGCAAGGTGCGCGAACAGCTGATGGATGCGGGTTGGGATGATTACGACGGTTGGTGGCTGGCGGCCGGCACGGGCACCACATTGGCCGGGCTGGTGCTGGGCGAGGGCGGTGCGCGTCAGGTATACGGCGCGCTGGCCGTGCCGGATGACCACGGCGTGGCGCCGCAGGTGGAGGCCATTTTGCAGGCGGCCGGTTGCCTGGAGCGCAATTTTGAATTGATCGATGCCAGTCGCGGCGGTTTTGCCAGGGTGGATGAAACATTGCTGGGGTTTATTCAGGACAGCGAAGCGGCCACGGGTGTGCCGCTGGAGCCGCTGTACACCGGCAAAGCGTTAATGGCGCTCAGGCAGGCGGTTGAGGCGGGGTTGATCGGTCGGGGCAAGCGTCTGGTGTTTGTGCACACCGGCGGCCTGCAAGGCCGCCGGGGGTTCGCAGTGCAGGCTTAACCGCGCTTGGGCAACATGCGCAGCAGGGTGTTGTCCTTGATCAGGTAGTGGTGCGCCAGGCCTGCCACGGCATGCAAGCCGATCAGCCAGTAGCCGATGGTGCCGCCCAGTTCGTGCCAGCTCTTGATTTGCTTGGCGAAGTCCACGTCCTTGAGGGTCAGGGCAGGCAGATCAACGCCGTAGAAGAACACGGTCTTTTCGTTGTAGCTGAGGATCAGATAACCCAGTACCGGCATGGCGATCATGAACAGGTAGAGGGCCCAGTGCATCAATGTGGCGAGGGCCGTTTGCCAGGCGGGTGGTGTCGGGGTGATTTTGGGGGCGGCGCCCAGGGTGCGGGCCAGCAATCGCAGCCAGACCAGCGTAAAGACCGTCAGGCCGAGCATGAAGTGCGCGTCTTTCATCAGGTTGCGACCGACACTGTCCTTGGGGAAGATCCCGCGAAACTCGATCGAGGCGTAGATCAGGACAAACAACAGCACCATGAACCAGTGCAGGGCGATGGACATTCGGCTGTAGCGATCGGCGGTGCTTTTCCAGGACATGGTGTTTCCTCACAGTTCAGGTCTAAAACCTCCGTTCTTGTTTGACGGAGTAGGGTTACTTTAAACGGGTTGTGCAATTTTGCCCTTGAGATGTGTCAGTTATCGGGGTTTCCCGGCACATTTGGCCAAAGATCAGATACCAGGAACAAGCGCTCGGCCTCTTCCCAGTTTCCCTCTTCTTTTTCAATCAGCCGGACCAGGAGCTGCGCCGGCGCCTGGGGGTGCAGTTCTGCCAGCCAGATGTTGAGCTGTTGCCGGGTCCATAAACCTTCAGAGTCATAGTGCGCCGGGGCCAGCCAGGCGTGCCGGGGCAGGGGTTGCCAGCAGCCGGCCGGGCTTTGGCGGACAAAGGCCGGCCAGTCGCTCTGGTGCAACCAGCGCCCGCGCAGGTGATGCGGGTTGGCGCCGGTCGGCGACGCTGAATGCCCGGGCCACGGATACAGCAGGTAGCCGCCCAGCCACAGGTGTGCGCTGAAAGCCTGAACATCAAGGCCGGTGAAGATTTCGAGGCTTTCAGGGCGGCTGGACATGGGCAGCTGATGCTGACTGAAGTGCCTGAGCTTGCGGTCCAGGCGGTCATTGCTGCCGGGGCCCAGCCATTGCGAAGGGTCCGTGCCGTCACCGTCCTGGGGGCCGAGGTAGAGCTTGATCGCCAGTTCGAGGTGATGAACGCCGTCACGGTCACGCAGCAGCAAATCCAGTTCGCCCAGGGTATGACCTCCCCGGCGGATCGGCAGGTTGGCGGCGATCAGTTCGACGCCCGGGGCATGCTGCACTGCAAATTGCCACAGCCGTTCGTAATAGCGCCCCAGTCGCCGGGTGGTCGCCAGTGCCAGCCACTGCTGCAGCGGCTCACTGTGCCTGTCCAGCGCCCGCAGCCAATGCTCCAGCTGGTCGGGTGCCTGTACCCAGTCGCTGCCAGCCAGGGGATGACGCTGTGGCCAGGGCGTTTGAATCAGCATCGGCGGGGCGAGAATCACCCACGCCAAATCCCGCACCTCAGGGTGACGCAATTGGCGGGGCAAGTTGAGCAAGTCAGGAAAGAGGATCATTGTGCGAGCATAGCTGTTTGCTCAAGGGCTGAAAGGGTTTTGTCTATCGCGCGCTTTCGCCCATAATCTCTGTTTTCGCACGTATTGAACCCCGCAGGAGCCCCATGGAGCAATTTCGAAATATCGGCATCATTGGTCGTCTGGGCAGCTCGCAAGTGCTCGACACGGTTCGCCGACTGAAAAAATTCCTGCTTGAGCGGCACATGCACGTGATCCTCGAAGACACCATTGGCGAAGTGTTGCCAGGCCATGGCCTGCAAACCTCCTCGCGCAAGATGCTCGGCGAAGTCTGCGACATGGTGATTGTGGTCGGCGGCGACGGCAGCTTGCTGGGCGCGGCCCGTGCCCTGGCCCGGCACAATGTCCCGGTGCTGGGCATCAACCGCGGCAGCCTGGGTTTTTTGACCGATATCCGCCCGGACGAGCTGGAGGTCAAGGTGGCCGAAGTGCTCGACGGCCACTATCTGGTTGAAAACCGCTTTCTGCTGCAAGCCGAAATCCGCCGTCACGGCGAAGCCATCGGCCAGGGCGATGCCCTCAATGATGTGGTGCTGCACCCCGGCAAATCCACGCGAATGATCGAATTCGAACTGCATATCGACGGTCAGTTCGTGTGCAGCCAGAAGGCCGACGGCCTGATTGTCGCGACGCCCACCGGTTCCACGGCGTACGCGATGTCGGCCGGAGGCCCGATCATGCATCCCAAACTCGACGCAATTGTGATCGTGCCGATGTACCCCCACACCCTCAGCAGCCGCCCGATCGTGGTCGATGGCAACAGCGAGCTGAAAATCGTCGTGGCCAAGGACATGCAGATCTACCCGCAAGTCTCGTGCGATGGCCAGAACCATTTCACCTGCGCGCCGGGCGACACCATCACCGTCAGCAAAAAAGCGCAAAAGCTGCGCCTGATCCACCCCCTGGACCACAACTACTATGAAGTGTGTCGGACCAAGCTCGGCTGGGGTAGCCGACTGGGCGGTAGGACTGACTGATGCTAGATCCAGCGCGCAGTTACGATTTGATCGGTGACGTGCATGGCTGTGCTCATACCCTTGAGCACCTGCTGGAGCGTCTGGGCTATCGCAAACTCGCCGGTATCTGGCGACACCCGCAACGGATGGCGGTGTTTCTTGGTGACATCATTGACCGCGGCCCGCGCATTCGCGAGTCGCTGCATATCGTTTACGACATGGTCAAAGCCGGTCAGGCCCTGTGCCTGATGGGCAACCATGAATTCAACGCGCTGGGCTGGTGCACACCTGCGCCTGCCGGCAGCGGCAAGCAGTTTGTGCGTGAGCACACCCCGCGTCATGCCCGCCTTATTCATGAAACCCTCGAGCAGTTCGAGCATTACCCGGGCGAATGGAACGAGTTCGTGAAGTGGTTTTACGACATGCCGCTGTTTGTAGACGCCGGGCGCTTCCGCGTGGTGCATGCCTGCTGGGATGCCGACGTGATTGACACCTTGCGCGCACAATTTGCGGACGGCTGCATCGACGAGCATTTTCTGCAGGCCGCCGCCGTGCCCGAAAGTTTTGCCAACCTGAGTTTCAATCGACTGTTGCGTGGCACCGATATGCGACTGCCCGATGGCATGACCCTGACCGGTGGCGATGGCCTGACCCGGGCGTTTTTCCGTACCAAGTTCTGGGAAGACGACCCCAAGACCTACGGCGATATCGTGTTCCAGCCCGATGCATTGCCCGAGCGGGTGGCGCAAAAAACGCTGTCCTCCACGGAGAAGGGGGCGTTGTTGCGCTACGGCAGCGATGAACCCCTGTTGTTTGTCGGGCATTACTGGCGCAGTGGCCGGCCTGCACCGATCCGGCCAAACCTGGCATGCCTGGATTACAGCGCCGTGCTGTACGGCAAGCTGGTGGCGTACCGCCTGGACCAGGAAACCCGACTCGACCCGAACAAGTTTGTGTGGGTCGATGTAGATCGCCCAGAGGCTATTCAATGAGTGCTGTTGCTGTTTTACGTTTGCCGCTGTCGACTGATCTCAGCGGTTTTGTGGGCTTGCTCAAGCGCATGCAAGTGCCGCATCGGGTCAGCGAGGAAGCGGGAGAGCTGGTGCTGTGGGCACCCGAAACCATCGTCGATGATGTGCGCAGTCTGTATGAGCGTTTCCCCATGGGCGACCCCGAACACGAACTGCCCATCGTTGAGCGCCCGGCTCCCATGCCCCGGCCCGGTTTTGCCCAACAATTGCGTGCCAGCCCGGCCACAGGTGTCGTGCTGCTGCTGTGCATCATCGTGGCGGTGGTGACGCAACTGGGGGACAACCTGTCCACCCTGAGCGGGCTGACGTTTGTCGATTTCAGCATTCGCGGCCAGTACATCCAGTTCAGCCCGTTGTCCGAGACCCTGGCGTCGGGGCAGTGGTGGCGGCTGTTTACCCCGATGCTGATCCACTTCGGCTTCCTGCACATCGCCATGAACGGCATGTGGTACTGGGAGCTGGGGCGGCGCATTGAAATGCGTCAGGGCAGCATCAACCTGATCGGGTTGAGCTTGCTGTTCAGCCTGGTGTCCAACTTTGCCCAGTACCTGTTTGGCGGCCCGAGCCTGTTTGGCGGGTTGTCGGGCGTGCTGTATGGCCTGTTGGGGCATGTGTGGATTTACCAGAAAATGGCGCCCAACCCCATGTATCACCTGCCTCGCGGGGTGTTGGTGATGATGCTGGTGTGGCTGGCGCTGTGCATGTCGGGGCTGGTGTCGATGATCGGCTTTGGCCAGATCGCCAACGCGGCCCATGTGGGCGGCTTGCTGATCGGTTGCCTGACCGGTTTGCTGGGCGGGCTGTGGGCGCGGCGCAAACAGACTGCTTAACTCTGTAGCCGCTGCCGCAGGCTGCGATGGGCTGCGATGGGCTGCGAAGCGGCCCTGCTTTTTTGAAGGTCCTCTGGACCTTATCGCAGCCTGCGGCAGCGGCTACAGGTTTATTTTTTTAGAGTGGAAACAGAACCATGTCTTCTTTCAACGAAATGATTCAAAACATCACCCCCGAGATCTATCAGAGCCTGAAACTGGCGGTAGAAATCGGCAAATGGGCAGACGGCAACAAACTCACTGCCGAACAGCGCGAGCTGTCGTTGCAGGCCATGATTGCCTGGGAAGTGAACAACCTGCCTGAAGACCAGCGCACCGGTTACATGGGCCCGCAAGAGTGCAGCTCCAAATCGGCGCCAGTGCCCAACATCCTGTTCAAGTCGGATGCTATCCATTGATTGAGATTGGTCGCGGTGCAATCAGCAAAATGTCGGCAAGTCTTGAAACGCCGACCGTTCAGTATGCGTTTCGTCTGGGCGATACCGAGGTACCGGTCAACCCGTTGATCGGCACCAGACTGCGTCTGGAATACCTGGGGCAGATCAACTGCTCCCACTGCGGACGCAAGACCAAAAAAAGCTTCAGCCAGGGCTACTGCTACCCGTGCATGACCAAACTGGCGCAGTGCGACGTGTGCATCATGAGCCCGGAGCGCTGCCATTACGACGCAGGCACGTGCCGTGACCCGTCGTGGGGCGAGCAGTTCTGCATGACCGACCATGTGGTGTATCTGGCTAACTCCTCCGGGATCAAGGTCGGCATCACCCGTGCCACCCAGTTGCCTACACGCTGGCTCGATCAGGGCGCCAGTCAGGCGCTGCCGATTGTGCGGGTTGCAACCCGTCAGCAATCGGGCTTTGTCGAAGACCTGTTCCGCTCGCAAGTGGGCGACCGTACCAACTGGCGTGCACTGCTCAAGGGCGATGCCGAGCCTGTGGACCTCGTCGCGGTGCGTGAGCAACTGTTCGAGAGCTGCGCCGAAGGCATGAAAACCCTGCAGGAGCGTTTTGGCCTGCAAGCGGTCCAACCTTTGTCAAATGTTGAGCCCATCGAGATTCGCTACCCGGTCGAGCAGTACCCGAGCAAGATCGTCAGCTTCAATCTGGACAAGGATCCGATCGTAGAAGGCACGCTGATGGGGATCAAGGGTCAGTACCTGATCTTCGACACCGGCGTTATCAATATCCGCAAATACACGGCCTACCAGCTGGCCGTGCATCAGTAAAAGGACTCCAGCATGCGCACCGAACAACCGCAAATGATCTACCTGAAGGACTACCAGGCGCCCGAGTACCTGATCGACGAGACGCACCTGACCTTTGAGTTGTTCGAAGACCACACGCTGGTCCATGCGCAACTGGTGATGCGTCGCAACCCGGCCCGTGGCGCGGGTTTGCCGGCGCTGGTGCTGGACGGCCAGCAGCTTGAGTTGCTGTCGGTCAGCCTCGACGACATCGAACTGGCGGATGACGACTATCAGCTCGGCGACAGCCATCTGATCCTGCACCCGACCGCCGAGCAATTTGTGGTCGATACCAGCGTCAGGATCCACCCCGAATCCAACACCGCACTGGAAGGCCTGTACAAGTCCGGCGGGATGTTCTGCACCCAGTGCGAGGCCGAAGGCTTTCGCAAGATCACCTATTACCTCGACCGCCCGGACGTGATGAGCAAGTTCACCACCACCGTGGTGGCCGAGCAGCACAGCTACCCGATCCTGCTGTCCAACGGCAACCCGATCGCCAGCGGCCCCGACGAAGACGGTCGGCACTGGGCGACCTGGGAAGACCCGTTCATGAAGCCGGCCTACCTGTTTGCGCTGGTGGCCGGTGATCTGTGGTGCGTGGAAGACACGTTCACCACCATGAGCGATCGCAACGTGGCGCTGCGTATTTATGTCGAGCCGGAAAACATCGACAAGTGCCAGCACGCCATGACCAGCCTGAAAAAATCCATGCGCTGGGACGAAGAGGCCTACGGTCGTGAATACGATCTGGATATCTTCATGATCGTGGCCGTGAACGATTTCAACATGGGCGCGATGGAGAACAAGGGCCTCAACATCTTCAACTCCAGTGCCGTGCTGGCCCGTGCCGAAACCGCTACCGACGCCGCTCACCAGCGGGTCGAGGCCATCGTGGCCCACGAATACTTCCACAACTGGACGGGCAACCGCGTGACCTGCCGTGACTGGTTCCAGTTGTCGCTCAAGGAAGGTTTCACGGTGTTCCGTGATTCGCAGTTCTCGGCAGACATGAACTCGCACACGGTCAAGCGCATTCAGGACGTGGCCTATCTGCGTACCCACCAGTTCGCTGAAGACGCGGGCCCCATGGCCCACGCCGTGCGCCCTGACAGCTTTATCGAAATCTCCAACTTCTACACCCTGACCGTTTACGAAAAGGGTTCGGAAGTGGTGCGCATGATCCACACCTTGCTGGGCGCCGAGGGTTTTCGTAAGGGCAGCGACCTGTACTTCGAGCGTCACGATGGCCAGGCAGTGACCTGCGATGACTTCATCAAGGCCATGGAAGACGCCAATGGCGCCGACCTGAGCCAGTTCAAACGCTGGTACAGCCAGGCAGGTACGCCGCGTCTGGCGGTCAGCGAGCACTATGATGCTGCGCAGAAAACCTACAGCCTGACCTTCGCACAAAGCTGCCCGGCCACCCCGGACAAGGTCGAAAAACTGCCGTTTGTGATTCCGGTCGAATTGGGCCTGTTGAACGCCCAGGGGGCTGAAATTGCCCTGCAACTGGCGGGCGAATCGGCTGCCGTGGGCACCAGCCGCGTACTGTCGGTGACTGAAGCCGAGCAGACGTTCACGTTTGTCGGTATCAACGAAAAGCCGTTGCCTTCGTTGCTGCGTGGTTTCTCGGCGCCGGTAAAACTGAGCTTTGCCTACAGCCGCGATCAGCTGATGTTCCTGATGCAACACGACAGCGATGGTTTCAATCGTTGGGATGCCGGCCAGCAGCTGTCGGTTCAGGTGCTGCAAGA
The DNA here is from genome assembly GCF_900106095.1 of Pseudomonas deceptionensis. NCBI lineage: Bacteria > Pseudomonadati > Pseudomonadota > Gammaproteobacteria > Pseudomonadales > Pseudomonadaceae > Pseudomonas > Pseudomonas deceptionensis. Next base: position 3,755,551 of record NZ_FNUD01000002.1, on the reverse strand, counting down.
ATTGATCGCCCAGCATCAGCGCGGCGAAGCACTGGTCATGGATCAGCGTCTGGTTGCAGCCTTGCGCAGTGTGCTGGGCAATCAGCAGCTGGATCAGGCCATGGTGGCGGAAATGCTGTCGTTGCCGGGTGAGGCTTATCTCACTGAAATCAGCGAAGTGGCGGACGTTGAAGCGATCCACGTAGCCCGTGAGTTCGCGCGCAAGCAACTGGCCGAGAGCCTGTTCGACGGTTTGTGGGCGCGTTACCAGGCTAACCGTGAAGTGTCGAAAGTTACTCCATACGTGGCCGAAGCCGAACACTTCGCCCGTCGTGCCCTGCAAAACATCGCGCTGTCTTACCTGATGCTCAGCGGTAAACCGCAAGTCCTGGCAGCAGCGCTGGAACAGTTCGAGCACAGCGACAACATGACCGAGCGCCTGACTGCGCTGGCGGTGCTGGTCAACTCGCCGTACGAGGCAGAGCGGGCCGCCGCACTGGCCAGCTTTGCCGAACAGTTCAAGGACAACCCGCTGGTTATGGATCAGTGGTTCAGCGTTCAGGCAGGCAGCCCCATGCCCGGTGCTTTGCAGCGTGTGCGCGCGTTGATGGAGCACCCGGCGTTCACCCTCAAAAACCCGAACAAGGTGCGGGCCCTGGTCGGTGCGTTTGCCGGTCAGAACCTGATCAACTTCCATGCGGCGGATGGTTCGGGCTATCGCTTCCTGGCCGATCTGGTGATCCAGCTCAACGGCTTCAACCCGCAGATTGCCTCACGGCAGTTGGCGCCGTTGACCCGCTGGCGCAAATACGACAGCGCCCGTCAGGCGCTGATGAAAGCTGAGCTGGAGCGCATCCGCAGCTCGGGCGAGTTGTCCAGCGACGTGTTTGAAGTGGTCAGCAAAAGCCTGGCGTAAAAGCCGGGTCTGAAAAAGGCGCTGCCCGAGTGATCGGTCAGCGCCTTTTTTATGGCATCGACGTTCAGTCGGCCGGGGTGATCAGGCGCGACACCGGCACTTTATGCATGACCACGGTGTAATTGATGGGGCCTTTGAGCGCCAGGGGTCCGGTGTCGACATAGGTGTGCTGATAGTCCTGGAGTTTGGCGATGAGCTGGCCGTTGCGATAAATCTGCACAGGTGTGCCTGAGGGGCGGCCCGTACGCCAGGTCAACTTCATGCTGGCCTGGCCAGGTACTTTGCGGGCAGTCAGTTGCCTGACCCCCACCGGTCCGATCAAGGGCAGTCCATCCATTGAATACCCGGCAGCAGGGGGCAGGGCGCCCAGGTGGGCAAGCAGCGTGGGGGTAATGTCGGCCTGGCTGGCATAACCGTACAAACCATTATGGGCGGGGTTGCCCGGGTGTGCGATGGGGGCTGTCAGTTGCGCGTTGCCGGGCTTGTTCAGCGCGATAAAGGTGGTTTTCTCACTCAGGGTCTGTTTGCCATGGTCGTGGCCGTCGGGCAGGCGGCGGCCGTGATCGGGCGTGACTATCACTAACCAGTCTTCCAGTGGATGGTTTTTTTGACGACGCTTCAATGCTGACAGTAACTGGCCCACATGTTCGTCGACGCTCTGAATCGCCTGCTGGTAACGGGGTGAAAAGCCGTCTTTGTGACCCACCGCGTCGGTTTCGTCGAAGTGGGCGAACACCAGATCAGACTGCCCGTGTTCAAGCTCATTGACGGTCTTGTCGGCGACGCACGGGTCGACATCCGAGCAGTCGATGGCAAGGTCGATATAGCCGTTGGCAATGTCGTCGGCGAAGTTGTGATTAATGGTATTCCAACTGACGATGCTGGCCGTTTTACGGTGGGGGGCTGCGAGTTTGAGCAGCTTGAACACACTGGGCGCCTGATTGCGCCAGTCGTCGTTGTTGGAAGGAACGTGATGCCGGTCGACCCAGCTCCCGGTCAAAATCGTGGTCCAGCCCGGCCCGCTGCCTGTCGTTTGCTCGGTGCTTGTGCCGTCGACTCCGCCCACATAGCTTTTGGCGAGATTCAGCCGTGCGAGGTGGGGTGCCATGTGGTGTTCAATGGCTTGCTGGAGTTTTTCGTATTGCAGACCGTCCACACCGATCAGCAAGGCTTTATGGGTGCGGGCTTGAGGGGCATCGGGCGGGGAAAGGGGCGCCGCGCGGCAGACCAGGACGGCGGATATCAGGCTCAGGCCTACAGCAAGGCGCAGTGCGACAGTGGCGCGGTTCATGGTTTCTACCCTGCATGGCGGCGATTGACGGCTATCAGCAGTTTAGACGACGCCGGATTCTTGCCCCAGCACCACATCCAGCGCATTTCGCGCATCATCCAGTTGCACCAGCGTGGCATGCCGGGCGCCCAGGGCGTCGTGGTTTTCGATCGCGGTCAAAATCGCCTTGTGCCGGGGTAACGCCAACTCATGCAGGTTGGGGCGGCGATTGGAGTGCTTGAGTGCTTCACGCAGTGCCAGCGACAGCATGTTGCACAGGTTGGCCAGCAAATCGTTGTGGGTCGCGTCGGCAATGCGGCTGTGGAAATCCAGGTCCGGTTGCAGCAGTGCCTCGGGAGTCGGCGCGTTTTCCATGCGCTCATAGGCTTCGCGGATCGAGGCCACTTCCTCTTCCGTGGCGTGCTGGGCGGCGAGGGCGGCTACAGCGGGTTCGATGATGCTGCGCACGCTGGTCAGCAAGGCAAAAAACTCGTTTTGTGGCGAGCTTTGCATCAACCAGTGCAACACATCCGGATCGAGCATGTGCCATTCACGACGCGGCTTGACCACCGTGCCCACCCGGGGCCTGGAATACACCAGACCTTTGGCGACCAGCACCCGTGTGGCTTCGCGCAACACGGGGCGGCTGACGGCGTACTCTTCGCACAACAAGGCTTCGGCCGGCAGCTTTTCATCGGGTTTGACGCGCCCTGAAACGATCTGCATGCCGAGTTCCTGAACGATGCGCGCGTGCATGCTTTTGCGCTCGGAGGGCTGACGGTAATCCATTGGGCGCGGGTCGATCCTGTCGATGAAAAGCGCCGATCATAGCAGGCTTGATTGCACTCTTTAGAACTTCCAGCGGACCGATGCCGTGACGTTACGCGGGCAGCCGTAGCTGTTTTGGCCGTAGCGCAGGCTTTGCAGGTGCTTCTGGCGGGTCAGGTTGTCGAGGTTTCCTGGGGGCGCGAGCACATCGCGCTTTGTCGCAACCGGTCTATGCTGGGTGTTTGGCGCCGTGGGGGCGCAAGGGGAGCGGGTATGATTTCAGAGGGCGAAATGGTGGTCCGACTGTTGTTGGCGGCCTTTTACGGTAGCCTTATCGGCTTTCAGCGCGAGCATCATTTCTGGACCGCAGGGCTGCGTACTCACATGCTGGTTTCGACCGGTGCGTGCCTGTTCATGATCGTGTCGGCCTTCGGTTTCCAGCAGGCGCTGACCATGCCAGGAACCCAGCTGGACCCTTCGCGGATTGCGGCTCAGGTGGTTACGGGCATCGGCTTTCTGGGGGCCGGGTCGATTCTGGTTCGCGGCGAAGTGATCAGGGGGCTCAATACCGCCGCCAGCCTGTGGGCGGTGGCGGCCATCGGCCTGTCGGTGGGGGGCGGGCTGTATCTGTTGGGGCTGGCCGCGACATTCCTGATCCTGATGATCCTGGTGGTGATCAAGCCACTGGAACGGATCTACCGCGACTATGTCCAGATCCATGTGGTCAAGCTGGTGGCGCCATCCAGTGCATTGTCGTGGAAAACGCTCACCGAGCTATTGGGGCCGCGCGCGGACAGGATCAAACAGCTGGTGATTGAGCAGGGGCCAACCAAGGACACCGAAAGCGTCACGATCGAGTTCAGGGGAACCACCAGGGCGATGGCAGATGAAATGATCAGGGACATCCTGAAAGTGCCGGGTGTCAGGGAGGAATATGTGCCGACCTGACACCCTGCGGCCTGCGGGAGCGAGCTGGCTCACTCCCGCAGATGGTGTGTACCGGGCTCGGTTACTTTTCGATCAGGATTTTCGGGTTTGAGTTACCCCATACCGTGTACAGGTCGGCCAGCAGCGCACCGTTGATGTCTTCAACTTCCGCCTGGCTGATTTCGGACTTGCCTTGCTGCCCGAACAGCACCACTTCATCGCCGCTTTTCACATCAGGCGCGTCGGTCACATCGACCATCAGGGTGTTCATCGACACTTTGCCCACCACCGGCACGCGATGGCCATTGATCAGCACGATGCCTTTGTTGGTGAAGGCACGGCGGTAACCGTCGGAGTAGCCCACGGTGATGTTGGCCAGTTTCGAATCGCGGCTCAGGGTCCAGGTACGGTCGTAACCAACGGTGTTGCCCTTGGGGTAGCTGTTGACGGACGCCACGTGGGACTTGAACTGCATCACGCGCTTGTAGTCGGTGTGGGAGGGCACGGTGTCACCGAACAGCGCGCCACCGGGGCGGACCATGTCCAGGTGCGATTCGGGCACTTCCAGGGTGGCGAACGAGTTGGCCGCGTGCAGGGTGATTTTGCTGCGATCGAGCTGGGCCACGTCCATCAGCCACTGTGCCTGCTCGTTGAACGCCTTGAGACCGGCGCGCACGTCGTCCGCGTCCTCTACGGCGAAGTGGGTCATGATCGCCCGCACTTCCAGGTTTGGCACTTTGGTAATCGCGACGGCGTCACGGCGGCCCTGTGCGGTGGTCATTTCTACGCCATTGCGGCTCATGCCGCTGGAGTTCAGGCCCAGGTGAACCACCAGGGGGCGGCCGTGTTTTTCGGCAATCAGGCTGGCTTTGACGGCGAAATCGAGGTTGCCCACCAACTCTTCCATGTTGTACGGCAGTGCGGCTTCCAGCTCGCTCAGGGCGGCGGTGCGCACGCGGATCAGTTGGCCCTTGAAGCCGCTTTCACGCACCACACGGGCTTCTTCGTTGCTGGCAACACCGACGCAAGGCACGCCCGTGGCGATGATGGAGGGCATCAGCAGGCCGATACCGTGACCGTAGGCATCCGCCTTGAGCACGGCGCAGATTTTCGACTTGTCGCCGACGGTGGCTTGCAGCACGCGGATGTTGTGTTCGAACGCGGCTTTGTTGATCTCGACCCAGGCATTGCTGTCCTGTGTGTTGACCTGGGCAACGCCGTCGACCATCGACAGAGGAGGAGCGGCGAAGGCCGGGTTTTGCAGTAAAGCCATGCCCAGAGACAGGGCGAGAAGGGTACGGGTGAAGGGCATCAGCTGAGTTTCCATACGTTATTTTTTTTTAGGGGTGGGGCAGTGGGGCAATACTAGGATTGGCTTGTAGGAAATGTCACTCCCTGGGCCGCGGATCTGTCTGAAAGTGTCGTTGTGCCGTACAGGGCGGGGCTTTCACGCTGCAATGGCCTGAAAAAAGCTGCCTGAAATGAACCTAAGCTAATGCGAAAACGATATTTATTGCCTGTTTTTAAGATCGTTTAGCTTTAAGCCAACACCGGGTACCCATCGGTCCAGGATCTTTCAGCTGCTTCACAGGGGAGTGAGCCATGCCGCATACACGAGACATCATCGCCTTGCCCACACTGGACCTGTCGTTGCTTGATGGCACGGCGGCCCAGCGTCAGGGGTTCCTCGACGATCTGCGTCACGCGGCCCGTGATGTGGGTTTTTTCTACCTGACCGGGCATGGCATCGACAGCGTTTTATTGCAGCACGTGCAGGATCACGCCCGCCAGTTCTTTGCTTTACCGGACAGCGAGAAAGCCGCGGTCGGCATGATCAACTCACCGCACTTTCGTGGTTATAACCGCGCCGCTTCCGAGATTACCCGGGGCAAGCCTGACCTTCGCGAGCAGTTCGATCTGGGCGCCGAAAGGGAGGTGCTGGCGACCGATGAGAACAGCCCGCTCTGGGCGCGCCTGCAAGGCCCGAACCAGTGGCCGCAGACCTTGCCAACGCTCAAACCGTTGCTGTTGCAATGGCAGCAGGCAATGACCGGGATGTCACTGCGGCTGCTGCAAGCCTTTGCCCAGTCGCTGGCATTGGGGCAAGAGGCGTTTGATCCGCTGTACGGCGACAAGCCCAATGAACATATCAAGCTGATGCGTTATCCGGGGCAGGCGTCGGACGAGAGCAATCAAGGCGTCGGTGCCCACAAGGACTCGGGCTTCCTGAGCTTTCTTTTGCAGGACCAGCAGGCGGGCCTGCAAGTCGAAATCGAAGAGGGACGCTGGATCGATGCGCTGCCTCGGGCCAACACCCTGGTGGTGAACATCGGCGAATTGCTGGAGCTGGCCACCAACGGTTATCTGCGGGCCACGGTGCATCGCGTGCTGTCGCCTGCCGAGGGCAGGGAGCGTCTGTCGATTGCCTTCTTTCTCGGTGCGCAACTGGACGCGGTGGTCCCGCTTTACCCCTTGCCGACCGCATTGCTGCGAGAGGCCCGAGGCCCGGCCAGTGATCCGGCCAATCCGCTGTTTCGCGACGTGGGCTGGAACTACCTCAAGGGCCGCCTGCGTTCGCATCCCGATGTTGCCCAACGTTATTACGCCGATGCGCTGATCCCCAATGCGTTGAGCGCTTGAGCCCTTCACTCGATCAAGGATTACTGACATGTTCAAGAAAACAGGATTGACCCTGGCTGTGCTCGGCGCTCTGGCAGTTTCTTTCAATGTGCAGGCCCAGCAGCCGCTGCGCGTGGCCGCAGATGCGGTGCCCCATGCGCAGATTCTGGAGTACGTGCAAAAAATCGACCCGCAACTGAACCTGAAGGTCATCGAGATTCCGCCCGGCGTGAACTCGAATGAGCTGCTGGTGCATGGCGATGTGGATGCCAATTACACCCAGCACTTGCCATTTTTGCGCTCGCAGGAACAGGCCCTCGGGGTAAAGTTTGCCGTGGCGGCAACGGTGCATATCGAGCCTCTGGGGATCTATTCGCACCGCTACAAAAGCTTCGACCAGGTGCCACAAAAGGGCACGGTCGCGGTCCCCAATAACGTGACCAACCTGAGCCGCGCCTTGTACCTGCTTCAGGACAACGGCCTGATCAAGCTCAAGGAAGGTTTCAACGATCCGGCCGCCAATCAGGCGACCCCCAAGGACATTGCCGAGAACCCCAAGCAACTGAAGATTCTCGAAATCGAGTCGCCGCAGATTCCACGGGCGCTGGATGACGTGGACCTGGCGGTGATCAATGGCAATTACGCGCTGGAAGCCGGGCTGGTGCCGGCCAAGGATGCGCTTGGGCTGGAGAAGGTCGAGCACAACCCGTACGCCAATATCGTGGTCACCACCCTCAAGTTGCAGGACGACCCGCGGATCAAACAGTTGGCCAAGGATCTGGCTTCGCCGCAGGTGAGCAAGTTTATCACCGACAATTATTCCGGTTCGGTGATCCCGGTCGCTGCGCTGGACGCCAAGCCATGATCACTGTCGAGCAAGTGAGCAAAACCTACGGGGCAGGGCAGGCACCGGCTCTGGATCAGGTGTCCTTGAGTATTCCCGATGGAGCGATCTACGGGATTCTGGGGCGCAGCGGCGCAGGTAAATCGACGCTGTTGCGCTGTCTCAATCTGCTTGAACGGCCAAGTTCGGGGCGCATCCTGCTCGACGGTAAGGACCTTACCGCCTTGTCTGATGTTGAGCTGCGTCAGCAACGCCAGCGCATCGGCATGATCTTTCAGGGCTTCAACCTGCTGCACTCGCGCAATGTGTTCGACAACATCGCGGTGCCGCTGGAAATTGCCCGGGTCAGCAAAGAGCAACGCACGCGGCGTGTGCGTGAGTTGCTCGATCTGGTGGGTTTGAGCGACAAGGCGCTGGCGTTCCCTTCGCAGTTGTCCGGTGGCCAGAAGCAGCGGGTGGGCATCGCCCGCGCCCTGGCTGCGCGCCCGGCCTATCTGTTGTCTGATGAAGCCACCAGCGCCCTGGACCCGGACACCACCGCGTCGATTCTTGAGCTGTTGCGCGATATCAACCGGCAACTGGGCCTGACCATTGTGCTGATCACCCATGAGCTGGATGTGGTCAAGTCCATCTGTGATCACGCGGCTGCACTGGCCCATGGCCGACTGGTCGAGGCTGGGGCCATTGCGCAGTTGCTGGGCAACCCGGATTCGAGCCTGGGGCGCTCATTGTTGCCGGGTTACAGCACCACCTTGGGCAGCCAGAGCCAGGCGTTGGAATTGAGCTTTTTTGATCACCAGTTGGCCGCCCCGGTGATCAGCGATCTTATGCAGCAGCAAGGCGTACAGGTGAACTTGCTGGCCAGTGGCGTCGAGTCTGTAGGCGGTCGCCGGGTGGGGCGTTTGCGTGTCTCTCTGGGGCCGGACAGTGCCGAACCGAAATTGGGCCGGGTACTGGAGTTTCTCAAGCAACGCGGTGTCAGGGTGGAACGTTTATGAACCGAACGATCGAATGGAACGACATCCTGCAACTGGTGCTCAATGCCACCGGTGAAACCCTCTATATGGTGCTGCTGGCCGGGCTCTTTACCCTGGTGATCGGCCTGCCGCTGGGCGTGCTGCTGTTCATCAGCCGCAGCAACGGCCTGTACCCGATGCCCAGGCTCAACAAAACCGTGGGCGGGCTGGTCAATATTGGCCGCTCGCTGCCCTTTGTGGTGATGCTGATCGCCTTGATTCCGCTGACCCGGCTGCTGGTCGGTACGACGCTGGGCAGCACGGCGGCGGTGGTGCCGATCACCATTGGCGCCTTTCCGTTCTTTGCCCGGATTGTCGAAAATGCCCTGGATGAAGTGGACAAGGGTCGCATCGAAGCCATTCTGGCCATGGGCGGCGACATCTGGCATGTGGTTTTCAAAGTGCTGCTGCCCGAGGCCCTGCCCGCGTTACTGGCGGGCATTACCCTGACACTGGTGATGCTGATCGGCTTTTCATCCATGGCCGGGATCATTGGCGGCGGCGGTTTGGGGGATCTGGCGATCCGTTACGGTTACCAGCGCTTTAACAATCAGGTGATGTTTGCCACGGTCGTGGTGTTGGTGATTCTGGTCCAGAGCGTGCAAAGCCTGGGCGACCGGTTGGTGCGCTCCCTGGCTCATCGGCGCTGATGGCGCCTATTACTTGCGCCATGCCAGCAGCACGACGCCGACGGTGATCAGGCTGATGCCTGCCCATTGGCGGATGTCGAGCTTCTCTCCCAGCAGCGTCACCCCAAGCACCGCCACAATCACCACGCTGAGCTTGTCCACGGGGGCGACCAGCGACGCCTGGCCCAGTTGCAGGGCCCGGTAATAGCAGATCCAGGAGGCGCCTGTGGCCAGCCCGGACAACACTAAAAACAGATAGCTGCGCGCCGAAATCGAGCCCAGGGACTGATACTGGCCGGTGGCATACAAAATCAGCGCCAGGCTGACCAGCACGACCACGGTCCGCAGCAGGGTGGCGAAGTCGGAGTTGATGCCGGTGATGCCGATTTTTCCGAAGATTGCCGTCATGGCGGCGAACACCGCCGACAGCAGTGCCCAGAATGTCCAGGTTGAAAAGAAAGACGAGCCCATGGGTCATCCTGAATGTTGAGTGAAGGTGCTTATGAGCATATGCCAGGTTTCAGTGCCCGGCGGTTTTCAACCACAGCGACACGCATAACCCGCTGTGGTTGAGGCTGTCCGTGTACCCCAGTTCGATTCTGGCCCCGATGCGTTCGGCGATGGCCTTGACGATGGAAAGCCCCAGCCCTGAGCCCGTCTCGCCGGAGCCCAGGCTGCGATAAAACGGGTCAAAGATCCGCGCCTGTTCGTCCAGGGCGATGCCCGGCCCCGAGTCCCTGATCTGCAGGCACGCGCTGCCCTGTATCGGCTCAACGCTCAGATCGATTTTGCCGCCTGCGGGGGTGTAGCGGATGGCGTTGTCCACCAGGTTTTTGATCAGGGTGAACAGGTCCATCTCGTTGATCATGACCTGAACGTCCTCAACGCCTTCAACCCCGATATCCAGTTGCTTGCGCTCGGCCAACGGCAACAGGTCTTCCAGTACGCGGCGATACACGGCATGCACCGACACGGCGGTTTGCGGGCGCTCGCCGGCAAACTGCACGGCGGCCAGGCTCAGCAGCTGGTCGATCAGTTGCCTGCTGCGCTCAATGCCCCGGGCCAGGGGTTGCAGGCGTTCGCGGGCTGGTGCCGGCAGGTCTGTGGCCGCCAGCCGCTCGGCTTGCAGGGACAGCGCGGTCATGGGGGAGCGCAGTTCATGGGCCGCATCGGCAACGAAGCGGCGCTGGCTGTCCATGGACTGCGCTACGCGGGCGAGCAACCGGTTGATGGCCACCACAAAGGGCCGGATTTCCGTGGGCAGATGCTGTTCGTCAATCGGATGCAGTTCCTGTTCGGCACGCTGGTCGATTTGTGCGGCGAGGGTGGCGATGGGCCGGAACAGCTTGCGCACCAGATCGCCGACCACCAGCAGCAGCACGGGGAACAGGATCAGGAAGGGCAGCAAACTGCGCCAGGCACTTTCGCGGGCGTCCTTGTTGCGGGCGTCGACTTCCTGGGCGACGGCAATCCGCTCGCCCCGGGCGGTGGTCCTGACCAGCACGCGAAAGGCTTCGCCACCGACCTGCACCGTGGACAGGCCGTCAGCCAGGCTCGTGGGCAGGGGCAACGGGAGTGCGGCATCAGTGTTGGCCGGGGCATTTTTGCTGTCGGCCAGGTACTGGATGATCACTCGGGATTCTTCGTCATCACCCTCTGGCCCCTGGCCCCGGGGGTAATGCAGGGTCATCTGCTGGCGATCAAACAGCACGGCCACCTGGTGCAAGGTGTCGTCCTGCAGCTCGTGGGCTTCGTCCAGCGCCGAGAAAAACGCGAACACGCTGGCCAGTGCGGCGACCAGCACAATGGTCAGTGACAAGGCCACCGACAGCCTGAGTTGAACCGACTCGCTCAAACGTTTTTTGAAACCATCCATCCCATCCCCCTGACATTCTTGATGATGTGGCTGCCCAACTTGCGCCGCACGGCGTGAATCAGGAACTCGATGGCGTTGCTTTCAACCTCGTTGCCCCAGCCATACAGACGGTCTTCAAGTTCGCTGCGCGAGAGGATGGCCCCGGGGCGCAGCAGGAGCGCCTGCAGCAGGGCAAATTCGCGGCTGGACAGTGTGACGCCGCTATGCGTCTCGGTGCTGGCCTGCTTGGAGACAAGGTCCAGCGACACCACACCATTGCCGAGTACGGGCAGGGCGTTGCCACCCTTGCGCCGCAGCACCGCACGCATGCGGGCCAGCAATTCGGCCATGTCGAAGGGTTTTAGCAGGTAGTCGTCAGCCCCGCCGTCCAGCCCGCGCAAGCGGTCATCGAGGCTGTCCCGGGCGGTGAGGATCAGCAGGGGCACGGGGTTGTTGCCCCCGCGAATGCTGGCCAGCACTTGCAGGCCGTCCTTGCCGGGCAGGCCGAGGTCCAGCAGCACCATGTCGTAATGTTGGGTATCCAGTGCGCTCAGGGCGCCGGGCCCGGTTTTCACCCAGTCGGCGGCATAGCTCGCATCCGTGAGTGCGCCCTGGATCGCGTCGCCAATCATGGGGTCGTCTTCGACCAGCAGTATGCGCATGTCCCTCTCCGGCAAAAAAACAGGGCGCGGCAGTATTCACTGCCGCGCCTGTAGTGAAGCATCTGCAGGGCGGGTTGTCCGCCGCAGGTTTTACGCGCTGGCTTTCATCGAGTCGAAGGCCTTGAGCAGGTTGTCCATGGCCGCCTTGCAATCGGCTACGTTGGGGCTGCCGGCGCGCAGGGCGTCGAGCGCGTGGTCAATGGCCTTGTCCAGCACATGCCAGTCGCTGGCGGCCCGGGGTTTGATGCCCGCTTCGGCCGAATCCCAGGTGGTTTCCAGGTCCTTGATCCGGGTTTTGGCCCCCGGCAGGTCATTGCGGGCAACCAGCGCACTCACGTCAGAAGCGATGCTGCGGAACTCGGTCAGATCACCCAGCCGGGACCCTGCCGGGCTTTGCGCACTGGCGCCGCCGCTGACATCGACCGGCGAGTCGGCCGGCGAGTCGGCCGGTTTCGAGCACCCGGCGGTGATGGTCAGCAGCAGGATTGAGGAGGCGATGGCAATGCGGCGAATAAGGGTGTGAGTGTGGCCCATGATGATGTCCTTGATCGAAGTTAAAGGGTTCAGGCGGTAACGGCTTTGCGGTTGCCGACACTGATTTGCGCGGCGGCCACCAGCAGGACAATCACGCTGAGAAACAGGGCGCTGGTCCAGGTGGCGCCCATGCCCAGGCCACCGTAGGTCTTGGCCTGGGTCAGCAGGTCGCCCAGGGATGCACCGAACGGGCGGGTAAGGATGTAGGCGATCCAGAAGCTCAGTACGGTGTTGGCGCCCGTGCGCCAGGCCACGAGGGTGAGGGCAATCAAGGCTGCGAAGATGACCGCGCCGAGGGTGAAACCCAGGCCCAGGGCTTCGGTCGCCAGGTCACCGGCCGCGGTGCCCAGGGCAAAGGTGCAGAGCACCGTGGCCCAATAGAACAACTCGCGCCGCGGGGTAACGATTTCGTGGATCGACAGGCTGCGTTCGGTTCGGTACCAGACCAGAAAATTGAGCCCGAGCAACACGGAAAAAATCGCCGTGCTGGTGTACAGGCTGACGTCCAGCTTGTCGGTCAGAATATCGGTGATCTGCGTACCCACGATGCTGACCAGCACCACGGTCAGCCAGTAAATCCAGGGGGTGTAGGCCTTGGTCCGCATCTGGCAGAACAGCGCAATCGCCAGCAGGGCGGCCATGCCGAGGCTGGTCCAGCCCGCGCCGAAGCCGGCATCGACGGCCAGATAGTCGGCACCGGTTTCGCCCACGGTCGTGGACATGATCTTGATCACCCAGAATGACAGCGTCACCTCGGGCACTTTGTTCAGCCAACGGGCTGCTGTGGCATTCATGTGCGTTACCCCTGTTTTGCGCACCGTCATTGGCGCAGGACAGAAGGTACGGCACGACACTTAGCTGAGACTGAGGGCGCGCCGCTGATTTCACTGGGGCAGCACATGGGCCCGGCCCCGGGTTGTCAGTTGCACCGCAGTGCCGATGGGCGGTGCCTGCAGGCCGGGGCAGTGCACGGGCAATGACCGGCCCGGTTCGAGCCTGCCGGCGAGCAAGGTCACGGTCAGGGTGCAGGTATTACCGCCAAAGTCCCGCTCGGTCACCACCCCTGGACAACCGGACGGGTCGCCCGGGGTGACGTTCAGTTGCAGTTGTTCGGGCCTGAGCATGATCCTGGCCGCATGGCTGCTGCCCTGATGACTGACGGCAATGCGGCCCAGATCGCAATCGGCCCAGCCGCCTTCTATTTTTGCGGGCAGCAGCACCGCCTCGCCGAGGAACAATGCGGTTTGCTCGTCCCGAGGGTGCTGGTACAGCTCCAGGGGCTGGCCGGACTGCACCAGGCGACCCTGGCGCATCACGGCCAGCTGATCGGCAAAAGACAAGGCCTCGCCCTGATCGTGGGTCACCAGAATCGCCGTGACCCCCGCATCTGACAGCAGGCGGGTGACCATTTTGCGCATGGCGGCCCGCAACCCGGTATCCAGCGCCGAGAAGGGTTCGTCCAGCAGCATCAGCCGTGGTTGCTGCGCCAGTGCACGAGCCAGTGCCACCCGCTGTTGTTGCCCGCCGGACAACTCGTGGGGCCAGCGCGTGGCCATGTTTGCTTGCAAGGCCACGCTGTCCATCAGTTCAGCGATGCGTTCCTGCCGGGCATGGCCTTTGGTGGCGAGGCCGAAGCCTATGTTGTCGGCCACGCTCATGTGGGGGAACAGGGCGCCGTCCTGCGGCACATACCCGATCAGGCGCTGGTGGGCCGGGACTTCGCGGGTGCTGTCCACCAGGACCTGGCCATTGAGCGAGAGGCTGCCGGAGTCTGGGAACTCGAAGCCGGCAATCATGCGCAGCAGGGTGGTCTTGCCCGAGCCCGAAGGTCCGACAATCACCGTTCGACTGCCCGTGGGCACCGAGAGGGTGATGTTGTCCAGGGCGCACTGAGGGCCGAAGGATTTACAGATCGCGTTGAGTTCGAGGGCGTTCATCGGCCAGCCGTGCGTTTGGATTGTTGGTAAAGAAGCCCGGTCAACGGCAGCGACAGCAGGATCATGAGCAGCGCATAGGGCGCTGCTGCCGCGTAGTCGATTTCGCTGGTCATGGCCCAAAAGCCGGTGGCCAGGGTGCGGGTGCCGTTGGGTGCCAGGAGCAAGGTGGCGGTCAATTCATTGGTGATTGCCAGGAACACCAGCGCCGCCCCTGCGGCCGCGCCGGGTGCCGCGAGGCGCAGGGTAATCAGCCACAAGGCCCGGGCAGGGGAGCGACCGAGGCTGCGGGCCATGTTTTCCAGCTCTACCGGTGCCTGGGCAATGCCGGTGCGCAAACTCACCAGGGCCCGGGGCACAAACATCAGCAGGTAGGCCAGCAGCAGGGTGATTGTCGTCTGGTAGATTGGCCGGGCGAAGTGGATGGTCACGGTCACCAGTGCCAGGGCGACCACGATGCCGGGCAACGAACTGGTGATGTAGTTGCAGCTTTCCAGCACCCGCTGCAGGCGGCCGGGGGCGCGAATCGACAGCCAGGCAATCGGCACCGCCGCGCAGGTGGTCAGCACGGCGCCGGCCACGCCCAGCAACAGGGTTTGCTCCAGTGCCGGGAGCAGCTCGCTCCAGTGCCAGACCTGCGCGCCACCGGCAATCAGCCATTTGCCCAGGGTGAGCAGCGGCACGCCCAGTGCCAGCAGGCAGGTCGCGCCTTGCAGGGCCAGGGCGAGCACGGTGGTGCGCGTGCCCAAGCGCACGATCGGCTGCTCCCGGGCGCTGCCCGAGCCAACACGGGCGTAGCGGGCATGGCCCCGGGCGGCGGATTCGGCGGTGAGCATCGCCAGGCAGCACAGCGCCAGGACGGTGGCCAGCATGTTGGCCCCCGGACCATTAAAGGTGGACTTGAACTGATCGAAAATTGCCGTGGTAAAGGTGTCGAAGCGGATCATCGCGTACAGGCCGTACTCGGCCAGCAGGTGCAAACCCACCAGTAGCGCGCCGCCGCAGAGGGCCAGTCGCAATTGCGGCACCACCACCCGCCAGAAGACGGCCCAGGGCTTGAGCCCCAGGGACTGGGCCACGTCTTCGATGGCAGGGTCGAGCCGGCGCAATGTCGCGGCCACCGGCAAGTAAAGAAACGGAAAGTAGGCAATGACTGAAACCAGTACCCCGGCCGGTAACCCGTGAATTGACGGCACCAGGCTGACCCAGGCGTAACTGTGCACAAAGGCCGGCACCGCCAACGGCGCGACGGCCAGCAATGACCATGCGCGACGCCCTGGCAGGTTGCTGCGCTCGGTCAGCCAGGCCAGTGCGGTGCCCAGCACCACGCACAGGGGCAGGGTAAGCAGCACCAGCAAGACGGTATTGACCAACAGTTCGCCGACACGGGGGCGCAACACCAGCGCTTCGATCTGCTCCCAACCGACTTGCCACGACACACCGACGACAAAGGCAATCGGCAGCAAGGCCAGCAGCGAAACCAGGACAGCCAGACCGGTGATCCACGCGCCACCGCGGCCCATGAACCGGCCGCGGGAGGGTTTTGCCAGGAGGGCGGGTGCGATTCCCGCCGGCAGGGTTTCAGGCAGCAATTAGAGGAGTCCGGCCTGGGTCATCAGGGCGACGGCTTTTTTGCTGTCGAGTTGGGAGGCATCGACCGCCGGGGCGTCGAGTTGCTTGAGCGGCACCAGTTTCGGGTTTGACAGGGCGTTCTGGCCCACCGCGTACTCGAACGAGTTGCCCGTTTCCAGAATGGCCTGGCCGTCTTTGCCGGTGATCCACTTGAGGAACGCCTGAGCCTGCTCCGGGTGTTTGCTGGAGGCCAGCACGCCGCCGCCGGAGATGCTGACAAAGGCGCCCGGGTCCTGGTGCTTGAAGTAGTGCAGTGCGGTGTTTTTGCTGTTTTCGCCGGTCTTGGCCTGATCGACGAAGCTGTAGTAGTGGTAAATCACGCCGCTGTCGACCTGACCGGCATTGACGGCCTTGAGCACTGCGCTGTTGCCACGGTAAATCGACGCGTTGGCTTTCATTGCCTTGAGCCAGTCGAGGGTGGCGGCTTCGCCTTTAAGCTCAAGCACGGCAGCGACGATGGCCTGGAAGTCGGCCCCTGCAGGCGACACGGCCCAGCGGCCTTTCCAGTCCGGCGAGGCCAGATCGAGCAGGGAGGCAGGCAGCTGGGCGGCAGGCAGCTTGCTCGGGTTGTAGACGAACACCGTGGAGCGTGCGGCGATGCCCATCCATTTACCCTGCGCCGGGCGATAGGCTGAACCGACCTGTTCCAGCGTGGCGGGCGCAACGGGTGCCAACAGGCCGGCGTTGTCCACCAGCACCATGGCCGGGGAGTTTTCGGTCAGGAACACATCGGCCGGGGAGGCGCTGCCTTCCTGGACGATCTGGTTGCCCATCTCTGTGTCGTCGCCATTGCGTACGGTCACCTTGATCCCGGTTTCTTTGGTGAAGCCTTCGACCCAGGATTTGGTCAGGCTTTCGTGCTGGGCGTTGTAAACCACAATGCCGTCAGCCGGGTTGGCGGCATAGACGTGCCCGGCGCTGAGCAGTGCAGTGGTCAGCAGGGCGGCTTTAAACAAAGAGGGAATACGGCGGGTCATGGTGTGCAAGCTCCGGTTTTTTTGAGTTGTGCGGGGAGGCAATAAAGGCACTGCACAATGGCTGCGAATTCAATCGGAATCATTTGCATATGTATTCAGGAAATGTAGGGGCAGGAATGAGAAAAAAATGTCAAAAAAATCGTTACTGAATGTGATGAGGAGGGTGAGAAGCAGGCGAAGAATGAGTGGCGGGCAGGTTTGTGTCACTGCCCAACGCGCCCTCACCGGCCGGGAGAGGGCCAGGGTGAGGGGCGGCAGGAAGTCAGCCCAGGGTGCCGACGATATTGACGCTGATGTTCTCCGGGATTTCGTTCTGCGACAGCACGTGCAGCCCCGGGCTGAATACCCGCGCATAACGGGCCAGCAACGGGCGCAGTTGCGGCATCACGGTGAGCACCGGCGGGTGGCCGTCCTTGCGCAGTTTTTCCTTGACCACCGGCATCGCGTTTTGCAGCTGGTTGAGCAGGTTGGGCTCCACGGGAATGTTGTCCAGGCTCACCGGGCCCGCTTGCTGAGCAATGCTCAAGGCGCCCAGCAGGGTGTTTTCCAGGGCATTGTCGAGCACAAACACGCTGACTTCATCGCGGCGCCCGGTGATGCTCGCCACAATGTTGCGGCGCAAGGCGTAGCGCACGTCGGACGCCAGCAGCACCGGGTCCTTGGTGCTTTCGCTGCTTTCTACCAGCGCTGTGGCCACGGTGACGATATCGCGCAGTGAGATGTTTTCAACCAGCAATTGGCGGTACACCCGGTGCTGCTGGGTATAGGACAGCTGGCCCTTGAGGTTTTCCGTGAGTTTGGGTGCCAGTTCGGTCAGGCGTTGCATCAGGTTGTCGACGTCGTCGTGCTTGAAGATTTCCGCCAGATTGTCGCGAATCACCTTGTTCAAGTGAGTAGCGATGACCCCCGCACAATCAATGACCTGATAGCCCAGGTTCAACGCCCGGCTCTTATCGGCCGGGTTGATCCAGACCACAGGCATTTTGTAGGCCGGGTCAATGCCCAGGATGCCATCGACTTCGCCATACAGGTCGGCTGAGGGAATGGCCATCAGGTGATCGGCGTGAATCTCCGCGCCATCGATCTGCTCGCCGTTGATATGGATGGAGTAGTGCGCCGCCTTGAGCCGCAGGCTGTCGCGGATCTGGATCTCGGGCAGCAAAAAGCCCATGTTCTCCGACAGTGTCTGGCGCAAGCCGCGCACCCGCTGGGTCAGGGGCGCACCCGCCGCTTCGTTCACCAGCCCCACCAGTTTGTAGCCCAAAGACACCGACAGCCGCTCGACGTGGGGGATGTCTTCCCAGGCCAGGGTCTGGCTGCGCTCGTTTTGCATCGACGCGCTCAACGCGCTGACGGTTTCCAGCTCAGTGGCTTCGGCCGGTGGCTGAAAGCGCGAAACGCACCAGGCCACGCCAGCGACCATGGCGGCAAACCCGATGAATGCGGTGTGCGGCATGCCGGGCACGATGCCCAGCACCAGCAGAATCCCGGCCACGGTGTACAGCAGGCTTGGCGAGGCCAGCAGTTGCTTGCGCACCTGGGTGGTGATCTCTGCGGACTCGTTGATCCGCGTGACGATCAGCGCAGCGGCAGTGGACAGCAGCAGCGCCGGGATCTGGGCCACCAGGCCGTCACCGATGGTCAGCAGGGCAAATTGTTTGAAGGCCAGGCCGGCCGGCAAATCGTAGACAAACATGCCGATGGCAAAGCCACCGAACAGGTTGATGATCAGGATCAGGATCCCGGCAATCGCATCGCCGCGCACAAACTTGGAGGCACCGTCCATCGCACCGTAGAAGTCGGCTTCCTTGGAGATAGTCTGGCGACGTTGCTTGGCCTGGTCCTGGGTAATCAGGCCGGCGTTGAGGTCGGCATCGATTGCCATCTGCTTGCCGGGCAGGGCGTCCAGGGTGAAACGCGCCGTCACTTCCGAGATGCGTTCACCCCCTTTGGTGACCACCATGAAGTTGATGATCATCAGGATCACGAACACGATCATGCCGACGATGAAGTTACCGCCGATCACCACTTCACCGAAGGACTCGATCACCTTGCCCGCCGCACCGGTACCGGTGTGCCCTTCAAGCAGCACGATCCGGGTCGAGGCCACGTTGAGGGTCAGGCGCAACAGGGTGGTGATGAGGATCACCGTGGGGAACAGCGAGAAGTCCAGCGGGCTTTTGGACGACACGCTGACCATCAGCACCAGCACGGCCATGGCAATGTTGAAGGTGAACAGGACATCCAGCAGCAAGGGCGGTAGCGGCAGGATGATCATCGCCAGAATCGACAGGATGACCAGCGGGATCCCGATGCGTCCGCTGCGCAACGTCGGGAGAAGTGTGTTCAATACGTTCATGATTACGCCTTGTTCGCCATGCTTTCGGGTATCGGTAAATGGTCCGGCATCTGCGGTTTGGCCCGCATTCCGCGCTTGTACGCCTTGAGTTGCAGGATGTAGGTCAGCACATGGGCTACCGCGGCATAGAGCGGCGCCGGGATTTGCTGGTTGACCTGGGTGGTGAAGTAAATGGCTCGGGCCAGCGGCGGTATTTCCAGCACCTCAAGCTGGTTGGCAACCGCCATTTTGCGGATATACAGCGCCATGTCGTCGACGCCCTTGGCGATCACGAAAGGTGCCTGGGCCTTCTTGTTGTCGTACTTGATCGCCACCGCGTAATGCTGCGGGTTGACGATCACGGCATCGGCGTCCTTGATCACCTTGCTGATCTGGCGCTGGGAGATCTGGCGCTGGATCTGCTTGATCCGGGCCTTGACCTCGGGGCGACCTTCCTGGTTTTTGTGTTCTTCCTTGCGCTCCTGTTTGGTCATGCGCAGCTTCTTGAGGTGGAAGAACTTCTGGATCGGTACATCAATGGCCGAAAACACAACAAAAACCCCCATCAGGGCCAGGATTACGTCGAACACCATCGAAAATGCAGTACCGATGGCCGTGGGCAGGCTGGTGCGCTGCAGGGCGGTCAGTTGCGGGATGGCATCGCTGATCAGGACCCAGGCCACGGCTATCAGCACGGCGATCTTGACCATCGACTTGAGCAGCTCCACCCAGTTCTGTTTGGAGAAGATGCGCGCCAGCCCCGTGATCGGGTTGAGCTTGCTGAACTTGGGGTAGAAGTTCTTGGCGACAAACAGCCAGCCGCCCGGGATCAGTGAGAACACCACCACCAGCAGGCTGGCCAGCAGCAGCGGGGCGAGTATTTTCACGAACAGGAGCAGGTTGTGGCTCAGGATCAGGCCCAGGTCTTCCTGGGTGATTTCACTGGAGTGAAAGTTCAGGAACGAGATCCGGAAGCTCTCCATCAGCCCGTGGTAGTAGCTGGAAAACACCAGTTTGAGAATAAGCAGGGTCGCGATCAGCGAGACGGTGGTGGACAGGTCCTTGGAGCGGACTGTCTGGCCGTCTTCGCGACTCTTGCGCAGCTTCTGGGCCGACGCCTCTTCGGTTTTTTCCTGGGCGCTGTCGTTAGACATCAGGGCCTCCTTCGAGCATGACCCCGATGTTGTCCAGCAGGTCGCGGGTCAGGCGCAGGTAGCTTTCCGGCAGGTTGGGCAAGGTGATGTAGATGCATAACAGCCCCACCAGAATGGTGATCGGAAACCCAAGCGAAAACAGGTTCATCGAAGGCGAAATACGGTTAAGCAGGCCAAAGCAGAACTGCACCAGTACCACGCAGAACACCATGGGCAGGGTCAGCAGCACCGCGGCGCTGAACACCCAGGAAATGGCCTGGATGAAGATCGTATAGCTTGTAAAGTTGAGCCCGCTGCCCACCGGCCAGTGGATGAAGCTTTTGAACAGCACGCTGAGTGTCAGCAAATGCCCGTCGATGGACAAAAACAGGAACGCCAGCAGCACGAAATACACCTGGTAAACGATGGAGGACGAAGACACACCGTTCACCGGGTCGTTGTAACGGGCCATGGTCATGCCCATTTGCGATGAAACCACTTCGCCTACCACGCTGAATACGGTGAATACCAGTTGCAGGCTCAGGCCCAGGATCAGGCCGTAAGCGATTTGCTCAAGGGTCACGAGCACACCCTGGGCCGACAGGGGGTTGATGTCCGCCACCTGGGGCAAGGCACCGCCGATGGCCGCAGTCACGACCAGCGCCAGCAGCACCCGCACCTTTTTCGAGACAGCCTTGTGGTTGAACAGCGGGGCCATGCTGAACACCGCCAGCAGCCGGCAAAACGGCCACCAGTAGCCCTGCAGGGCGTGCAGGTACTGGCTGGCCTGCATCAGCGGTTCGGTCGGGTTCATCGGTTCAGCCCACCAGCGAGCCGGCGATCTTGAACGTCTCAATGAACAGGTCGCTGAGCTTGCGTAAAATCCAGTGCCCGGCGAACAGCAACATACCGAGGGTAATCAGCAGTCGTGGCAGAAAACTGAGCATTTGTTCGTTGATCTGGGTTGCAGCCTGGAACACGCTCACCAGCAACCCGCCCAGCAGGCTGGGCACGACGAGCACACAGACAATCAGCGCGGTGATCAGCACGGCGTTGCTCACCAGTGCGACGGCGGCTTCGGGGGTCATCATCAGGAACCTCCAAACGGCTGAATGCTGCTGGCCAGCGTGCCCATCAGCAAGGCCCAGCCATCGACCAGAACAAACACCATCAGCTTGAAGGGCAGCGAGATCATCATGGGTGACAGCATCATCATCCCCATGGCCATCAAGACACTGGCGACCACCAGGTCAATGACCAGGAAGGGCAGGAAGATCATGAACCCCAGCTGGAAGGCCGCCTTTACCTCACTCAGGACGAAGGCCGGCAGCAGCAGGGAAAAGTCCAGTTCATCAAGGTTTTCCGGCATTTTTTCATTGGCCAGCGCCACCATGGTTTCCAGAGAAGCCTTGTTGGTCTGTGCAAGCATGAAACCGCTGATGCTTTTTTTCGCCACGTCCAGGCCCTGGTCCATGGTGATCTGGTCATTCTGGAAGGGCTGGTAGGCGTCGTTGTAGACCTCTTGCCATACCGGGCGCATGACCAGCATGGTCAGGCACAGCGCAATGCCGATCAGGATCTGGTTGGGCGGGCTCTGCTGCAGGCCCAGGGCCTGACGCAGGATCGCCAGCACGATAATGAAGCGCGTGAAGCTGGTCATCATCATCAACATGGCCGGCAGAAAGCCGAGCAGGGTCATCATCACCAGGATTTGCAGCTTGATGCTCAGTTCCTGGCCGTTTTCGCCGTCATTGAGGCTGAACAGTGAAATTTCGCCATTGGCCGCCACTGCCCATTGCGGCAGCAAACAGGCGAGCAACAGCAGGGCACAGACGAGTGCCGGCTTGATCAACTTCATAACGCCAGATCGCTCAGGCTTGAACCGCTGAGCTCAACGATGCGCAGGCCGTAGTTGCCGTGAACCACGACCACTTCGGCCTTGGCGAACAGGGCACCGTTGACTTTGACGTCCAGCGGCGCGCCGGCCAGTTTGTCCAGGGCAATGATGCTGCTGGTGTCGACGTCCATCAGTTCGCGCAGGGTGATTTCGGTGGAGGCCACTTCCAGGGTGACGGTGACCGGGATCTTGCCGAAAAACTTCAAATCCTGTTGTGGCAGTGAAACCGCTTCGGGGGCAGCGCTGGACGGGCTGGTTTCGGCGTCAAAATCAGGCTGCGTATCGTTGAGCAGGTTGTCGAAATCGGAATCGGAAATGGAGCTGTTCATTGGCATTTAACACTGTCGAGAGAAGTTAAGAACAAGGCGCCGTCATCTTCGGAAATGGCACCGTGAAACAACTTTTGCTGTTTGATGTGGACTTCGCAGCGCTCCAGCAACCGCACCATCAGGATGTCGTCGACTTTGAGCGCCAGTACGCTGCTCAGAGGCAGCTGCGCGCGGGCCAGCACGCAATTGAGGTGCACCGGCAGTTGGGCGATGCGATGCCCGGTGTGTTCGGTTGGGGTTGAGGGCTGAGTCTCGGTGTGGCGACGAGTCAGTTCATCGACGACTTGTGCGTCCAGGTACAGGTGCACGGACGACTCGATACCGGTTGCGGGGCTGAAAAATACAAACTCCACGCAGTACCCCCAGTGAATGTCTTCATACGTACTGACGGTGGTATCGATATGCCCCAGAGGAGCGCCGCCCATCAGGATGCGGGCACAGATTTTCGAGATATCAATGCCCAGGCGCATGCGCATGCGGTTCTCGGATGCGCTGACCGGCGGCTCATCCTGAGCGGGTGGCGTGGAACCGCCGTAGTAACTTTCCAGCAACTCGGCCAATAAAGGGCGGTCCATACTGAAACCGATGTTGCCGATCCCGGTCATGTAACGGCATTGGGGCGAAGTCAATAAAGCCTCATGCACTTGAACGTCGCGCAAATCAGTGTTGATGCGGTAGGTGGTCAGGAAATAGTCACTGATAACTTTTGGGTATTTACCGGCCAGCTCTTTTATATAAGTCGGTACTTTATGATAGTAACGACCCAGTTTTTCGGGCTTCAAGAACATCAGGTCATCGACGGGCACTTGATGTTGAACTTTTCTATAACCAGTCATCGTGAAAGAGTCATTCCTGAATAGGTGTAACGTCATCCTGCGTGTCTCATGCCTGACCACAGGGCAGGTGATTCAGGTCCTGGAATCGAGGTTTGTGCATTCCGCTGCCGGCGTGGGTGGCAAGGGATGCTGGCGGGTCCGTCTGGCTGCGGCGAGTATAGGGATGAGCGTGTCGGGCATTAAATCAAAAACCATCAAATCGCCCTTTGATAAGGTTGATGTCGATTTGATGGTTACTGATTTCAGTAATGGCGCGTTGGCACCTACAGTTCGGCGGGTCACAGGAACGTGAGTTTTCAAGACGGCATTGAGCCCTTGCCCGAAAGGGGTCTACACCCGAAACGAACACGCACAGGCATCGCCGCTACATGAACATGATCCACCCGCGAACACGTTAATAAGTGGTGCACGTGGGTAAAGGCGATCCACTACGCAGGTATACCGTCATTAACTCTTTTAGTCCTACAGGCGTTGCGCCCTTTGAAGTTCGAACTGAACAGGCCTCTGTGATTGTAGTGGGCCATTCGCAGAACAAGGGTTATTCCATACTGGTCGACTGTTTGTCTGAGCAGCATTGCGCCGTGGCGTGCGTTGAAAGTTGCGCGCAGTTGCAAGGGTATTCATTAAGTCAGGCCACCCTGGTGTTTATGTTTGTCAGTGGTTTTTCAGGTCACGTGTTAAATGCCGAAACGGAAAACCTGATTCGCCGTGCCCCCCATATCAGTGTTATCCCGGTCGTTGAGTATGCCGAACAGGACAGGGCGACCGCCTTGCTGGAAAGAGGGTGTGTGGATTACCTGCTGGCACCCTTCAGTGCCGCGCAGATCACGGCCTTGTTGCAACGTCAGGCCGCTGCTGTCAGCGCCCAGGAAAGCTTTGTTTCGCGTTCGCCAGCAGCGCGTCGCCTGTTGGCGATGGCTCAGCGTGTGGCCGTCACGCGCGCGCCCATCCTGATCACCGGCGAAACCGGGACCGGCAAAGAGATGATGGCGCGCTATATCCACCGCTTTGCATCGGGTGATAACGCCCCTTTTGTCGCGGTCAACTGCGCGGCCATTCCCGAGCAAATGCTGGAATCCCTGCTTTTCGGCCACGAACGCGGAGCCTTCACCGGCGCGGTGACGGCCCAGTGCGGCAAGTTCGAACTGGCCAATGGCGGCACCTTGCTGCTGGACGAAATTGGCGAGCTGCCCCTGGGGTTGCAGGCCAAATTGCTGCGTGTGCTTCAGGAACAGCGCGTCGAGCGTCTGGGCGGGCACAAGGAAATCGCCCTGGATGTACGCATCATTGCCGCCACCAACCGTGATTTGAGCGAAGAAGTTGCCCAGGGGCGTTTTCGTTCGGATCTGATGTTCCGTCTGGATGTGCTGCCTTTGCACATCACCCCGTTACGCGAACGCCAGGAAGACGTTTTAGCCCTTGCCCAGCGTTTTATTGCCCGGTACGCCCCTCAGGAAGCCGCCGATGGCCTGCTGACCGACGAGGCCTGCCAGGCCCTGTTGCAGCATGACTGGCCCGGCAATGTGCGCGAGCTGGAAAACACCTTGCAGCGCGCACTGGTGCTGCGCCGGGGGCTGTTTATCCAGCCTCAGGACCTTGGCCTGACCGCCTGTGCCGCGCCCTGCAGTCCGTTGCAGACGCCCGGGATGGACGCCGGGGATGGCAAAGCGGCCCTTCGAGCCACCGGTAAATGGGCCGAATACCAGCACGTGCTGGACACCATTCGCAAATTTGACGGCCATAAAAGCAAGGCCGCTCAAAGCCTGGGCATGACCCCTCGCGCCCTGCGTTATCGACTCAGTGCGATGCGCGAGCAAGGCATCGCGATGCCGGCTTTCTGAGTTCCGCTGTTCACCTTTCAACCCTTATGCCTACCTCTGTGGAGCAACCCATGAGTTCAATCTTGAGCGTCCAGCAACAAATGCTGGGCCAGATGGAACAGGCCAAGAGCCTGATGCAGAACCCGATCATTCAACCTGCGGCCATGTTCGAGCAAACCGCCGGTGGCGGGATTGGTGCGGCGTTCGAGCAGGCCATGCGTTCGGTCGATGCCCGGCAGCATGTGGCGAGCAAGGCGATTGCCGACGTGGACAGCGGCAAAAGCGACAACCTGGCGGGGGCGATGATCGAGAGCCAGAAGGCCAGCGTTGCGTTCAGCGCCTTGCTGCAAGTGCGCAACAAATTGACCACGGCATTTGATGACGTGATGAGAATGCCGTTGTGACGGATAGTGAGTACTGAACGTGCTGCAAATAATGAACGATAAACTCAAGGCGCTGCTCGGCGGGTTGAAACCCGACCCGCGCCTTGGGCTGGTGCTGATGGCCGCCATAGCTGGCTTGCTGGCCGTCAGCGTGGTGTTTTACCTGTGGCGGGACCAGGGTTCCATGCGCTCGCTGTACGGTGCCGGCGAGGCTTACCCTGCCGCCGACGTGATGCAAGTGCTGGATGCCGACAAGATTGTGTATGAACTGCATCCACAGAGCGGCCAGGTACTGGTGCGCGAGGCCGATCTTGGCCGGGCGCGCATGCTGCTCAGCGCCAAGGGCGTGCAAGTGGCCGTACCGGCCGGTTATGACCTGTTCGACAAGGACGAGCCGCTGGGCACCAGCCAGTTTGTCCAGGATGTACGCCTCAAGCGCAGCCTGGAAGGGGAGCTGGCCCGCACCATCATGGCCCTCAAGGGGATCGATAACGCTCGCGTGCATCTGGCTTTGCACGAGAGCAGCTCCTTTGTGGTCAGCAACCGTGAGCCGGCCAAGGCCTCGGTCATGCTGCAAATGAGTCCCGGGGCGCGGCTCAAACCGGAGCAGGTGGGGGCAATCATCAACCTTGTGGCCAACAGCGTACCCAAGCTGCAAAGCAAGGATGTCAGCGTTGTCGACCAATACGGTGCGCTGTTGACCCGCGGGCTCAATGCCGATGGCGCGCCGGCCCAGAGCTGGCAGGTGGTCGACGAGTATCAGCTCAAGACTTCAAGCAATGTCGAGCAAGTGCTCGCGCCCATCCTGGGCAACGGCAACTACCGCATCAGTGTTACGGCCGATATCGATTTCAGCCAAAAAGAAGAAACCCTCCAGGCATTTGGCGATACCCCGCGTCTGCGGAATGAAGTGCTGCAGGATGAAAGCGTGCTGGACAAGCTGGCGATCGGTGTTCCGGGCTCGTTGAGCAACCGCCCGGTAACGCCTGTCGGTGGCCAGCAGCCGGCAGCCGGAGTACCGGCAAAGACCGCAGACCAGGGCGCGACCTCGATCCGCAAGGAGTCCACTCGCAAGCTGGACTACGACCAGAGTGTCACCCACGTCAAATACTCGCCGTTCAACCTGCGCAACCAGAGTATTGCGGTGGTGCTCAATGCCACCAACACCGAGGCTGACGGCGGCTGGTCGCCGCAAGCGCGAGCAGAGCTCGAAGCGATGCTCAAAAGCGCGGTGGGCTTCAATGCCGGCCGTGGCGATGTGCTGACATTGAGTGTGTTCCCGTTTGCCGCCACTGATATGTCGATTGAGCAGGCCGTCTGGTGGCAGGACGATAAAATCCATCAGCTGATCAAGATGGGCCTGTGTGGCCTGATCAGTCTGCTGTTGCTGCTGATGGTGGTACGCCCGGCCCTGAGCCGCCTCTCGGGGCGCAAGGAGCAACCGGTGCATCCTGCGCTGGAGGCAACTGCCGAGTTAAAGCTGGGCAGTGAACAGATGACCAAGTCGTTGGTGCCAAACAAGGAAAACGGCAACTTCGCGACCATGTTGGGCGAAACGAACCCGTTGTCTGAAATTTGTCTTCCCGCACCGGGTTCGGGGCTGGAGCTGCAAATCGAGCATTTGCAAATGTTGGCTAAAAACGACTCCGAACGCGTGTCGGAAGTGATCAAACAGTGGATAGGCCGCAATGAAACCAATGTCAACA
The DNA here is from genome assembly GCF_900106095.1 of Pseudomonas deceptionensis. NCBI lineage: Bacteria > Pseudomonadati > Pseudomonadota > Gammaproteobacteria > Pseudomonadales > Pseudomonadaceae > Pseudomonas > Pseudomonas deceptionensis. The sequence goes on along the minus strand of NZ_FNUD01000002.1, from coordinate 3,728,547 downwards.
CGACCAGCTGATGTCATGCAGGAGTTGCGCGCCCGCACAGCGCAGAGCCGCACCATGAGCTCCCTTGAGCAAGCCTCGATCCTTATGTTGAGCATGGGCGACAGCGTTTCTGCGGGGGTGCTGCGGCACTTTTCCCGAGAGGAAATCGTCCTCATCAGCCAGGCCATGGCCCGCTTGAGCAACGTCAAGCAGCCGATGGTTTCAGAGGTCATCAGCCGCTTCTTTGACGACTACAAGGAACAAAGCAGCATCAAGGGTGCCTCGCGCAGCTACCTGTCGGGCATGCTCGGCAAGGCCTTGGGCAGCGACATTACGCGCAGCCTGCTGGACAGCATCTATGGCGAGGAAATCCGCACCAAGATGGTCAAGCTGGAATGGGTCGATCCCAAGCAGTTCGCCACCCTGATTGCCAAGGAGCATGCGCAGATGCAGGCAGTGTTCCTCGCCTTCCTGCCGCCCGGCATGGCCAGTGAAGTGCTTGAAAGCATGCCCAGCTGGCGTCAGGACGAGTTGCTGTATCGCATTGCCAACCTCAATGAGATCAATGGCGATGTGATCAAGGAGCTTGAGCAGTTGATCGAACGCAGCCTGTCGGTGTTGTCTACCCAGGGCTCGCAGGTGCGCGGGGTCAAGCAGGCGGCAGACATCATGAATCGCTTCAAGGGCGACCGTGATCAGATGTTCGAGCTGTTGCGTGCCCACGACACCTCATTGGTGGAGCGTATCGAAGATGAAATGTATGACTTCTTCATCCTGTCCCGCCAGAGCCAGGAAGTCTTGCAAACCTTGCTTGAGGTCATCCCGTTGAGCGAGTGGGTAGTCGCACTCAAAGGGGCTGAACCGGCCCTGGTCAAGGCGATTCAAGGGGCCATGCCGCGTCGTCAGATGCAGCAGATGGAAGCCCTGAACCGTCGTCAGGGGCCGGTACCCATGAGCCGGGTTGAGCAGGTGCGCAAGGAAATCATGGCGGTGGTGCGGGAGATGGCAACCGAAGGTGGTTTGGCCATTCAGCTGTTCCGCGAGCCAACCGTAGAGTGAGGGCTGTTCCGTGTCGATCAATGTGCTGAAAGACAAGCCCCGCGACTGGCGGCCCTATCGTTTTCCTCCGTTGCCGCAATCGCTGGCCCCGGAGTGGAAAAATGACCCCGTTGCGGTGCAGCGGGCCATTGCCGACGGTTTTCAGGAAGGCAATGAAAAGGGCTACCAGGAAGGCTTGATTCAGGGGCAGGAGCATGGTCAGCAATTGGGCTATGAGGCTGGCCGCGAACAGGGTTTGCAAGAAGGCTTGATGCAGGGCCGTGTAGAAGGGCGCGAGTCATTCGATCAGGCCAGTTTCCCTCTGGAAGAAGCTAACCGGCAACTGCGCAGCTTTTTGTCGGAGCTTGAGCGCACGCGGCGTCAGGAACTGCTGGCACTGGTCAAAAAAGTGTCCGAGCAAGTGATTCGCTGCGAGTTGACCCTGAACCCGACGCAGTTGCTGACCCTGGCAGAAGAAGCCTTGGCCGGCATGCCGCTGGAGACGACGGACGTGCATATCAACTTGCATCCTCAGGAGTTTGCCCGGATCAAGGACCTGGCACCCGACCGGGCCGCGAGTTGGCGCCTGGTGGCCGACGAGGCGCTGGCGCTGGGGGAATGCCGCATTGTGACGCCCCGGGCCGAGGTCGATGTGGGCTGTCAGCAGCGGCTGGACGCCTGTGTTGAAACCCTGTCGCAACATCTGCACCTGACCGAGGATTGATTCGTGCTCAAACCTTTTGCACTCAATGACGCTCTGCGCTCGCTGGACGACGTACAACTGGCCAAGGTCAGCGGGCGGCTGGTGCGCATGTCGGGCATTTTGCTCGAAAGTCTGGGCTGCCAGCGGGTGACCGGGCAGCGCTGCTATGTCGAGCAGTCCGACGGTGAAATGCTCGATGCGCAGGTGGTGGGGTTTAACCGCGATATCACCTATTTGATGCCGTTCAAGAAGCCTGTGGGCTTGAGCGCGGGGTCGCGGGTATTTGCGGCCAAGGAAGACGCCGCGCTGCACATCGATGAATCCTGGCTGGGCCGTGTGCTCAACGGCCTGGGCGAGCCGATGGACGATTTGGGCAAGCTGACCGGGCGCGATGAACTGCACGTCGAACTGCCCAAGGTCAACCCGCTCAAGCGTCAGCCGGTGAGCGAACCTCTGGACGTGGGCGTGCGGGCAATCAATGCCCTGCTGACCCTGGGCAAGGGTCAGCGCGTCGGCCTGTTTGCGGGCAGCGGCGTGGGTAAAAGCGTGCTGCTGGGCATGATCACGCGCCAGACCAAGGCTGATGTGGTGGTGGTCGGGTTGATCGGCGAGCGGGGCAGGGAGGTGCAGGAATTCATCCAGCACTCGCTGGGCCCCGAAGGTCTGCGCAAGGCCGTGGTGGTGGTGGCGCCGGCCAATGAATCGCCGCTGATGCGGCTCAAGGCCGCCGAACTGTGCCACAGCATTGCGGCCTACTTCCGCGATCAGGGCAAGGATGTACTGCTGCTGGTTGACTCCCTGACACGCTATGCCATGGCGCAGCGTGAAATCGCCCTTGCACTGGGTGAGCCTCCGGCGACCAAAGGCTATCCGCCTTCGGTTTTCGGCATGCTGCCGGAGCTGGTAGAAAGCGCCGGTAATGGTGAAAGTGCCGAAGGCAGCCTGAGTGCGATCTACACGGTACTGGCCGAAGGCGACGATCAGCAAGACCCGATCGTTGACTGTGCCCGGGCGATTCTGGACGGGCATATCGTGCTGTCACGCAAACTGGCCGACATCGGTCATTACCCGGCCATTGATGTGGCGGCTTCAGTGAGCCGCTGCATGAGCCAGGTGGCGGACCGCAAGCATTTGAACGCGGCGCGTTCCTTCAAGGAATACAGCAGCGTTTATGACGGTATCAAAGACCTGATCCCGCTGGGTGGCTATACGCCGGGGATGGACCCGGGAACGGACCGCGCGGTCAAGCTGGCGCCCAATATCGAGCGCTTCCTGCGCCAGGATGTGGGGGCCAGCGCCGAGCTGGGCATGAGCATCGATACGTTGCAGAGCATCGTCAAATGACGGTTTGTACCCAGGGGCCAGGGCGATGAAAAACCGGATCAATGTGCTCAATCGGCTGGCGCAGTTACGCAATATCCAGATGCGTCAGATCATGGGGCGGGTCAGCTACCAGCAGAATCTGTGTGAGCGTTATCGTAATAACATTACCGCCCTCAAGCGGTTGTGCGGCTTCACTAGCGCCACCACCACACCCTTGCAACGTCACAACCAGCAGCAGTACAAGGCCACGCTGCATGCCATGACCAACTTGCAGGTTCGTGAATTGAAACTGGCCGAGCAGACCCTGAGCCGCATCCAGGATGAACTGCAGCATGCGGTGCGCCAGGAGAAGGTTCTGGCTCAGGTGATCGACGACAAAATGCGCATTTGGCAGGCGACCCTGGCGCAGCAGGAACAGAAAATCCAGGACGGGCTGGCCAGCCAGACCTGGTGGCGGAACAAGGCTCAAGAAGTATTTATTTAAATTGTTGTCGACTGGATTTAAGTCACCCCGTCAAAGGGTCGCCTTTGCACAGTATCACCCAGTTCTGGAGCTCATCATGGAAATCACACGACAGCCTGTCATCAGTTTTACCCCTTCTGCCGAGCGCCCGGTGTCAGGCAGCAGTGAGCGCACCGGCAGCGGTCCCGTGACGCCAGTCAGCGCCCCTGCAGCAGTCAAACCGGGGCTGGAGCAAATCCACTCGGCACTGGGGCAATTGCCACAAGTGGACCTGGACAAGGTCGCCACCCTCAAGGCTGCACTGGCCGCAGGCTCGCTCACCAGCGACAGCGCCTCGCTGGCCGGCGCCATGCTCAACTATCACCGTGGTGAGCGGTGAGCCAGCGTGACCAGTTGCTGAAGGTTGTCGAGCAGGATGTGCACGACGATCTGACAGGTTTTGCCCTGCTGCACGAGTGGATGGGGCGTCTGCAAGTGGCGCTCATGGCCCGCGAAATTGTCACCATTACTGAGGCCAACGGCCATATCGTCGCGCTGATGGATGCTGCCAGTGCCCGTGCCCGCCGCCGCAGCAGAGTCCTGGAGGTGTTTCGCCTGGGAACTGATACCCGGGCGATGGACAGTCTGATCGGCCTGTATGAGCCCGTGCGCCGTGGGCACGTGGATCAGGCCTGGAAAACCCTGATTGCCAGTGTCGAGCGCTGCCGTGACCTGAATGAGCGCAACGGCAAGCTGCTGGCAATGCACGGCGAGATCTTCCAGCAACTGGCCCGACAAGACCCGGCACAGGTTTATTCCCCTTCGCTTTAGTCGCCCGCCCGTGTGGCATACCGCACGTCATGTGCCGGGCGGTCCTTTCACCGCAGTGATCCATTCCCCCAAGTCCGAATGTTCAATCAGGGTTAATTAACCCCTCATTCCGGTCGCCTTTGACACTCAGGCCCCGGGGCTTTGCTGCGGGTCAGGGTGCGGAAGCAGGCTTTCCACCCGCGGGTTTTACCGGTGCCGGAAGAGGAAGCCGCACTTCTCGATCAAATCAAAAAAATCCTTATAAAACATAATCTTATAAGTTGGCATTGGTTTTGCTATCTACCTATAGAGGAGCGATCACACATGGCAATCGATACAGACTACATCCAGACCCAGGCAAAAAATCTCGCGCAGTATGAAGTGCACAGGGAGTTGATGCAGGCCGAGCGCAATGAAAAAAAGTACAAGGCGCAATTGGCGGCCGTGACGCAACTGGACACCGCACTCAAGGCATTGGGCACGGCAGTGAAGGGGCTCAAAGGCACCGATAAAAGCATGCTGATCAACGCCGCCACGTTCAGCAAGGAAGGCATGGCCAGTGCAACCCTGGGGGCCAGCGCAAAGGAAGGCAGCTACCAGTTTTTTGTAGAGCAGCTGGCGAGCCGGCATCAGATCGCCCTCAGTGGGCTGGGCAGTAATGCCGCGGACTCTGGCAGCCTTTACATCAAACAGGACGGCGTGGAGTTTGCGGTTGACCTGAGTGCTGGCGACAGTAATGGCGATGGCAGTTTGTCCCAGGAAGAGCTGGCTGCTGCGATCAATGGCCACCCCGATAACAAGGGCGTTAAAGCCACCCTGGTGCGCAGCGGCGGTGAAGTGACGATGGTGTTGACCGCCGAAAAAACCGGCGAGCAGAACGCGATCGAGTTGCGCACCGATGCCGCGGGCAGTGCGCTGGAGACCAGCCTGGGTAACCCGCAAGTGCTGTCCGAGGCCAAGGACGCGATTGTCTATCTGGGGGCTGACGCTACCAGCGGCATAAAGCTTCAGCAAAGCTCCAATACCTTCAAGAACATGATCGATGGCGTCAGCCTGACGTTCAACAAGGTGCATCAGACCGGTGATGAACCGCTGGTGGTGGACATCAGTCGCGACCAGAAAGCGACCAATGACAAGCTCAATGAGTTTATTACCGCGATCAACGCATTGCTCGGCACCTTTGACACCCTGACCGCGTCGGGTGGTGAAACACAATGGCGCGGTGAACTGGCGGGAGACTCGGGCATTCGTGCAGTGGAGTCGATGATCAACTCGGTGCTTCGCACCTCGTTTGATGGCATCACGCTGATGGAGTTCGGGATTCTGGCGGACGCCAAAGGCAAGCTGAAAGTGGATAACAAAGCGTTCGAAAAGATGCTCGACGCCAACCCCGATGCCTTTGAAAAGCTGTTCTCGGGCAGGGACAACATGATCGACACGCTGGACAAAAAACTCGCGGCATACACCAGCGCCAGCACCGGCTCGATGAAGGCTCGCAAGGACAATCTCAACAGCATGCTGCAAAAGGTCGAAATCAAGTATGAGGAACTGGAAAACAAGTACCAGAACCACTACCAGCGCTACGTCAAACAATACACGCAGATGGCGCAGATCATGGCGTCAATGGAACAAACCTTAGGCATGTTTGGAAATAGATAATGAATGAAAGCTATGACGGGTACCGTGCAGTCGACCTTGAAGTTCGAGTGTGTTCGGCCTCGCCCTACGAACTGGTGCTGGTGCTGTTTGATGGCCTGCTCGACGAGTTGAGTCGAACACGCGGGCACATCGAAGCCAGGCATTTCGAACTCAAGGGAAAGTCGCTGGAAAAGTGCATGAACATTCTGAACGCACTCAACAGCACCCTCGATTACGAGCAGGGCGGCGAACTCGTGCACGATCTGTCACGGCTTTACGATTATTGCTTGCACCGTCTGGTGGAAATCAGTGTGTCGCTATCGGTAACCGGTATCGACGAAGTCATACACCTGATTGGACAAGTGCGCGAAGGCTGGGAAGGTGTGCATGCCGCACGCCGCTGATTTGCGCCGCCTGGCGCACTTGCGTCAATTGCTCGCCCTGGCCCTGGCCCAAGAGGACTGGGCGCGGATTCACGAGATTGACCTGCTGATCCGTCAGGGCTTGCTACGCCTGTGCGAGGGCGGTGAGTTTGCGCCCCGCACCCTTGCTGAGCTGGCACCGCTCAAGGCCTTGCACGGGCAGGCATTGCAAGCCTGCTCGCGCGAATGCAAACGCCTGAGTGACCTGCTTGAGAGTCATACCGAACATCAGGAAGGGCGCCGCGCCTACTCCCTGGCAGACAGCGTGCAGGCGGAGGGTTAGGCATGGGTATCTCCATTGCTATGCCGGGCGGCTTCGGCGCTGGCCTTGAACAGAGCAGCCTGCCCTTCGACAGCAGCTTGCCGGCGGACGAACTGTCCCCGTTGCCCTATGTACCTCAACAGCCCGAATTCGAGCCGCAATTGCCGGTACCGGATGTGTTGGCCAGTGCCGAGTCGCAGCAGGCCCAGGAGCAGGAGGTCACCGAACCAGTGCTTGATCCGGCGCTGGAATCAGTGGACCCGCAACAGTGGCTCAACATGATGTTGGGTCAGCAGGCCATTCGGTTGCAGGCACGGGACGACGCGGGCAAAACGACATCCAGTTTGCCTGGCGAGCGTTTGCTGGCTCGCATGGCGCCTGAGCCCCGGGCCCTGGCTCCTGTCCTTGAATCTCGCAGAGTGTTTGAAGCTCCTTTGCCGGTCCAGTCCGGCCCTGACGCAGGGTTCGAGCATTCGGGGACGGGCGACGGTCCAAGGTTGCCGCTTCCCGCTTCCCGCTGCGCCTGCGGCCCGCACGGGTGAGAACCCATGGATTGCAGCTACGGCAGTAACAGCAACAGCAACAGCAACAGCAACGGTTGCAGGCTCAGTCGAACCCCTGTCGAGCACTGAAGTGTCTGCCCTGACAACCGCGTTACCGGGCAGCAGCACAACGGCTGAACCGGTGCTTGAACGCGGGCTCAAGCTGGCTGCGCCGCAGGCCCGTTGGGGAGAGCAGATGCTGCATGCCTTGCGCGAAACCGTCGAGGTACAGGTCCAGCAACGCTTCCAGCAGGCCACGATCCGCCTCGACCCGCCCGAGCTGGGGAGCCTGGAGATTTTTATCAGTCACGAAAACGGGCGCTTGAGTGTGCACATTTCGGCGGCCCAAACCGATGTGGTGCGCTTGATCGCGGCCACCAGTGAACGCTTGCGCCAGGAACTGGTGGAGCAGAACACCTTGCAAGTGCAGGTTCAGGTTTCCAGCGATACCGGGGGGCATTCGCAACGGGAACAGGGCCGGTCTGCACGTGAACCGGGCATCGCCGATGCCATGGCTGAAGCCGAGGGCAGCGCCGTTTCGCCCAAGCGGCAAGACAGCGGCGTACTGGTGACTGTTTAACCCGACAAACAGCCTGCTGTGAGTCGCCCCTGAAACTGATCTACAAGTGGATTGAAATTTTTCATGTTGATGTCGCGTGTCATTTTATTAGTAGTGGGGCTTAACACGGTAATTACCGTTGGCAGTGTGGTGCTGGGCTATCTGTATCTGGCGCCGGCGGTCACTGCCAGTAGCGCGTCGAAATCCGAGGCTGAGGCGCCGCGCAAGGTCACTGATTATGGGTTTTACCCGATTGAAAAAATCGTCCTGAACCTGCCTGAACAAAGCCGGGAACGCTACTTTGTGCTCGATCTGGCCCTGCAGGCGGATCACAAAGTGCCTGTCAGTACCTTCAAGCTTATCGAGCCTCTGGTACGCAGTTCGGTGATTACATCATTGTCCCGGCTCAAGTTCAGCGAGCTGCGGCTGTTGGCCGTTGCCGATGTCCAGAGCCGGATAGAAGAACAGTTGAAACAGGACTTCGCGAGCAAGGGCATGGAGGTGCCGTTCACCAGTGTGCTTGTCAGCAAGCTCCTGGCGCAGTGATCGCACTATGAACAACGATCGTTTGGCCGATTACGGCCCGGGCAGCGCTGACCACTGCCCGCCAGTGCTGGCACCGGGTGTCGAGCAACACTGGATGCTGCAGTACTTGCCGCTGGTCAAGCGCATTGTCAATCAGCTGTCCTTGCAGGCCAGTCATGCGCTGGACCGTGAAGACATGGAGCAGATTGGCCTGATGGGTCTGTTACAGGGGTTGCGCCGCTATGGCACCCCGGATGAGTGTTTTGCACGTTTTGCAGCATTGCGTATTCGCGGGGCGATTCTTGATGAGTTGCGCCGCCTGGACTGGCGGCCCCGCCTGGTGCGCCAGCAGGCCCACAAGGTGCGCGATACCCTGCGTAGCCTGACCCGTCAGCTGGGGCGCCAGCCCCGGGACGAAGAGGTGCTCAAGGCCACAGGCCTGAACGACACCCAGTATCAGGCTTATCTCCAGGCGCAAGCGGCAGAAGCCATCGAAAGCCTGGATGTGCTGCTGCTCGATGGCCTCCGTGACTTTCAACAGTCAGGGGCAAACGTGGAAGAGCGGGTGCTCAGTGAGCGCCTGCTGATTCAGGCACTGGACTGCCTCAACGAGCGTGAGCGTCTGGTGCTGACGCTTTACTACCAACATGAGTTGAGTCTCAAGGAAATCGGCCTGGTGCTCGAAATCAGCGATGCCCGGGTTTGCCAGTTGAGTAAGCAGGCTATCGATAAGGCTCGTCATTTTTTAACCAAGAGTAATTGAACGTGCAGAAAGTTTTAGGTGCATTAATCATCATTGGCTGTGTGCTGGGTGGTTTTGCCATCGCCGGTGGCACCTTGTCGGTACTGTGGCAGCCCTCCGAGCTGCTGATTGTGGTCGGGGCTGCGCTGGGCAGCCTGATCATCGGCAACCCCAAGGAAGTGCTGCTGGAAATGTGGCACCAGGCCAAGGGTATTTTCTCGTTTCGCCGACGCGGCGAAGAGTTCCAGCGCGAGCTGCTGATGCTGCTCTATGAATTGCTCGAAACCGTGGAAGTCGGTGGCCTCAAGGCGCTTGATGCTCACATCGAAGAGCCGGAGCAGAGCGACCTGTTCAGCAAGTACCCGCTGATTCTTCAGGAAAAAAACCTGATGGCGTTTATTGCCGACAACTTCCGGTTGATGGCCATGGGCAAGATCACTGCCCATGAGCTGGAAGGTTTCCTTGAACAGGAACTCGATGCGATGCATGAAGCGCTGTTGCTGCCGTCCCGTTCCCTGCACAAGGTCGGTGAAGCCATGCCGGGGTTCGGGATTCTGGCGGCCATTTTGGGAATCATCATCACCATGGACAGCATCGGCGGTTCGGTAGCCGAAATCGGTGCGCACGTGGCCGCTGCCCTGGTGGGGACTTTCCTCGGGATTTTTTTCTGCTATTGCCTGTTCGAGCCGATCAGCAACGCGATGGCCCAGCGCGTACGGACAGAGTTGTCGGCACTTGAATGTGTGCGCACCACCTTGGTGGCGCATCTGGCGGGCAAGCCGACGCTGCTGGCAGTGGATGCCGGCCGCAAACTGATTGAGCAGGACGTTAAACCGGCCTTCAAACATCTCGAAACCTGGGTGACCAACTACGAGGACAGCCGCAATGAGGAGGCGTAATGAAATAAGTGATCAGATTATTGTCAAACGCCGCAGCAAGCGTGGTCACCAAGAAGTGCATAGCGGGGCATGGAAGGTGGCATTTGCTGACTTTGCCCTGGCCATGATGGCGTTGTTTATGGTGCTGTGGATTATCCAGCCCCAGGCCGACGCTGAACGCAAGGCTATACGTGCTCAAAGCGCTCCGTCAGTGTTTGAGGGCGGCGCAGGGATCTTCGACGGTGAAAGCAGAATCCCGTTTGACTTTACCGCTGTGCAGGAGCCGATTCCTGTCGAAACCGTTGCCCGGCAGGCGCCCGTGGACAACGGCCAGTCCCTGGAGACTGAGCGTTTTGACACTGAAGCCGACTTGCAAGCCCTGGCCAAGCTGATGAGCCTGCTGGCAGAGCGCGCGGATGCGCTGGCTAACGTCGAGGTGCAAGTGGTGCCTCAAGGCCTGCGGATTCTGATCAAGGATGATGACAAGCGCTTTATGTTCGAGCGAGGCAGCGCCAGGATCAACCCGCACTTTCGCGCGTTGTTGGGCACCCTGGCCAAGGAATTGGCAAAGGTCGACAACAAGCTGATCATCAGTGGTCATACCGATGCCACGCCGTTCCGTGGCAAGCGCGACTATGACAACTGGAACCTGTCAGGCGAGCGTGCGTTGCAGGCGCGTGGCGTTTTGGTGGCGGCGGGCTTGCCGGCGACAGGTGTGTTGCAGGTATCCGCCCAGGCGGATGTCATGCCCCTGCGCCCTGAAGATCCGCACAGCGGTGTAAACCGCCGGATTGAACTGTTGCTGCTGACCGGTCAGGCCGAAGCCTTGTACCGACAGTTGTTCAGTGACAGTTATGCGCAGTATGGCTTGGGCAAGGTTGACTACATCAAGCCTGTTGCGCTCCCGGGAGAGTAAACAGGGGTTAAGCGAAAGACCCTTCGCGCGGCCGTCCGGCCGCGCATTCTTTACACTTCATACCCGCAACGAGTTATTGCACACAGCTGAGCAAACGTGTGTCGCTGACGCTCTGGATCTCATTGGCATGCAGGATAAGGGTATTGTTTGTGCCCGTATTGTGTGAGCAATGGACCTGGTAATAGCCGTTAGCGGAGCCAACGATCGCCAGTTCAACCGGCTCTTCACTCAGGTTGATCATCCGCTCGCTCAGGGCGCGCGTCTTGCTGATCAGTTCATTGACTTTGGGCTGTTGCTGCTCAACGTACACGACGCTGCTGTTACCTGTTTTTTGCAGGCTGGCGTAGAGCTCGGTTGACGGTGAGGCGAAAAAATAACCGGTAATGACTGCCAGTGTGGCGCTGACGGCCATTGCCTTGCGGCGCAGGCCCGAACGCACAGGTGCTGCCATCACCGGCACCTGTTCCAGTGCCGGGGTGGCAGGCTGTTGCAGGGGCTGCTCAGGTGTTTTTTCGATGATAAAGGCGGGGTTGAAACGATAGCCACGGCGTGGAACGGTCTGAATGATTTGCAGGTTTTTTTCGTCGCCCAGCATCTTGCGCAGGGTATACACCTGCTGGTTGAGACTGCCAGGGCCGACCACGCGGTCGGACCAGGCATAGGCCACGAGGGTCTCACGATCGATCACCTGGCCAGGTGCCTGAATCAGGCGCTCAAGCAGTCGACCTCCAGAGTAACCCAACTCTACCGTGTGCCTACTTTCATCCTTGAACAAGGTCAACGTATAAAGCACTGGGCAAAAGTATGCCTGTTGATCGCCGTGCCCAGTCTTCATGTTCGCAGAAAGAGTGTTCATTAAGAGGCTTCGCTAGGTCTGGAGCGCAAATGTTACTACCTGATATAAACCATGTTCTGTAGGGTAATTCCGAACTTGCATTTTAAGTTGTATCTTAGACGCGAGCAAAAACGCCCCCGAATCACTTCGGGGGCGTTTTTTTGTATCCGCAGTCTGGTTATTAGCCCAGCAGGGACATAACCATGCTTGGCATTTGACCGGTTTGTTTGAGCATCGAAATGCCCGACTGCATCAGCATGGAGTTCTTGCTCATCATCGCGCTTTCGCTGGCGAAGTCGGCATCCATGATGCGGCCGCGGGCCATTTCGGTGTTGTCTTTCATGTTGGCCAGGTTGTTGGAAGTGTGGTTCAGGCGGTTGATGTTGGCCCCGAACTCACCGCGCACTTCGCCGACTTTAGCCAGGGCAGTGGCCAGCAAGTCGATTTGGGCGTTGGCCCCGCCGCTGGTGCTGATCTCGGTACCTGTGCCGCTGGTGGTGTAGTTGCTGGACAGTGCGGCCAGCTGGGTACCCAGGGCAGTGGTCTTGGCGCTGATGTCCAGCGTCAGGGTCTCGGCAGTGGTGGCGCCGATCTGGAAATTCACTGCGCTGCCGAACTTACCGGCGGTGCCGGTTTTGCTGAACAGTTTTTCACCGGCGAAAGCGGTGTTGTCCATGATGTTGCCCAGCTCTTTGCCCAACTGGTCGTATTCGGCCTGCATTGCCTTACGGTCGTCGTCGCTGTTGGTTCCGTTGGCAGACTGGGTGGCGAGGTCTTTCATGCGCTGCATGATGTCGGTCATTTCACCGAAAGCGCCATCGGAGGTCTGCAGCAGCGAAGAGGCATCGTTGACGTTACGCAGTGCAACGGCCATGCCTTTGGACTGTGCGCTGAGGCGGGTGGCGATTTGCAGGCCGGCTGCGTCATCGGCCGCCGAGTTGATGCGCAGGCCGGTGCCCAGGCGCTGCTGGTTGGTGGCCAGGGCGTTGTTGGTTTTGTTCAGGTTGGTCTGAGTAACCAGCGAGGAGTAGTTGGTGTGGATGGTCAAGGCCATGATCGGTATTCCTGATTCTGATTGAGTGTGGAGTGCGGAGGATGTTGTCCTGCCCGCTGCCACTCAAAGGGCGACCCTTGAATCGACCCGCTTAAGCCACCGATGCAAATTATTTGTCCGAGCGCTGAAATGTACTGCTTACAGCCCCGGCAGCGGTGACCTTGGCTTCGATGACTTTGCCGCTGGCGGCGTTCCTCACCCGGATCACCATGCCTTTGCGCCCATCCTGCAGAGCCTCGCCTTCAGTGCTGGCGTGAATGTCGCCGTGGTTGGCGGTCACCGTGACGCGTTCCCCGCGGCGCACCAGCCAGGGCGATACCAGCATGTCCCGGGTCAACATCTGTTGGCTGCGGGTTCGACGCTTGGCGCTGAGACCGGCCACTTCTTCTATATGACTGAACAGCCCGCGGCTCTGTCGGCTCAGGGCGACTTCCTGGTACGCGAGCATGGCGGGAGAGATCAGTTGCCCGCGTTCCAGCACCTTTGCGGCCACAACGGCCCGGGTAAAGACCGTGGCCTGGGCGGTTACCTGCACGGACCACTGCGGCTGGTCAGGGCAGGCCAGCGTCAGGCGCAGGCGGCCATAGCCTGGCCAAGCGGGTTCTGTTCCCTGGACTTGCAGCGGTTGCGAGCACGGCCCGGCTGGCGAATGTTCGGGCAGGGCAAAGATCTTTTGTGTGAAACGCGCGCCTTGCCAGCCCTCGGTAACGGTTTTATCTGCCAGTTGCCCGGTGAAGTAGTCGCGCACCGTCTGGTCGATTTGCCGGTCAAGGGGCTCTTGCGCCATGGCGCCTGTGCAGGCCAGCGCCAGCAGCAGCACGCTGAACCGTCCGGATGGGGAAACAGCGCTTCCCCATCGTCGCGTCAGGCGCGAAAAAAGCGGAAGAGGTACGGCCGTTTCTAACACTTTTGATTTCATAAAATTACTTATAAATCAGGTGGTTATAGTTGTTTTTTGAAGTGGGCACGCTTTCTGCAATCAAGGGTCGTGAGCTCAACTTCGATCAATGGTGCAAGGCAATGAGTATAAGGATAGATGACGCACTCGGTGTGCATATGCGGGCCCTCGGGCTGCATATGAAGCGTACCGAAATTCTGGCGGCCAACCTGGCCAACGAAGATACCCCGGGGTACCAGGCCCGTGATCTGGACTTCGCCGCCGAAATGAGCCGCCGCGCTTCCGCGCCGCAGTTTGGCGAGAGCGCCCAGGCCCGCTTGCAGTACCGCATGCCCGCCCAGGCTGCCCAGGACGGTAACACCGTCGAGTTGAGCGTAGAGCAGGCGGCCTTCGCCAAAAGCACATCTGATTTCCAAACCAGCCTGACCTTTCTCAACATGAAATTTCGAGGCCTCAAGCAGGCCATCGAAGGACGCTGATCATTATGGCTTTTGATTCTATCTACAAGATTGCCGGCTCGGCGATGAACGCGCAGACCGTTCGCCTGAACACCGTGGCCAGCAATCTGGCCAACACGGATTCGGCTGCCGGCAGTGCCAAGGATGTGTATCAGGCGCGCAAACCGGTGTTTGCCGCCATGTATGAAAACAACCAGTTGACCCGGGGCGCCGGCATGGGCGGCGCCCATGTCCAGGTCATGGATGTCGTGGTTTCCGGTCGCGAAGCGAAAAAACGCTATGAGCCCGACCATCCACTCGCGGACCGCACCGGCTCGGTGTTTTATCCCGATATCAACGAGATCGAAGAGATGACCGACATGATGTCTGCCACTCGCAGTTTTGAAACCGGTGTTGAAGTCCTGAACCGCATCAAGAGCATGCAGCAGGGCTTGCTCAAACTGGGAGAGGCGTAATGAGCGCGGTCAATAACGATGGCAACAACCTGAACGGCGTTGGGCAAGGCGGGCCCAGATCCAATGGGGCTGACATGCAAAACACCTTCATTCAGTTGATGGTTGCGCAAATCAAGAACCAGGACCCTACCAAGCCGGTGGACAGCAGCGAATTCCTCAGCCAGTTCGCCACCATGTCTCAAGTTCAGAGCATGGAAAAAATGGCGCTTCTGACAGAAAACAACATGGTGCTGCTGGAAAATCTGCAGTACCTGAGTGCGTCCACGCTCGTGGGCCAGGTCGTCAAGGTCAGCGTCGATCAACTGGACCTCAAGGACAAACCGGTGCAGGGCGAGGTGAAGCTGGAGCACAGCGCCTCGGATCTGACCGTGATCCTGACCGATGCCAACGGGGTTAAAACCGAGATCCCCCTGCCACCGAGCGAGCCGGGCCGCGTTGCTTTTGAGATAGACCCTGTTGCCCTGGGCCTGCCACCGGGCAAATACGACATTGAAGTCAAATCTTCCAGCGGTGAAACCCTGGGGGTTGAAGTCAAGAGCAAGGTCAACAGCGTACGCCTTGGCAGCGATGGTCCGGTGCTTTCACTGGACGGGGTCGGGGAAGTGCCGTTCTACAAAATTACCGAGTTCAGTGAAGCCTCACTGCTTTCGGGTCTGGGCGGGCCCGCTGGCCTTAACCCGTTTCAACGTTCCCTCAGTCAATTTTCACAAGGCCTGCGCCCATGAGTTTCAATATTGCCCTGACCGGTCTGAACGCCGTGTCCAACCAACTCAACACCATCAGTAACAACATCGCCAACGCCGGCACCGTGGGCTTCAAGTCGTCACGTACCGAATTTGGCAGCTTGTATTCCGGGACCCAGGCCATGGGTGTCAGTGTGCTGGGCCAGACCCAGAGCATGAGCCAGGGCGGTTCGCACTTCGGTACGGGCAACAACCTTAACCTGGCGATTTCCGAAGGCGGTTTTTTCGTTACCCGCACCTCCAGCGGCGACATCAACTACACCCGCGCCGGTGCTTTTGGCAAAGACCGCGAAAACTACCTGGTCGATGCCAGCGGGCAATACCTGCAGGGTTATCCGGTTGATGCGGCGGGTAATCTGCAAGTGGGTACGGTGTCGGATCTGCGCCTGCAAAACGGCAACCTGCCGGCCAAGGCCACGGGCACGATTGATTTTGCCACCAACCTGGATGCCAGCAAGCCTGCGGTCACCGTCACGCCGTTTGATCCTGCCAACCTCAACACGTACACCGACACCCAGACCACACCGGTGTACGACTCCCAGGGCAAGCAGCACTCGCTGACCCAGTATTTCGTCAAGACCGGGGACAACACCTGGGCCGCCTATTACGCCGTCGACAACACCCAAGTGGCCGGCCCGGTCGCGATGACATTTGACACTCGCGGCCAGCTTGTAACACCGCTGGCGCCGGTCAACGTCGGGTTTCCTCTACCGGGTGTGGATGCGATGAGCATCAATGTCGACTACACCGGCAGCACCCAGAGCGCTTCGGCCTTCGTGGTCACCAGGAACAACCCCAACGGCTATGCCGCCGGGGAAAATACCGGGGTCACGATAGAGAAGGATGGCAAGGTCTTCGCCACCTACAGCAATGGCGAGCGCATGTTGCAAGGGCAGGTGGTACTGGCCGGGTTTGCCAACCTCAACGGGCTTAAAAATGAAAACGCCACCCACTGGAGCGCCACGGGCGAGTCGGGCAACCCGCTGATCGGAACCCCGGGCAGCGGTTTGTTCGGCGACCTGACAGCTGGCGCGCTGGAAAACTCAAACGTCGACATGACCCAGCAACTGGTGGGCCTGATGGAAGGCCAGCGTAACTACCAGGCCAACAGCAAGGTGCTGTCGACCAACAAAGAGCTGACCCAAGTGCTCTTCAACTCCATCTGAGGCTGACCCATGGATCGTTTGGCATACACGGCAATGAACGCCGCCAGCCGCACAATGAGTTCCCTGGCCGTGCGCTCCAACAACCTGGCCAACGTCAACACGCCGGGCTTTCGCAGCGATCTTGAGCAGGCTGTCAGTGTGAAGGTTGAGGGTTACGGCTACGACAGCCGGCACCTGGCGCTGTCTCAAGGCAATGGCGTCAACCTTGCGCCCGGAGCGTTGATGGCGACCGGTCGCGACATGGACTTTGCGATCAAGGGCCCCGGCCTGATCGCAGTGCAAGGCGCCGACGGCGAAGCCTATACCCGCCACGGCAGCCTGCAGGTGGATGCCGACATGCAGTTGACGATCAATGGTCGCGCGGTACTGGGCGGGGGCGGGCCGATTGTGCTGCCCGAATTCGACTCAATCCGTATTGCCGCCGATGGGCGTATCTCCGTGCTGCCCCGTGGCGAGGTGGCGATGGTTGAAGTCGATCAAATCAAGCGGGTGGACGTGCCTGCCGGGCAATTGAGCAAGGACAACCGCGGGTTGCTGGTCACCCGTGATGGCGCCCCTGCTGCTGCGGATGAAAACGTGCAACTGGCCGCAGGTTTTCTGGAGGCCAGCAATGTCACGGCCATCGACGAGCTGGTGGGGACCATGAGCCTGAGCCGGTTGTTCGAGACCCAGGTCAAGATGATGAAAGCAGCCGAGGAGTTGTCCACGGCCGGTAACAGCATGATTCGCGGCAATTGATGCCCGACAGGAATTAACACATGAGCTCTGCACTCTGGATCAGCAAGACCGGCCTCGCTGCGCAAGACAAAGCGATGGCTACCGTGGCCAACAACCTGGCCAACGTCAACACCGTCGGCTTCAAAAGTGACCGCGTGGTGTTTGAAGACTTGTTCTACACCACCGAAGTACCGCCGGGTGCCCAGGCGGATGAAGTCAACACCGTGCCTTCGGGCATTCAGCTGGGCAGCGGCGTGCGGGTAGTGGGCACGCAAAAGGTCTTCACCGAAGGCAATATCCAGACCACTGGCCAGCCGATGGACCTGGCGATAAGTGGTCCGGGTTTCTTCCAGATCGAAGCCCCGAATGGTGAGACTTACTACACCGAGAGCGGGCAGTTGCAGCTCAATGCCGAAGGCATGCTGGTCAACACCCAGGGCCTGCCTTTGACGCCGGCGATCCAGCTGCCGGTGGGCCATAAAAATTTCATGGTGGGCACCGACGGCATTGTCACGGCGGTCCTGCCGGGCGGTACCGAGCCGGTGCAGCTGGGGCAAATCACCCTGGTCAACTTTGCCAACCCGGCAGGCTTGCAGGCCCTGGGCGGCAACCTGTATCAGGAAACCGTGGCCAGCGGCATGCCGGTGGAAGGCATCGCAGGCGAGGATGGCCTGGGCGTGATCAAGCAGGGCCAGTTGGAAGGTTCCAACGTCGAAGTGGTTGAAGCCATGGTCTCGATGATGGCCATCCAGCGTGCCTATGAAGCCAACGCCAAGGTACTGGACGCCTCGTCCGGTATGTTGCAGTTCCTCAATCAAACGGTCTGAGCAGGTCAATGCGTAATTTCATCCTGCTGTCTCTGGCGCTGGTGCTTACGGGTTGCCAGAGCTTTTCTGAAATGTTGCCTGACGAAGACTCCAGCGCTTTTGAACCGCTGCCTCTGGACTACAGCGTGCCGCCCACCACCAGCGGCGGCTTGTACCGCCAAGGTTACGGCGGCTCGCTCTACCAGGACAAACGCGCGGTGCGGGTGGGCGACATCCTGACCATCGTCCTCGATGAGTCGACCCAGTCGAGCAAAAGTGCGGGCACCAGCTTCGGCAAGAAGTCCGGAGTTGGCATCGACGCACCGACCATTTTGGGCAAGGCCGTTCCCCAGCTGGAAACCAAAATAGGCGCCGGTCGCGATTTTTCCGGCTCGGCCAACAGCTCGCAGCAAAACACCCTGCGCGGTTCGATTGCGGTGACCGTGCACAAGGTTCTGCCTAACGGCACCTTGTTTGTGAAGGGCGAAAAGGCACTGCGGCTGAATCAGGGTGACGAATTTATCCGCCTGGCAGGGCTGGTGCGCATGGATGACATCAACCGCTACAACCAGGTGTCTTCCCAGAGCGTGGCCAATGCCCGTATTTCCTATGCGGGGCGTGGTGTGCTCAATGACAGCAACTCTGCAGGCTGGCTGACGCGGTTTTTCGCCAGCCCCCTGTTTCCGATGTGAGTGGACAGTTTTTTATGCGAAGCGTTTTTAAATTCGGGCTGATGGTCTGGGCCTTGCTGCTGACCCTGCCTGCACAGGCCGCGCCGTTGATGGATCTGGTGGACATTGAAGGGATTCGTGCCAATCAGGTGGTTGGTTATGGCCTGGTGGTAGGGCTCGACGGCAGCGGTGACAAGAACCAGGTCAAGTTCACCAGCCAATCGGTGGCCAACCTGATCAAGCAGTTCGGGATCAACCTGCCGCCCAATGTCGACCCCAAGCTGAAAAATGTGGCCGCCGTGATGGTCACGGCCACTATCCCGCCGTCTTACAGTGCCGGGCAGACCGTGGACGTCACGGTGTCTTCCCTGGGAGACGCCAAAAGCCTGCGTGGCGGGCAATTGCTGATGACACCCCTGATGGGCGTGGATGGCGAGGTCTATGCCCTGGCCCAGGGTGCCCTGGTGGTGGGCGGTGTCACGGCCTCGGGGCGCAGCGGTTCCAGCATTGCAATCAACAGCTCGAACACCGGGCTGATTGCCAACGGCGGGACCGTCGAGCGCATGATCCCCAGCGATTTCAATGAGCGCAGCGATGTGATGCTCAACCTGCGCAAACCCAGCTTTCAAACCGCCAGCCGGGTTGCCGAGGCTGTCAATGCACGCTTTGGCTCCGGCAGCGCCACGGCTCTGAGCGGGACCAAGGTTTCGGTGACGGCGCCGATCTCCGGCAACCAGCGCATCAGCTACATGGCGATCCTTGAGACCCTGGATGTGCAGGAAGGCAGAACCCGGCCCAAAGTGGTGTTCAACAGCCGCACCGGGACAGTGGTGGTGGGGCAGGGCGTACGGGTAAAAGCGGCGGCAGTGGCTCACGGGACCCTGACCGTGACCATCAGCGAAACCCCGCAAGTCAGCCAGCCGGGTGCCTTTTCGGGCGGGCAGACAGCCGTTGTACCGCGCTCGGACATCGGCGTCAGCCAGCAGCGAAACCCCATGTTTGCCTGGCCGGACGGGGCTGAGCTGGACAGCATCATCAAGACGGTCAACAGCCTTGGCGCGACGCCCGATGACGTGATGAGCATTTTGCAGGCGCTGGAACAGGCAGGCGCGTTGAACGCCGAATTGATCGTGATTTAAGGCCGCATACCCATGAGCATTACCCCTATTTCGCACTCTCGTAAATCGGCTCAGGAGCTGTCTTCTGACCCGGCCGTTGCGCGCCAGGCGCGCCTGGAAAACGCTGCAGAACAGTTCGAAGCGATGTTCTTGCAGCAGATCCTCAAGCAAATGCGCAAGGCGGGTGACGTGCTGTCAGAAGGCAGCCCGCTGCGCAGTCGCCAGACCGACACCCTGCGTGAGTTTCACGATGAAGCGCTGGCCGAGACCCTGGCCAGCCACCGCAAGACAGGCATCGCCGACATGCTGGTCAAACAGCTGTCCCAGGGCGATGCGCCCAAAGCGCCTGCCTCTGCGCCAGCCCAGAACGGGCTGTGTGGCGGCCCGTCGGCTCCCCAGCCCTTCATGCCTGCGGGCAAGCAACTGGCGAGCGTGCGGGCTGTGCATCATGACTTGCCGCCCGCCGGGCCGAAGCCGCAGACGGTCGACAGTTTGCTGGCACCGATCGTCAACACCTGGCAGCGGGGTATCGACAGCCTCGGCAAAGGCGCGGCAGGGTTAATGGCACTGGTGGAAAAGGTCATCGTGCACGAATCGGGCGGGCGGGTTGCCGCGGTTTCCCCAAAGGGTGCCCGTGGCCTGATGCAGTTGATGCCCGGCACGGCACGGGAGATGGCCCAGGAGCTGAACCTGCAGTACAGCGAGCAACGCCTGACCCGTGATGGCGAGTACAACAAACAACTGGGCTCGGCATACCTGGACAAGCTGTTGAAGCGCTATGACGGCGCCACGGCGCTGGCGGTCGCGGCCTATAACGCCGGCCCCGCCCGTGTGGACCAGTGGCTCAAGAGCAACGGTGATCCGCGTCAGGGAACCATCAGCGTCAGCCAGTGGGTCGAGCGCATCCCGTTCAAGGAAACCCGCAACTACACACGCTCCATTCTGGCGGACCTTGGTCAGTCCCGCGTGCCCCTCAAGGTGCAGTCTGCGGCGCCGCACAACGTGGGCCTGCAGCCTGATGGCCCGGCGTTTAAGCCCCGGCCCGATCTGGTCGCCTCAAGAGGGCAAGACCCCACTTCCACCGTCAGCCGTGCAGCCGAACCGCGTTCACCGGCCTTTGCCCCGAACATGCGGGCTGCACGCAAGGAGATTGAATCATGAGCATGATGAGTCAGATTGGCTATTCCGGCGTATCCGCCGCGCAAATCGCGCTCAACGGTGCTGCCCAGAACGTCGCAAACATGTACACCCCGGGCTACAGCCGCCTGACCACGGTCATGGGATCGGTTGGCGGGCAAGGCCAGCAGGCGGGTGGCGGTGTCAGCGTGATTGGCGTAAAGCGCATGAGCGATGAGTTCAAGACCCAGCAATTGTGGCGCGCCACCACCGACATGAACTACTACCAGGCAGGCCAGGATTACCTGAGTTCACTCGAAGGCGTGATGTCGGGCGAGGGCTCCAACCTGAGTACCGGGCTCAATAACTTTTATGCGGCGCTGAGCGCGGCCAGTAGCAGCCCGGGCGATATCCCGATGCGCCAGCAGATCCTGTCTGAGATGAAAAACCTCACGCAGCGTTTCAACGGGCTCAATTCCAACATTGATAACCAGCTCAAGGCACTGCATGAGCAACGTTCGGCCATGAGCACGGAAATCAATGGCCTGACCAACAACCTGGCCCTGATCAACCAGAAAATCATCCAGGCCGAATCCACCGGCAACAACACGGCGGCCTTGCGTGACCACCGCGAACAGTTGGTGGGTGAGTTGAGCAAATACGCTGACATCCGTGTCACTGAGGGTCGTGACGGAGGCCTTAACGTGTCCCTGGCCAACGGTCAGCCTCTGGTGTCGGGTAAAACCGCCGGTCAACTGTCGATGAGCCTCAATGCCGCAGGCCAGCAGGAAGTGGCGCTCAGCTTTGCCGGTACCAGCTTCCCGTTGCGCCAGGACAACATGGGCGGCGCGTTCGGCGGGCTCTACGAGGTTGAACACAACAACCTGTTACCGGCCCGTGAAAACCTCAAGGAAATGGCCGGAGCGCTGGTGACCATGGTCAATGGCACCCTGGCCACCGGCTTCGATCTGGCCGGGAATCCGGGCCAGGCGTTATTGACCTTCAACCCCAACAGCAGCACCGGCCTGTTGCAAATGAACGATTTGAAACCCGAACAGCTGGCGTTGTCCGGCGTGGCTGGCGAAAGCGGCAACAATGAAGTGCTGCTGGCCCTGATCGACCTGAAAAACAAGCCTGTGACGGTGGGCGGCAGCTCTGTGACCTTGAGTGAAGCCTACAGCGGCATGCTGGGGGATGTGGCCAGTGCCAGCCGGCAGAACCAGGCTGACCTCAAGTCCGCCGGCACCGTGGCCGAGCAGGCGCAGAGCCAGCGCGACAGTGTCAGTGCGGTCAACGACACCGAAGAAGCCCAGTCGGTGATGGACTACAACAAGGCGTTGCAGGCCAACATGAAGGTCATTCAGACGGCCAACGCGATTTTCGACACCATTCTTGCTGCTGTCTGAAGCATCAGCGCCCCGATTTAAGGACAGGTAAGACCATGCGAATTTCCAACGCGCAAACCAGTGCCCTGATGCACGCCAACATGAACCGCAATGCGCAAGCCATTGGCAAGTTGCAAGCGCAGATCGGCAGTGGCCTGCGGATTCAAGTGCCATCGGACGATCCGATTGCCAGTGCCCGCCTGATGCGCATCGAGCGCGAGCAGGCCAGCCTGGGGCAGTACAACCTCAACATCGGCAAGGTTTCGGATGGCCTGGGTGCACAGGAAACCTATTTGAAATCCGGCTCGGACACCCTGCTCAGTATCCGGGACCTGCTGCTATGGGCCAGTAACGACAGCAACAGTGGCGAGGACCTCTCGGCCATCGCCAGCGAAATGTCGAGCCTGGAGCAGAGCCTCATGAGCAACTTCAACGCCAGGGATGAATCGGGCAACTATCTGTTTTCCGGCACGCTCAACAATACACCGGCCGTGACCTTCGACCCGGTGACCGGGACCTACAGCGTCACCGGCAACGATCAGCATCGCCAGGCGGTAGTCGGCAATGGCGTGTTGATGGATGACAACGTTACGGCCAAGGAGATCCTGGGGGCCGATGCCGACTTGCTGAATGATCTGCACACCCTGGTCAAAAGCTTGAAAACCGCACCCAATGACCCGGCTACCCGCGACCTGCTCAAAAGCACGCTGGAGCAACTGGACCTGACACACGGCCGGGTGATGGGGGCCATTACCGATCTGGGCGGGCGGCAAAACACCCTGACGCTGCTGGGTAATGGCAACGCCGATGTATCGCTGGTCAACCAGAAAATCCAGGGCGATCTGTCGCAGCTGGACCTGGGCGGGGCGTTCTTGCAAGTCAGCGGCTATGAGCTGGCGATGCAAGCCAGCCAGAAGGTCTACACCCGGGTGGCGGCCGTCTCCCTGTTTGACCTGATGTAAACCAGATTCCGGATAGCTATTGATGAAAGTTGTTAACGAACGCTCTGCCATTGCCTCCTATGACCTGGGCATGCGCACCCAGGCTCAATTGCGCGATACCGTTCCCCGACAGCGGGTGCGCACCCCCACGTTGCAGCAGGTTCAGCCGCCGGCCCGGCAACCGGGCAAAATGGCCGGTTTGAGCTTGCAGCTGAACCAGCAGTCCTCGTCGATCCAGTCGGCGCACCAGTATCTGACCCGGGTGACCGAGCAGTTGAGCAGCTTCAAGCGTGATCTGGGGCGCAGCCTCAATGGTGCAAGCAAGGGCACTCTGGACAGCGAGACCCTTGGCCGTTCAGTCAAGCACCTCAACGACCTGCTGGAAAACCGTAGCCGCTTGTCGGCAGCCAGTGTCGATGCCCAACTGGGCCTGAACCTGGATCAGCCCTTGCGCAGCCGGTTCAGCATCCAGGGCCTTGAGTCGATGAGCAACGTTCAGGCGTCCGGCAACGAAACCCTGTTGTTCAGCGCTGGCCGGCATATGGCGGGGCCGATAGCCGTGGTGCTGGACGATGACATGAGCAACAGCCAGATCCTGCGCCGTTTCAACACCAGCCTGGCCCAGGCTGGGTTGCATGCCGAGGTCACCGACGGGGCGCAATTGCGCTTCTCGGCTGCCGAGTCGCAGTGGGGCAAGCTCAGGGGCCAGATGTCGATTCAGGGTGAAGGCAAACTCTTCGACAAGGGCGGTTTTACGCCGGTGCAAAGCAAGGAAGAGAACCTGCTGGGCGCGCCGCTGATTGCCCCGCAGAACGTGAGCCGCCCCGAGCTGCGCAAGCTGCTGGACACGGTGGACAAGGGGCTGGTGCGGGTCAATGGCGTCATTGAGCAGCTCAACCAGCGTCAGGGCCACGTCAAGGAACAGATCAACCGCCACGAGAGCAAGGATGAAAAGCGCTGGGCCCATGACTTTGCCGGGCGTGTGTTTGAGCAGGGCAAAGGGCAGGGCACTGACTACATGCGGGTGGCGCAACTGGTGCAAAGCCAGTCCAGCGTTTCCCGGCACCGGGTTGTGGGGTTGATGGGCTGAGTGTCCAGACCCTAGGCGCGGGTTATTGAGCCGGCTGCGGGTCAGCTTCGTAAATGCCCCGTGCCGCGCGCATGCGCACCGGCGGCGTGAGGGGCCTGACGTCCTGCAGCTCCCATGCAAGCCAGCCCTCTTCGAAATAGTTGCCACAGGCAGCGGGCATGTCGGCGAGCACAAACGGGCGTACCGCTTTGACACGCACGATTGCCACGGCCATCCCCTCGGCATCTTCTTCACCGTCCAGATGAAGAAACCGCCGGTTTTCAACAATCAGCAAGTCCTCAAAAGGCTCCAGCTCTGGGTGCCAGCGCCGTACTTCAAGGGTTTTCTCGCCGCAGGCTATGCGGCTCCCTCCCGGGTGCACGATGGATAAGGCTTTGATGGCAAGTTCCTCAATCAACAGTCTGGGAAAACCACAACAGTGGCGGCAACTTGTAACACTTACCTGCTTTTCTGGATTAAATTCAACCTCCAAAAATACTGACAATAAAACAGCAGGTCGTGGCACAGAGGAGGGGATGCTTTGTTGAGTCGTGATAAGAGCCCGATCGAACTGGATTGGAGCGAAGTATGGGGGGGCTTCAAGCAACTGTTGCCCATTTCCCTGTTTGTGGTGGTGTTCGGGGTGGCCTTCGGTCTTGCTGCCGCCCAGACCGGGCTGGACGACGGGGCGAGCCTGCTGATGAGCACCCTGGTTTTTGCCGGTGCGTCGCAGTTTGCGGCGCTGGACCTGTGGGGCGCGCAGGTCCCCGTTGTTCCGTTGATCGTGACGGTTTTCGCGATCAATGCCCGGCATCTTTTGATGGGAGCGACTCTGTATCCCTGGTTGCGCGAGCTTCCCCGGGCCAAGCGCTACGGGGTGATGATGGTCATCTCGGACGCCAACTGGGCAATGTCGATGCAGGCATTCAACAGCGGCAAATCGGGTGTAGGCCTGATATTGGGCGGTGGCATTGCCTTGTGGGCCGCATGGGTGCTGGGCAGTTGGCTGGGCGTGTATTTTGGCAGCGAGATCCAGGACCCGGTGAGCCTGGGGCTGGACATGGTGATGGGCTGCTTCCTGCTGGCCATGGTGGTCGGGGGGCAAAAGAATCTGCGCATGCTGATCATCTGGAGCGTGGCAGCCGTGTCGTCACTGCTGGCGTACCGGTACTTGCCTGAAAACAGCCATGTGGTTGTCGGGGCGTTGGCCGGCGGCCTGCTGGGTGCGGTATGGATGGAGAAGAAGCATGAGCATTGATAGCGCAGGTTACGGCACCTTTATCATCATCCTGATCATGGCCGTGGTTACCCTGATCACGCGCCTGGGGGGTGTTTTCGTGATGTCCTTTGTGCCCATCAACTATCGGGTACAGCAATTTATCAGCGCGATGTCGGGTTCAGTGCTGGTGGCCCTTCTGGCGCCCCTGGCGCTTAACGGCGATAACGGCGCGCGGCTCGCCTTGCTGACCACGGCCGTCGTGATGCTGTTACTCAAGAAGCCCTTGCCCGCGATTGCCGCAGGCGTGGTTGCGGCAGCGGTGTTCAGGCATCTGTGAGGGGGCGGGATGACTGCTCGTAGGC
Organism: Pseudomonas deceptionensis; assembly: GCF_900106095.1. Lineage (NCBI taxonomy): Bacteria > Pseudomonadati > Pseudomonadota > Gammaproteobacteria > Pseudomonadales > Pseudomonadaceae > Pseudomonas > Pseudomonas deceptionensis. The sequence goes on along the minus strand of NZ_FNUD01000002.1, from coordinate 3,702,755 downwards.
CGTCGTCATGATCTGCCAGGTGTTCGCGTCGGCAGGGATCAAATGCTCGATACGTAACGAGGCCATCGTGATGTCGAGCGGCATGCCGAACGTGGTGAAGGTCGACATGAAATTCAGCTCGCCCTGGGGGGTTCGAATCCGGGTCAACACCAGCGGGGGCAGTTCACCGGCCACTGCGGGCGGGGAGTCCGGAGCTGTGAGGGTTTGCACCAGGCTTGCCAGCACAGGGTTGTCCAGCGCTTCTCGCGTTGCCCTCTGCCAGGCAAGGCTGCGTATCTCCTCCGGGTTGATCAAGTGGTCGCCCAGCCCCCCGGGTTGCAGCAGCGTAACCAGCAGGTTCAGCCCTTGTGCCGAGTCTGCGGGCAACCCGACCAGATCGAACAGCACACGGGTGCTGGCGTTGGCCGCCAGAACTTCCCAGTGGCTGCCCAGCACAATCGCCGGGGCGGGGTTGTTGGCGTGAAGTACATGAGTGATGGCGTCACGCACGGCGTCCATCGCCGGTGAAGAGAGCGGGGTGGCCTCGTAGCGCGGAGCATAGCCGCACGCGAGGAACACGCTGTTGCACTGCTCGAGTGGCACTTCAAGCGCCATCAACAGGTTGTGCAGCGTGCCGGGGCCTGGCCTGGCGCGGCCCGTCTCGATACAGCTCAGATGGCGTTGGGAAATGCCCGTGATCAAGGCCAGATCCAGCTGGCTCAACCTGGCCTGACGGCGTAGCAGGCGCAGTTGCGAGCCGCCTGTGCTCGGGGGCGTCGTGTGGGGGAAAGGTCGGCTGTTCATGGGTTAACTCTGGCAGTACCGGGGGGCTGAGTCCATGACCTGTGAGGTCATTGCTGAAGGGGCAAAAGTATCACTAACGTGTCCGTACTTATCACCCGCTTCAGCCTTATTGGAAGACGACATGAACCGACCTTATATCGCCCTCGCGGCATTGCTGGGTTTCTCCTTGTATACGGCAGGCACGATGTTGCAGGCCGACCAGTCGCTTGTTGCGTTCGGTCTTGGGCTGATGTCGAGCCCGGACACGGCTCAGGTCGTCATTGATCTTTATCTGCTCGCGGCCATGGCCTGCGTGTGGATGTATCGGGATGCCCGCGCCAAAGGCCGCTCGCTTGTTTCCCTGGTGCCTTATTTTCTGCTGACGGCGGTTTTCGTCGCCATAGGCCCGCTGTTGTATATCGTGATCGACGGGTTCAGCCGCAAACCGCAAGTTGCTGCCTGATACCACGTCTACACAGGCTGCTTCCCGCAGCCACGTCCACTGGAAATCCTTGACAGCGCCGCGTTTGCCCCGCGTAATGAAGCTGCGATGTTAACGTTAACTTAAATAAAAATAAGAGGGGCATCACATGCAACAGACGGTCAAGCGCGAGTATTGGCTTATCAGTGGTTTGCTGTTTTTTTTCTTTTTTGCATGGTCATCCAGCTATTCGCTTTTCTCTATCTGGCTCCATCGAGTCATAGGTCTCTCCGGTGCCGAAACCGGGTATGTGTTCGCCGCCAACGCGGTGGCGGCACTGTTGATTCAACCGTTTTATGGCGCGCTTCAGGACCGGCTCGGGCTGTCCAGGAAACTGCTGGTGTGGATCGGTCTGTTGCTCTGCGCCGCCGCCCCGTTTTCGATCTACGTGTATGGCAATTTATTGGCCCAGAACGTGGTGCTGGGCGCCGTGGTCGGCGCGGCTTTCCTGGCGCTCGCGATGCTTGCGGGTGTGGGCGTGATCGAGAGCTATACCGAGCGTGTGTCACGTCACATGGGGTTCGAGTTTGGCACTACCCGAATGTGGGGGTCTTTAGGCTGGGCTGCGGCGACCTGTGTGGCGGGGGTGGTTTTCAACATTGACCCTGACATCGCCTTCTACATGAGCAGTGCGGCTGGGGTCATGTTCCTGCTGATTCTGTCCCAACTGGACCTGAACCGGCTCAACCCGCCGGGCCTGCAAAAAAGCGGGGCCGCTCCGGTACGCATGGCAGACCTTTGGCAGCTGCTTAAAATGCCGCATTTCTGGGCGTTCAGTGTGTACCTGACCGGGGTTTGCGGGATCTACATGATCTACGAGCAACAATTCCCGGTCTATTTTGCGTCCTTCTTCGCCACGCCACAGGAGGGCACCAGTGCCTACGGGTACTTGAACTCATCCCAGGTGCTGATTGAAGCCGCCTTGCTGTTGTTGGCGCCCTGGCTGGTCAGCCGTACCGGAGCCAAGTACGGATTGATCCTGGCCGGCGCCATTATGTTTGTGCGCATCCTGGGCTCCGGGCTGGCAACGGACGTCTGGACGGTCGCGGCCTGCAAGATGCTGCATGCCATTGAGGTGCCGATCCTGCTGGTCTCGGTGTTCAAATACATTTCGCTGAACTTTGACGTGCGCCTGTCTGCTTCGATCTATCTGGTGGGCTTCCATTTTGCGCAGCAACTGACCGCCATGCTGCTGTCGCCGGTGGTGGGTTACGGTTATGACCAGTTTGGCTTTGCCAACGTTTACATCCTGATGGCCGGGCTTGTGGGGGCTTGTCTGTTGCTGTCCTGGAACCTGCTGCGCCCGGACCCGGTGCGCGCCGTAGAAAAAACGGCTCTCCCGGATGCACTGGCATTGCCCGCCATCGCTCAATCAGTTACCCGTTATGAACCCTGATAAGGACCAAACCATGCACGCTGCACTGTTGGATGAAGCGCACCGCGCCATTGAAAACAAACTGCCTGAACGAGGCCATGACTATCGCCTTGGCTATCACCTGTCGCCGCCGGCCGGGTGGATGAATGACCCGAACGGGCTGGTTTTTTTTCGCGGTGAATACCACATGTTTTACCAGCATCACCCGTATTCGGCTCAGTGGGGACCGATGCACTGGGGGCATGCCAAAAGCCGGGATCTGGTGCATTGGGAGCATCTGCCCATTGCCCTGGCGCCGAGTGAACCTTACGACCGGGACGGCTGTTTTTCCGGATCTGCCGTGGTCGCGGACGATACCCTGTACTTGATCTACACCGGGCACCAGTGGCTGGGTGAAACGCGCAATGACGATCAGATTCGTCAGGTGCAATGCCTGGCCAGCAGCGCGGACGGCATCACCTTCACCAAGCACGGCGTGGTGCTCCAGACGCCGGGTGACCCCTCGATCATGCATTGGCGTGACCCGAAGGTCTGGATGCGCGACGGGCAATGGTGGATGGCATTGGGCGCACGGCAAGGTGATGACCCGCAGTTGCTGCTCTATCGCTCCGCTGACCTGCACCACTGGGAGTACCTGAGCTGTGCGCTGCAAGGGCGGCGCGAGCAGGATGGCTATATGTGGGAATGCCCGGATATTTTCGAGCTGGACGGCTGCGACGTTTTTCTTTATTCCCCCCAAGGCCTCAAGCCCACTGGCTACGATAACTGGAACCTGTACCAGAACAGCTATCGAACAGGCCGGCTGGACGACAGCGGGCACTTCAACCCCAGCGGTGAACTGCACGAGCTCGATCATGGCCACGATTTTTATGCAGCGCAGACACTGCTGGCACCCGATGGCCGCCGCCTGCTCTGGGCCTGGATGGACATGTGGGAAAGCCCTATGCCCAGCCAGGCGCAGCACTGGTGTGGCGCGCTGTCGCTGCCGCGTGAATTGAGCCGTGACGGCGACCGGCTGCGCATGCAACCCGCCCGCGAGCTGGTGGCACTCAGGCAGTCACAGACCCTGTTGCAGGTTGATGAGGTCGCATCCGCCAGTCACGTACTCGATGTTCAGGGGGCGCTGCTGGAATTTGAGCTTGAACTGGACCTGGAAGGCAGCAGCGCCGAGCGCTTCGGGTTGGCGCTGCGCTGTAGTGAAGACGGGCAGGAGCGCACTTTGCTGTATTTCGATGCGACGGCCCGCCGCCTGGTGCTCGACCGCCAGTATTCGGGAGCCGGCGTGAGCGGTGTGCGCAGTGTACCGATTGCCCCGGGGCAAACGCGGATCGCGCTGCGGGTGTTTCTTGATCGCTCGTCCATCGAAGTGTTTGTCGACGAGGGTGCCTATACCCTGAGCAGCCGGATCTATCCTCGGCCCGACAGCCTGTTGGCCAGTGCCTTCGCCGTCAATGGCACCGGGTGTTTCGGGGCCATGTCGGTGTGGCGTCTGGCCGATCTTCAGATATAAGACAGGCCATCCGCGAGCAGGCCCCTACAGGCAGGGCTCTCGCGGATGACCGTCCTCTCGTCGAAATCCCTGACAGATAAATTGACCGGAATGTTCCTACGTTGTTAACTGTATATTCATACAGTTAGAATAAGGCGCGCGTCATGAGTTTCACTCCCCTGGGGCCTATTGCTGAAGATGGCATTCGCCTGCCTCTGTGCTCCTTCAAGGTTCCTGCCGGGTTTCCGTCACCGGCGGCGGATCATATCGACAAGGAGATTTCCCTCGACGAGCTGCTCAGTATCCGCGCGCCCCACGTGTATCTGGTACGGATCGATGGCGACAGCATGCAGGGCGCCGGGATTTTTTCAGGGGATCTGGCGGTGGTGGATCGTGCAATCGAACCCGGGCACGGCGATGTGGTGGTGGCGCTGCTCAACAATGACCCCGTCTGCAAGCGCCTTTGTTTGCGCGCCAAGAGCGTGATCCTGCAGTCCGAAAACCTGAAATACCCGGACCGTTATGTGCTGGAAGGTGATGAGCTTTCGATCTGGGGCGTGATCACCTATACCGTGCGCAGCCATGGCCACTAAGCCTGCCCCGGTTTATGGCCTGATTGACTGCAACAGCTTCTATGCCAGTTGCGAGCGGGTATTTCGCCCGGATCTGGCCAAGGTGCCCATCGTGGTGCTGAGCAATAACGACGGCTGCGTGATCGCCCGCAGTTATGACGCCAAGCCCCATGTGAAGATGGGCGAGCCGTATTTTCAGATCAGGCACCGGCTCGAGCAATTGGGGATTGTGGCGTTCTCGTCCAACTATGCGCTGTATGGCGACCTGAGCGAGCGCGTCATGAGCCTGATTGAGTCAATGGTGCCGGCAGTCGAGGTGTACAGCATTGACGAGGCCTTTGCCGACTTGACCGGTATCGTGGATGCTACCGCGACGGGGCGGCAGTTGCGCAGCCGGATTCTGCAATGCTCGGGTATTCCGGTCGGGGTCGGGATTGCTCATACCAAGACCCTGGCCAAGTTGGCCAACCATACCGCCAAACGGCTTCAGACTCATACGGGCGGGGTTGTGAACCTCTGTGGCGACCATGAACGTGACTGGGTGCTGCGCAATACTGCGGTGTCGGAGGTCTGGGGTATCGGGCGGCGCATGACCGTTCACCTTGAAAGTATGGGCATCCGCACTGCCATGGACCTGGCCAGGGCCGACCCCTGGATGCTGCGCAAAAAATTCAGTGTGGTCATCGAAAAGACCGCCCGTGAATTGGCCGGTACCTCGTGCCTGGCCCTGGACGAGCCCGACCCGCCCAAGCAGGAAATCTGTTGCAGCCGCATGTTCGGCAAGCGCCTGACCGAGTTGGCGCCCATCCAGGAGGCCGTGGCCACCTACATGATGCGTGCCTCGGAAAAGCTGCGGGCGCAAAAATCCTTCTGCAAGAAAATCCGGGTCAGCATTCGCACAGGCATGTTCAACCCGGACGAAGCGAAATACGCCAGAGGGGTGGTAGTGACCTTGCCGTACCCCACCGATGACGTGCGGTTACTGACCAAGGCTGCGGTCGATGCGTTGGGGCATGTTTTTCAGCCGGGGTTCAAATACAGCAAGGCCGAGGTGTTGCTGCTGGATCTGCGCCAGCCGGGTGAGTTCTCGGACGACCTGTTTGCGGTCAGTCAACCGGCAGACGCTTCAAAGGTGATGGCGGTACTGGATGCGATCAACGGGCGTTGGGGCAGGGGCACGCTGCGAGCGGCCAGCGTGCCGCGAAACCCCGACTGGGGGATGCGGCGGGAGATGATGAGCCAGAGCTATACGACGAAGGTGGACCAGCTCTGGCGTGTTTCGTGCCAGTAGCCGGCCTTCGCTGATTCGGCTCAGGGCAGTGCGGCTTCAACCAGTTCGATCCAGTGCCGTACCGGGGTTCTGCCTGCACTGTCGAGGTGGGACTGGCAGCCGATATTGGCCGTGGCAATCACGTCGGGGTGGCCGCTTTCCAGGGCCTGGAGTTTGTTGTCGCGCAGTTGCCGGGACAGTTCGGGCTGGGTCAGCGAATAAGTGCCCGCCGAGCCGCAGCACAGATGGCTGTCGGGCACGAGGGTCAGGTTGAAACCCAGGCTGGCGAGAATGGCTTCAACCGCCCCGGCGAGCTTTTGTGCGTGCTGCAAGGTGCAGGGGCAGTGGAACGCCAGGCGCTGATTGCTGCGCACGCGGAGTTTTTCCAGCGGCTCGTCGCGCAGCACTTCAACCAGGTCCCTGGCCAGCGCACTGACGGTTGCGGCTTTGCGGGCATAAGCCGGGTCGCTGGCCAGCAGGTGGCCGTAGTCCTTGATAAAGGCCCCGCAACCGCTGGCGGTCTGCACGATGGCCTCGGCGCCTTGTTCAATGGCCGGCCACCAGGCATCGATATTGCGGCGGGCACGGTCCAGGCCGCCCGCCTGAGCGTCCAGATGATAGTCCACGGCCCCGCAGCAACCGGCTTCGGGGGCGGCCGTCACGCTGATCCCCAGCCGGTCCAGGACTCTGGCAGCGGCCGCGTTGGTGTTGGGGGACAGCCCGGGCTGCACGCAGCCTTCGAGCATCAGTACCCGGCGCGTATGGCGGGTGGCGGGGCGTGGTTTTGCCGCCGGCACCTGGCGAGGCACCTTGATTTGCAGGGGGGCGGGCAGCCACGCACGCAGAACCTGCCCGCTGCCGAGCAGCTTTTTGAACAGCCCCGCATTGGGCACAACGCTGCGCAAGCCTTCGCGCAGCAAGCGCTGGCCGAGGGGCCTTGGTACTTGTGCATCGACCACGGCGCGGCCGATATCCAGCAAGTTGTGATAGTCGACGCCGGAGGGGCAGGTGGTTTCGCAATTGCGGCACGACAGGCAGCGGTCCAGATGCTGCTGGGTTTTCTGGGTCGCCTCGTTGCCTTCGAGCACCTGCTTGATCAGGTAGATACGGCCCCTGGGACCATCCAGCTCGTCACCGAGCAGTTGGTAGGTCGGGCAGGTGGCGTTACAGAAGCCGCAATGCACGCAACTGCGCAGGATGCTTTCGGCCTCCAGGGCGCGGGGAAGTTGGCGTGCGTGTTCGCTCAAGGTGGTCTGCATGGCTCAAAGCTCCGCGTACAGGCGCCCGGGGTTGAAGATGCCCTGTGGATCGAGTTGTTGTTTGAGGTTGCGGTGGTAGCGCATCAGGGTCTCCGGCAGCGGGTGGAACGGGCTGTCGACGAGGCCATGGCTGTAGCAGGTCATATGCCCGCCGACTTCGGCTACCACATTGCGAAGAAACGTCGCATCGGCGTCCGACTTGAGCCAGCGCTGGGCGCCGCCCCAGTCGATCAGTTGCCGTCCGGGCAGGGCCAGTTCGGGGGTGTTGTTGGGCAAGGACAGGCGCCAGAGGGGCTGGTCTTCATCGAAAAACGGCAGTCGGTGCTCGTTGAGGTCGGCCCAGAAGGACGGGGCCAGAAGCTCACCGCCCAGCCGCTCATGGGCCGCCGCCACCGAGCCTTCACCGCCTTCAAACCGCAGGTGCAGGCGCTGGCCATCGTGACACGCGGCGCTGATCGGCAGCGGTTGCTGGCCCCATTGCGCAAGGCGCAGCAGGGCATGACCGGCGTCCAGCTCCAGGCTGATGCTCAGGCATTGGCGCGGCTTGGGCAGGACCTTGAGGGACACTTCAGTCAGTACCCCGAGCAGGCCGTAACTGCCAGCCATCAGGCGTGACAAATCATAGCCGGCGACGTTTTTCATGACCTCGCCTCCAAACCGTAAATGCTTGCCGTGCCCCGTGATCACCCGTGTGCCGAGCACAAAGTCCCTGACCGAACCCGACCATGGCCGACGCGGCCCTGACAGCCCGCAGGCAATCATGCCGCCCACGGTGGCGGCGCCGAAGGAGGGCGGTTCGCAGGGCAGCATTTGTTGTGCCTCATCCAGCACCAGCGCCAATTCCGACAGCGGCGTGCCACAGCGGGCGGTGATTACCAGTTCGGTCGGGTCATAGCTGACGATGCCCCGGTGGGAGCGGGTATCAAGCACTTCACCCGCCACGTTGTGGCCAAGGAATATTTTGCTGTTGGCGCCCTGGATGCGCAGAGGAGTGGCGTACTGCAACGCCAGGTTGACCTGCTCCAGCAGCCTGCTGCTGTCATCGATATCTTGCGGACCGGGCATCAGAAACGCTCCAGATCAGGGAAGGGCAGCTGACCCATATGGACATGCATGGCGCCAAACTCGGCGCAGCGATGCAGGGTCGGAATGTTCTTGCCGGGGTTGAGCAAACCACCGGGATCGAAAGCGGCCTTGACCGCGTGGAACAGGGTCAGCTCATCGCTGTTGAACTGAGCGCACATCTGATTGATTTTTTCACGCCCCACACCGTGTTCGCCGGTAATGCTGCCGCCGACCTTCACGCACAATTCGAGAATCTTGCCGCCCAGGGCCTCGGCGCGATCGAGTTCCCCCGGCTGGTTGGCATCGAACAGAATCAGCGGGTGCATATTGCCGTCACCGGCGTGGAACACGTTGGCGACCCGCAGGTTGTATTCGGCCGACAGCGCGGCGATGGCTTGCAGCACGCCCGGCAGTTCACGGCGCGGTATGGTGCCGTCCATGCAGTAGTAATCCGGCGAGAGGCGGCCCACCGCCGGGAAGGCGTTCTTGCGCCCGGCCCAGAAGCGTACCCGTTCTGCTTCGTCCCTGGCCTGGCGCACTTCGGTGGCGCCGGCCTGTTCCAGTACCTGACGCACACGGTTGCAGTCATCGAAGACATCGGCTTCCACGCCATCGAGCTCGCACAGCAAAATGGCCTGGGCATCGACGGGGTAGCCGGCGTGGATAAAGTCTTCGGCGGCGCGGATGGCCAGGTTGTCCATCATCTCCAGGCCGCCGGGGATGATGCCGGCGGCAATGATGTCAGCCACGGCCCGCCCGGCTTTCTCGACAGAATCGAACGCAGCCAGCAGCACTTTGGCGGTCTGGGGTTTGGGCAGCAGTTTGACCGTCACCTCGGTAATGACCCCCAGCATGCCTTCGGAGCCTGTGAACAGCGCCAACAGGTCGAAACCCGGGGCGTCGAGGGCGTCCGAGCCGAGGGTCAAAGGCTCGCCTTCCACGGTCAATATTTCGACCTTGAGCAGGTTGTGCACGGTCAAACCGTACTTCAGGCAATGCACGCCACCGGCGTTTTCCGCGACGTTGCCGCCAATCGAACAGGCGATTTGCGAGGAAGGGTCCGGCGCGTAGTACAGACCGAACGGCGCCGCCGCCTGGGAAATCGCCAGGTTGCGCACCCCCGGCTGGACCCGTGCGGTGCGGGCATAAGGGTCGATGTGCAGGATAGTGTTGAAGCGCGCCATCACCAGCAGCACGCCTTTTTCCAGCGGCAGTGCACCACCGGACAAACCGGTGCCAGCCCCTCGGGCGACGACAGGAACATGCAGTTCATGGCAGATTCGCAAGATGCCTTGCACCTCGCCAAGGTGGCGCGGCAACACCACCAGCAGCGGCGTGGTGCGGTAGGCAGACAGACCGTCGCATTCGTACGGTTTGAGTTCCTCGCGCTGATGCAGGACCTCAAGGTCCGGCAAACGCGTGTACAAGGTGTGCAGCAACACGGCTTTATCGACGTCAGGCAGGGCGCCATCGACGCGTTCATCGTAAAGAATGTTCATGGCGGCTCACGACACTCGATTGTTTTTATTAGAGGTGTGTATGGACTCTAGAGCAGTCCTGGGCAGTTGCCCCTTTAAAAGGGGTTATGCCTGCACAGCAAAAGATCGCGGGGTACACAAACTGCGCGGTGTATGGGGGAGGGGAAGGGGCGAGCGCACAAAAAAGCCCGACACGAAGTCGGGCTCTTGACCATTGAAAACCGGTTTTCAATGGTTTTTATTTTTGTTTTTGTGCTTATGTTTGTGTTTACCGCCCGAGCTGTGCCGGTTGCCATCGTCGCCCAGATTGTTGCCGACCGCGCCACCCGCAGCGCCGCCTAGCCCCGCCCCTATGGCAGAACCGGTGGAGCCTCCGAGCTGACGACCGATGAGCGAGCCGCCAGCACCGCCGACACCGCCACCAATGGCGGCTTCGGTCTTGTTGCCTCTTGGCGCGCCAACTGCGCTGCCTGCAGCACCGCCGACGCCTGCGCCGATGGCTGCCCCGGTAGAACCGCCCAACTGTTGACCGACAATATTGCCCAACACACCGCCAACACCGCCTCCGACAGCGGCAGATCCATCTCCAGCGGCCATTGCTCCCTGCGATATCACGATGCCCAGCACAAGGACCGGTAATGTAAATCGCATGTGATTAACCTCAGTCGATAGTGATCAATAGATTTAAGCAGGAGCGAAATGATCCTGCCTGTGAACATATGGATGGTGCATCAGGAATAAAGTTCGATGCTGGCACTGCAATGGCCTGCCTTTGGGCTGGAATCGCAATCTGGTTCATTACCCATTGTGCGGTGTCAGGCGCCCGTCGCTGGATGGGGGAGCGCAACACCCCGTTGCACGGCCGGGCGCAGGGCAATTCGCTCGTACCATGCGCTCAGGTGGCGATACCGGCTGAAGTCAAAGTTGATGATGCGGGCGATATGCATCCAGCCGAAGGTCGCGATATCGGCAATCGAGTAATGCGCTCCCGCCAGCCATGGCTGGCTGGACAGATGTTGATCGAGTGTTGCGAACGTCGATTCCGTCAGTTGCCGCAGGCGGGCGATGGCGGTGGGGCTTGCAGGCTGATCAAACAGTTCGAAATGCACGCGCTGGCCCAGGAGGGGCCCCATGCTCGAGGTGTGGAACATGAGCCAGGTAATGGCCGACCAGCGTTCAGAAGGCTCCGCAGGCAATAGCTGTGCTGTCTTTTCGGCCAGATAAAGCAGGATGGCGGCAGACTCGAACAGGGTGATGCCCGTCGCGTGGTCAACCAGAACGGGGATGCGCCCATGGGGGTTGAGCTTGAGAAATTCGGGCTGGCGGTGTTCGCCCTGCTCGATATGAACATGGCGAAGGGTATAGGGGAGTTCCAGCTCCTCCAGGGCAATGGTGATCTTGAAGCCGTTGGGCGAACTGTCGGTATAGAGCGTCAGGTCAGGGGCGGTCATTACAGGGCCTTTGGAGAACGACGGGGCAGTCAAATGGTGAAGAGGCACCCTAGCCGTCGGCACGCTGAATTTAAAACGATGTTTTATCCACTATGGGATCAGATTTTCTAAACCCTGCCTTGCGCGAAAGCGCGTCGCGATGGCACGCCCCTGATGAGCTGAATCAATAGTGCAGGGAGCGATCCTGAAAGGTTCGTTAAATCACCCCCTGGGCTTCTTCCATGATCCAGTCCACGAATGCCTTGACCTCTTCTCTGTGCAGGGCGTCCTGGCGGGTCACCACATAGTAGGCAAAGCGCGCAGGCCAAGGTTTATCCAGGACCTGGACGAGGCGGCCGGCGTTGATTTCTTCCAGCGCGTATTCCCGGGGTACCAGGGCTAGCCCTTGACCGGCCTCGGCGGCCCGAATCAGCAGGAAATCATCTTCGAACGCTGTGCCGCGTTCGGCGCGCGGATCTTTGGCGACGTCGTGGGCCGCGAGCCAGAGGGACCAGTCTGTCCGGTCAGCGTCATGCAACAGCGCAAATTCAAGACAATCCGCCGGGTTAGTGATTTTCGGGCTTGCGGCCATCAGGGCGGGACTGGCTACCGGCACCATCACGGGCGCCATCAGGCGGGTGACTTGCAAACCGGGATAGTTGCCCAGCCCGTGGCGCAGCGCCACATCGACCCGGTCCCGGCGCATGTCGGCCACGGCGGACGTGGCTTCAACCCTGACTTCGATGTGCGGGTGGCGCAGGTTAAAGCGACCAAGGCGCGGCACCAGCCACGAAGCGGCAAACGTCGCGACCGTACTGATGGTCAAGGTCTGCCGGCACTTGATGGCCTCCAGCGACTGCAATGCCTGTTGCATGTTTTCAAAGGCCTGGAGCAACACGGGATGAACGCTGGCCCCGGCTTCTGTCAGGCGCAAACCGCTTCGCTCCCGTGTGAACAGCGCCATGCCGACCCGATCTTCCAGCAAGCGAATCTGCTGGCTGACAGCACCTGAAGTGACACTCAGCGCTTGAGCGGCCGCCTTGATACTGCCGCGTTGCCCGACTTCAACAAAGGTACGCAACGCGAGAAGGGGCAGCGACGTGGCCATGGGGTTTAGTTTTCCTGACTTTTGAGAGCACAAATGATCGTTTCCGCACAACCGGCGTGAGGACGATGATACAGCGTGTTTAGAGGTTCTAATCAAGTTTAGTAAAACTAAATCTATAGGGGTGTACGAATGAATAATCCTCGCTGGCGGCTCTGCCTCATTTTGTTATGCACGACTCAATTTGTGGCATTGCTCGACTTCTCTATCACCATGATCCCCTTGCCGCAGATTCAGGAAAGCCTGGGGTTCACGCCTGGAGCCTTGCAGTGGGTCATCAATGCGTACGGCGTCGCCATTGCGGGGTTTCTGCTGTTGGGTGGGCGCGCTGCCGACATGTTTGGCCGTCGCCGGGTATTTCTGCTGGGGCTGGTGATCTTCACTCTGGGCTCATTGCTCGGCGGTTTCTCGCAGAGCCCCGCAATGCTCATCGTGACCCGGGCCATGCAAGGCTTTGGCGCGGCCCTTTTTTCACCGGCTGCTTTTTCGTTGTTGCTGGCGCTGTTCCCTGACGAGAAATCGCGCAACCGTGCGCTGGGGGCCTGGACGGCCGTGGCTGCAAGCGGTTTCGTTGCAGGGCTGATTCTGGGTGGGATCATCACTGATGCGCTGGGCTGGCGCTGGGTGCTCTGGATCAATGTCCCTGTGGGTGTGCTGGTGATTGCCCTGGCAGGCTACCTGCCAGAAGGCAAGCGCGAGGCTTCAATGGCCGCGATGCGCCTCGACATCGGCGGTGCGGTTCTGGTCGCGTCGGGTGCTGCAACGCTGGTGTTCGCGTTTGCCAACAGCGAGCACGTCGGCCTTGCTTCGCCCGTCACTTACGGGTTGATTGCCCTGGCCGTGGGACTGCTCGGCGTCTTTGTCTGGGTTGAAACCCGGGTCGAATACCCGCTGATGCCCATTCCGATTTTTTGGCAGCGCATGACCGGTGGCGCAAACCTGGTGTCGTTGCTGGCGAATACCGCGCTGGGGCCGACGTTTGTCGTTGTGGCGCTGTATATGCAGGAAATCCTCGGTTTCACCGCTACTCAGACAGGCCTGGGGCTGTTGCCGATGGCGATTGCCTTCACGCTCTCCAGCGCCTGGGTAGGGCCCTCCCTGATCGCAAGGGTAGGGACCAAACCGGTGATTATGGGCGGCATGACGGTGTTTATCTGTGGGCTGGCCTTGCTGGGTGTTTCCCTGGCCGTGGACACCTCCTGGGCTGGTTCGATTCTTCCCGGGACGTTGTTGGGGGGCATTGGTTACGGCATCGCATTCCCGGCCTGGACCGTGGCCGGTATTGAAGGAGTCGATGCGGTCGATCATGGTTTGGCGGGCGGCATGCTGACCACGACCCAGGAAGTGGGTTCTGCGGTCGGCCTGGCCGTGGGTGTCGCGGTGAGCATCGCCGTGCTGGCGGACGGGGGCAGTGCGGTGCAGGGCTTCAGCTACGCCATTCTGGTATCTGCCTGCATGGTGGCGGTGGGTTTTTTGTGTGCTGCCCTCATCTTGCCAAACAAGACTGCCCGGTTATCGTTGGCCTGACCGTCGGGCGCCTGTTGTAGAAACCCAGTGAGTCACCAGAGGGCTCACCGGGCAGGTGCCGGGGGCTTGATAGCGTTTATGACGTGCCCTCAAGCTCCCGGCCATCTGCCTGCACTTCTTCCTCCAGCAACACCAGCGCGCCGACAATGAGCGCGTACATGCCTTGATCCAGCTCGACCTCCATCTCCGCTTCTTCCGCGGCCCGATCCGCCTCCAGCAAGGGGTCGCGGCCAGTGACCGAATACACCGTGTCGGCCACCGCGATGCCATGGAAGGCCACAGTTGCCAGCAACCAGCGTGCGCGCTCCTTTGAAATGCCATAGGCATCCGCGATATGGCTCTGGTGCTGGTCGATCTTGGCGAGCATGGGTTGTGTCGCCGCCAACCTGCGGATGACGTAAGGCGTCAGCCCGGGGTGCGCCTTGACGAACACGCGTACCGAGGTGGCAAACACAACCATGTACGCCCTCAACCCGCCATGGCGCTCAGCGTCGGCCAGCGGTATTTGCCAGCGGGTGAAGATCTCCTCGGCAACCATGCTTTTGAGCGCCTCCAGGTTCGCAACGTGCTTGTAGAGCGCCATATGGCTGACCCCCAATGCGGCCGCGACGCCGACGAAGGTAATACCCGGCAAGCCGATCTTGATGCCTGCTTCGACGATGCGTTCTCGCGTGATGGTGCGAGGACGCCCTCGGGTAGCGGGTGGTTGTGGCGCTTTCATGACTGATCCCTGGACGGTGGTGACAGTCTTGTAGCCGTCTTGTCAGCATTTCGCAAATTAGTTTATAGTCATGCAACTAATTAAGTTTCCGATTCCCGGAGCGATTCTATGCAACCCGACGCTCCTCACATCCCCCGCAGGAAGGCGAGAGCCATCCCACTCCTCTGAATTTCTGGACGCTTTATTTCCATGGACACTCATGACTCGGCCTCGGCCAAAACGAAGGTGCGCGGCCCGATCAGCCAGGTATTGAACCCAATCCGCGGGCGCCTGATCGTTGCTGCCATGCTCGCCGCGGTGGGTGCGATGCTGACGCTGGTGCCACTGGCCGGCATCGCGCATATCGCCAGGATGGCCCTGGGTGACGCCGGTATTGCGCCGGGCGAGGTGTGGTGGGCGGTGATCGTGGGGGTGGCGAGCCTGTGCGCCGGCATGCTGCTGATATCCGCCGGTGAACTGCTCGCCCACCTGGCGGACAACCGCATCACCCATCACCTGCGCCTGGCGATCGTTCGGCGTCTGAGTCGCGTGCCGCTGGGCTGGTTCACCAGCCGGGCCTCGGGCGAGGTCAAGCAGGCGATGCAGGACGACATCAATACGTTGCACAGCCTGACCGCGCATTTCTACACGACGGTGGGGCGGGCAGTTGGCGCGGTTCTGATCTCGGTGGTTTACCTGTTTTCGATGGACTGGCGCATGGCAATTGTCTCGACCCTGCCGTTTGCCGGGTTCTTCCTGTTCTTCGCCAGGGCCATGAAGGCCAGTGAGGCGAACATTCAGAACTTCGCTGCGGGGATGGGCCGTATCGACAATGCGGTTGTCGAGTTCGTCAACGGTATTGCAGTGGTCAAGTCATTCAGTGCCAGCGGCAAGGCCCACAGCAGTTACCGCGAGGCAATCGATGACTT
Organism: Pseudomonas deceptionensis; assembly: GCF_900106095.1. NCBI lineage: Bacteria > Pseudomonadati > Pseudomonadota > Gammaproteobacteria > Pseudomonadales > Pseudomonadaceae > Pseudomonas > Pseudomonas deceptionensis. The sequence goes on along the minus strand of NZ_FNUD01000002.1, from coordinate 3,687,313 downwards.
CGCCCAGGCCTTCATCGGGTTCACCCGGCCTTTGGTGACGCCGATGGCCAATGCCAACGCGATGATTGCGCCGGTCACAGTGCTTGGCGTGGTGCTGGTCTTCGGTACGTTGTTCGTGGTGCTGGGCTGGATCGCCCCACTGGATGTGCTGCCGTTCGCCCTGGTGACTCCTGGCGTTTGCGGGCCGTTGCTATTGCTGCACTACATCACCCATGACCTCAACCACGCGACCGGCGCCGCCCGGCGCGTGCAGGCCTTGCTGGATACACCCGTACTGGAGCAACCGGCGCCGGGCATGCAGCGGTCGCCTGCAGGTACCGAGATTCGTCTCGAGCACGTTGGTTACGGCTATGACGCCGGGCGCCAGGTGCTCTCGGATGTCAGCTTCACGCTCAAACCCGGCACGACGACGGCTATTGTCGGGCGCTCCGGTGCGGGCAAGTCGACCCTGGCGCGACTGCTGCTGCGCTTCTTCGACCCGACAACGGGGCGTATTACCCTGGGTGGCGTGGATCTGCGCCATATCGAGACTTCAAGCCTTTACCGGCACATAGGGTTTGTCTTGCAGGAGGTGCGCCTGATCCACGCCAGTGTGCGCGACAACATTGCCCTGGGCAGACCGTCGGCCAGCCAGCAGCAGATCGAGGCCGCAGCGCGCACCGCGAATATCCATGAACGCATCCTCGACCTGCCGCGCGGCTATGAATCGGTGATCGGCGAGGACGCGCAGTTTTCCGGCGGTGAACAGCAGCGGGTGAGTATCGCCCGCGCCGTGTTGCTCGATCCGCCCGTGCTGGTGCTCGACGAAGCCACGGCTGCAGCCGATGCCGAAAGCGAAGTCGCTATCCAGGATGCGCTGTCGCGTTTCGCCGAGGGGCGCACGCTATTGGTCATCGCCCACCGGCTCGACACCGTGATGCACGCGGACCAGATCATCGTGCTCGACAACGGCTCCGTGCTCGAACAGGGCCGCCATGGCGAACTGCTTGCTCGCGGCGGGCTTTATGCGCGTTTGTGGGCACAGGGTGGCTATTCACATTCCGAAGAACTGGCGGTGTCGTCATGCTGAAGCCCTTTGTTCAACTGCTGGGTGAAGATGCGCCCGTTTTGTGGCGCTACGTCTGGATGGCGGTGTCGTATGGCCTGCTCAGTGGATTGACCCTCGCCACGCTGGTACCCGTTCTGGAGCGCTTGCTGGCAGGGGATGTACGCGGCGCTTCGTTGTGGCTGATCCTGACGCTGGCCGGCACGGTCGCCTGCTGGGCGTGGCGGCGCCAGGTGGAGAGGGCAGGTGTGGCCGTGGGTGTGGCTATCTTGCAGGGCGCGCGCCTGCGCATCGGCGATCATGTGGCGGGCCTGCCCCTGGGCTGGTTCACGGCGCAAAATACCAGCCGCCTCGGCCATGTCATTACCCAGGGGATGATGGCCGTCGCGCAACTGCCGGCCCATGTATTCACGCCGGTGATCACCGGCGCCGTGACGCCGCTGGTGATCGTGGCGGCGATGTTTGCGTTGCACTGGCCTATGGGCCTGATTGCGTTGCTCGGGCTGCCGGTGCTCGTGGCCGGGCTGCTGCTGACTGCCCGCCTGGGGCGGCGCGCCGACCGTGCTTTCCAGCATCACTTCGCCGACGCCAGCCAGAGGATGGTCGAGTTCGCCCAGGCCCAATCGGTGCTGCGCGCCTTCAATGGCGGGGGTGGCGGTACGCAGCTGCTCGAACAGGCCATCGACCGGCAGCGCCGGTCCGGCATGCGCCTGATCTGTCAGTCCACACTCTCGGTGGTGCTCAATGCCTGGCTAGTGCAGGCTGTCTTCGCGGTATTGCTGATCGCTGCGGCCCTGTGGCTCAACGCTCATTCGGGGCTCACGCTGGATACCGGCTCGGTGGTTGCCGTCATTGTCGCGCTGCTATTGACCAGCCGCTACATCGATCCGTTGCTGGACGTGGCCAGCTATGCCGAGATTCTGCGTGGCGCGTACAGCCAGCTTGAGGCGGTGCAAGGCGTTTTCGCGGCCGAGCCCCTGCCGGAACCGGAGCAGCCGCAGATACCGGTTGATGGCTCCATCGAATTGCGCGAGGTGAGCTTGCGATATGCGCCCGATCAGCCCTGTGTGCTGAGCGGCGTGAGCCTGCGTATTGCACCGGGCAGCATGACTGCGTTGATCGGTGCCAGCGGCTCGGGCAAGACCACGCTGGTGCGCTTGATTGCGCGGTTCTTCGATGCGAGCCAGGGCAGCGTGCTGATTGGCGGAGTGGACGTGCGACAGATGTCCAGTTCACAACTGGCTGACCAGATCAGTCAGATTTTCCAGGACACTTACCTGTTCCAGGGCAGCATTGCCGACAACATCCGCATCGGCCGCGCAGATGCCAGTGCTGAAGAAATCCTCGAGGCTGCGCAGCAGGCCGGTGTGACTGAGCTTATCGGGCGCCTGCCACAGGGTCTCGACACCCCCGTTGGTGAAGGCGGTGCACGCCTGTCAGGCGGTGAGCGCCAGCGCATCGCCATTGCCCGTGCGCTGATCAAGGCTGCACCCATCTTGCTGGTGGACGAGGCCACCGCGGCGCTGGATGCGGAAAATCAGCTCGTCATCGCGCAAGCGCTGTCCAGGCTGCGCGGCCGGCACACACTGGTGGTGATTGCACACCAATTGTCCACCGTGTCTATGGCTGATCAGATTGTGGTGCTCGATCATGGTCAAGTCGTTGAGCACGGCTCACCGGCTGCATTGCGCGCCAGTGGCGGGCGTTATGCGCATTTTCTGGAGCAACGCAGGGTTGCCAAGGGCTGGCGTATCGCCGCGCCGTCGAACAGCGGGCAAGCCTGATGCGGGCACGATGGTTTGCGTTGTTTGCCATGCTTTGCGTCGCGTCGCTGCTGACAGGGGCCCGGCAGTTGGAGTGGATGCAGCTGTTCTCACCGTCGGGCGATGCCTGGCTGACGCTTACAGCCAGCCGTCTGCCGCGTCTGGCGGCACTGGTGCTGACGGGGGTTGGGCTGTCTGTGTGCGGGGTGATCCTGCAGCACATTGTGCGCAACAAGTTCGTCGAACCGGGCACAACGGGTGGGCTGGATGCGGCCAAACTCGGCCTCCTGGTGTCGCTGGTACTGGCACCATCTGCCGGTACGCCGGGCCGAATGCTGTTTGCACTGGTGTTCTGCTTCGCCGCGGGCCTGATTTTTGTGTTGATCATCCGCCGTATCCAATTCAAGAGCACGGTACTGGTACCGGTGATCGGGCTGATGTATGGCGGCGTGCTGAGCGCCATTGCCGAGTTCTACGCCTATCGCAACAACATCATGCAAAGCATGCAGGGCTGGCTGCTCGGGGACTTTTCGCGGGTTGTGCAGGGCAGCTACGAAATCATCTATCTGGTCCTGCCGATCGTTGCGCTGACCTACTTGTATGCACACCGTTTCACCGTGGTCGGCATGGGTGAGGGCATGGCCACGAGCCTGGGCCTCAACTACCCGGCAACCGTGGCGTTGGGCTTGCTGCTGGTGGCAGTCACCGTATCCGCTACAGTCATCACCGTCGGTTCGATCCCCTTTGTCGGGCTGGTCATCCCCAATCTGGTCGCGCTGCGTTATGGCGACAACCTGGGCCGCACGCTGCCCATCGTTGCGCTGGGTGGCGCGTCATTAATGTTGGTCTGCGACATTCTCGGGCGCCTGCTCATTTACCCGTTCGAGGTACCGATCGGCCTGACCGCAGGCAGCGTGGGCGGCGTGCTGTTCCTCGCGCTGCTGATCTGGAGGCACCGATGATGCGCCTGCAGCCACGGCATGCCGTGTGGGTTGTCGTCACCCTGGCACTGGTTTTTGTGTTCATGCGCTCGGGCCTGGATTTTGACTACGTGATCCCCAAGCGGATCGCCCGGCTGACGGCCATGCTGATTGGCGGGGTATGCGTCGCCTGGTCGTCGATCACGTTCCAGACCCTTACGGGCAACCGGATACTGACGCCGGCAATCATGGGCTACGAGGCCGTCTTTGTGCTGTTGCAGGCCCTGCTGGTGTTGTTTCTGGGCAGCTACAGCACGGTTCTGCTCGGCATCAACGGCAACTTTTTGCTGTCCGTGCTGGTGATGCTTGGGTATTCGTGGGCCATCCATCGCTGGTTGTTCCGGGACGGCAAAAGCAACGTGTACTTCCTGCTGCTGATCGGCCTGGTACTGACCATGGTCATCGGTACGTTTACCCAGTTTGTCCAGCTCAAGGTCAGCCCTGGCGAGTTCTCGGTCTTGCAGGGCTTCAGCCTGGCCTCCTTCAATCGGGCACAACCCCAGCAGTTGTTCTACTCGGGGCTTGTGGTGGCTGCGGTTTGCCTGGTGGGTCTCAAGACCTTGCCGACCCTCGATGTGCTCTCTTTGGGGCGTGATCAGGCCATGTCCCTGGGGGTCGACTATCGGCGCAGCGTGCGCCTGCATCTTGCGCTGATCGCGGCGCTGGTCGCGGTGTCGACCAGCCTTCTGGGGCCCACGGCTTTTATGGGCATCTTTGTGGCGAACATCACCTATGCGCTGGCCCGAACCTTCAGGCACCGAGTCACGCTGGCACTGGGAAGCGTGATTGCCGTCGGCATGTTCATCGTCGCCCAACTGCTGGTCGAGCATGTTTTCAACTACAAGACCACCGTCGGCATTCTCGTCAATCTGGTGTGCGGCGGGTATTTCCTGGTGTTGATGGTACGTACCCGAGGAGCTCCATGATCACTGTCCACGACCTCCATAAGACCTATGGCGCCAAGACTGTCCTGAGGGGCGTCGACGCCTGCTTTCCAGCCCGGCGCCTGACGTCGCTTATCGGCCCCAATGGCGCAGGCAAAACCACGTTGCTGATGATGATCGCGCGGCTGATGGAGCCTGGCCGCGGAGACGTCCGCATCGAGGGCTGCCCGGTCACTGGCATTCATATCGGTGAATATGCCCGGCGCGTCGCTACCTTGCGCCAGTCCCCAGACTTCAACCTGCGCCTGACAGTGCAGGAATTGGTCGCCTTCGGGCGCTTTCCCTACAGCCGTGGTGCGTTGACCCGTGAAGATCAGCGGGTGATCGACGACGCCATCTCGTTCCTGTCGCTGGAACCGTTGCGCCATGCCTACCTCGACGAACTCAGCGGTGGGCAGCGGCAGATGGCCTTTCTGGCGATGACCATCGCTCAACAGACGGACTGTCTGCTGCTGGATGAGCCGCTGAACAACCTCGATATCAAGCACGCCGTGCAGATCATGCGGGCGCTGCGCCGGCTGTGCGACGAACACGGACGCACCGTGATCCTGGTCGTGCATGACATCAACTTCGCGGCCAGCTATTCCGACCACATTGTTGCGATGAAGGGCGGGGCGGTGCATTGCGCCGGCAGCGTTGACGAGGTGATTACCCAAGCCCGGCTGGGCGAACTGTACGGGCTGGACTTCGAGATCACTGAGGGTCAGCGCGGGCGCCTGTGCAACTACTTCAACCCATAAAGAGAAGCGAAATGACCTCCCATCACAGATATCGGTTGTGGCCGCTGGCCGTGCTGATCGCCGCGACTGTCGCGGTGCAAGGGTGCAATGAGAAACCGGCCGAACCGCCACGGGCAGCCACTGAGTTGCAGGTGGGGCAGGCGGTGTTTGCGCCGGTCGTGGTGCAACACCAGTTGGGCACCACCGTGATCGAGCGTGCGCCACAGCGTGTGGTCGCACTTGACATGAATGAGGTCGATTTCCTCGACCAGTTGGGGGTGCCGGTGGTGGGCATGCCGAAGGATTTCGTCCCGCAGTTTCTGGCTAGCTATAAAGATTCGCCGAGTGTCGAAGATCTGGGCTCGATTGTTCAGCCCAACCTGGAACGGGTCCATGGCGCCAGACCTGACCTGATCCTGATCACCTCGCTGCAGGCCAATCACTTTCGGGAACTGAGCGAAATGGCCCCGACGATTCATTTCGATGTCGATTACCGCGATAGCGAGGCGCGCCATATCGAGGTCATCCGGGAACACCTCCTGACTCTGGGGCAGATCTTCGGCAAGCAGGCGCTCGCGCGTCAGAAAATCATGGCGCTGGATGCCAAGGTCGAGGAGGCCAGGTGCATCACCCAGGATCGCCCCGAGAAAGCACTGGTGGTGCTGCACAACAACGGCGCCTTCAGCTCCTTCGGCGTGCAGTCGCGCTACGGGTTCATCTTCAATGCGCTGGGCGTTAAGCCGGCCAGCCCGATGGCCGAAACCGGCCTGCATGGCCAGCCGATTTCCAGTGAATTCATCCAGCAGGCCAACCCCGACATCATCTATGTGGTGGACCGAACGGCCGTAATGGAGCGTCGCCCGGTGATGGGCGCCGAGAGCATGGGCAACCCGCTGTTGCGCCAGACCAATGCCTGGAAAAACCATCGGGTGATCTTCGTCGACCCCCAGGCCTGGTACGTAACCGGGGCCAGCCCGACCTCTTTGAAGCGGGTGATCGATGATGTCGTCAGGGGCTACCGGGACTGAGGCGTGCAGGGCCTTTGCCCGCTGCATATTTGACGTTTATCGATTCTCATTAAAAACATCCCTTTCATTCAGATTAATAAAAACATCTTTTCAATTGAACGGAGTCATAGCGTGCGTAAACGCCACTTTCACACCCGTATTGCGCCCCAACGCGCAGTTGTTGCCTCGAATCGCACGGCTGTTGCAGTGCAGGGCGTACTCCTTGGCCTGACCCTGGCCGTATCGGGCCTGCCGGCCCATGCCGAGAGCTTGCCGAACGAAGAAGAGGGCGTCTCGACGCTGCCTGCCACGATGGTGGAAGGCGAAATGGCGTTGCCTTCCGAGTTGCCAGCCGCCTATGCGGGCGATCAGGTGGCCTATGGCAGCCGTGTTGGCCTGCTGGGCAACAAGGACTTTATGGAAACGCCATTCAGCACCATCAGCTACACGGAAAAATACATTGCCGACCGTCAGGCCCAAAACATCACCCAGGTCATCGCGGCGACCGACCCTTCGGTCTTCAGCAACGGCCTGACCGGAACCTTCAGCGAGAACTACTCCATCCGTGGTTTCGCCAGCAACATCAGCGACGTGACGATAGGAGGCCTGTATGGCGTAGCACCTTACTACCGGATCTCCCCGGAAATGTACGAGCGCATCGAGGTGCTCAAAGGCCCGTCGGCCTTGCTCAATGGCATGCCGCCGGGTGGTTCGGTAGGCGGCACCGTCAATCTGGTGCCCAAGCGTGCGGGCGACGAGCCTTTGACGCGACTGACAGGGACCTACATGTCCGATGCGCAGTTCGGCGGCCATCTCGATGTGGGCCGGCGCTTTGGTGAAAGCCAGCAGTTCGGCGTGCGCTTCAACGGCGTATACCGTGATGGCGACGGCGCAATCAACCATCAGCAGCAGAAAGCAGAACTGACGTCGCTGGGACTGGACTGGCGTGGCGAGCGCATGCGCCTCTCTGCCGATCTGTATGAAAGTGAAGATCGTGTGCGCGGGCAGAACCGCGGGATCAACCTGGACAGTGGCGTGGCGGTGCCCAAGCCACCCAAGGCCGACACCTTGCTGAACCCTGATTGGGCCTTCGTGGAGACCAAGGACCGGGGTGCGATCGTGCGGGGTGAGTTCGACCTGAGTGACAGCCTTATGGCCTATGCGTCTTACGGCACCAGCAGGACCCACTACACCTACAGCGGCACCATGCTGGCTACCGTGATTAACGAGGCGGGTGACTTCAAGACCAGCATGGGCCAGTTGAAGATGGACCTGGAGAAAACCTCGGGGGAGGTTGGCTTGACGGGTAACTTCCAGACGGCCGCGATCAAGCATCACTGGACCGTAAATGCCACGCACTACGGCGACACCCAAAAGGACTACGGGCGTCGCTGGGTGCCGGACGCGGACTGGATCACCAACATCTACAACCCGGTGTGGGGGCCGGCTGCGGCCAAGAGCTTCCCGTACATTGCTCATACCGAAACCCGCCTGACCAGTTACGGGGTCGCGGATACGCTGTCAGTCCTGGACGACCAGGTGCAATTGACCCTTGGCGTACGCCGCCAGCAGGTGCTCACCGACTCCTTCAGCACCTCCACCGGAGCGCGTACCAACCGTTATGACGAAGGGGCAACCACGCCTGCGGCGGCGTTACTGGTCAAGCTCACCGAGAATGTTTCCGTGTATGCGAACTACATCGAAGGCCTGAGCAAGGGCGCAACCGCGCCGATGACGGCGGCGAATGCGGGGGACGTATTCGCACCCTACAAGTCCAAGCAGAAGGAAGTTGGCGTCAAGGTGGACCTGGGGGACTTCACCCACACCCTGAGCCTGTATGAAATCACGCGCCCCAACAGCTACATCGACCCGGCCACCAATGTCTTTTCCTTTGGTGGCGAGCAGCGCAACCGTGGCATCGAGTGGGGGTTTTTCGGCTCGCCGCTGCACGATGTGCGCCTGATGGGCGGCGTGGCCCATGTCGACCCCAAGATCACCAAGGCTGAGGGCGGCATCAACGAAGGCAAGACCGCCACCGGCCTGCCCACGCTGCAAGGAAAATTGGGTGTGGAATGGGATACCCCGGTCATGGATGGCCTGACACTGACCGCCAATGGGACATCGGTCTCAAAGCAGTACATCAGCGACGACAACGCGCAGTCGATTCCGGGCCACACCATCTATGACTTGGGCGCACGTTACGCCGCTCAGGTTGCCAGCCGGCCGGTGACATTACGGGGCAGCGTGACCAACGTGACCAACAAGGCCTATTGGGGAACGCCGCTGCTGTCGAGCCTTGGCCTGGGAGCGCCGCGCACCTTTGAGCTTTCTGCGACGGTAGAGTTCTAAGGAGGAGGGCGGGCCTGAAGTTCTGGCGGCGTGCCGCCAGGATTTTTACTGCATGAATGCCAAGGGCCACATCAGCCGGGTGAAGGTCCCCCATCATCAACATGATGAGTGTGAGCCAGCAACGAATCCGGTACCCCTACGCGTATCAGCCCGCCGCCTTCGATCCACGTTTTGGTTGAATGACAAGCTCGTTGCAGCAGCTGATCAGTCTGGTTGAAATCGAAGACAGAAGCGTCTAGCGGGCACAATGGAGGGACTACATGGATAGCCGCACGGGCTTTGTACAATTCGATATCACGCACCAGTTGACGCATGCTCATCAGGTTCAGCGTGTGCAGGGCTAACGCAACCAGCCCCTTTGGTGGGCACAGACAAGCACAACCGAACCCGGTTGGCAGCACTACAACCCGCGTTGCTCCCAATGCAACCGCACTGGCAATCGGGGTGTTGCTGGTTACTCCGCCGTCGACCAAGAATTTTTCGCCGACCCTCACGCTGGGAAACACCAGCGGAATCGCCGCACTGGCGAGCAGCGCTTGTTCCGCATTGCCACTGGACAGAAGCTCTTCAGCACCGGTGAGTAAATTGGTGGTGACAATATGCAGGGGCAATTGGGTATCTTCGATTAATTCAACCGGCAGCGATCTGCGCACTAAACGCTGCAAGGCTGAGGCGCTCAGAAGATGACCCCGCCGGTTCAAGATGCCCTTCAGGGTATCGAGTATCGAAAATGGGAACACATCGGACTGACGCAAGCCGCGCCAAAAATCCGCGAGCTCGTCTACGCCCTTTGCATTCGGCCTGGCGGCGAAGTAGGCACCGTTGATGGCTCCGACCGAAGCGCCAACCACCAGGTCGAAAGCAATCCCGGTCTCAACCAGAGCCTGTAGCATCCCGACCTGAACTGCGCCAAGGCTCCCGCCACCCGCGAGGACAAGCGCAGTTTTTACTGTTGGCATGGCATCCCCCACCTAAAAACTTCTCCAGACCTTACAAGCCTAGCTGGGCGGCGACTGCAACCGCCGGAATGTTTGAGGCTTCGGAATCAGACATCTTCAACAATAAGGCAAATTGGGCGTTCGGTTACTCATGGGCCCTCTTGAAGGAAGGCATTGTGTTTTGAGTTAGCGTCTACACTGAAACGTGGGTTGCGACGTTGTTAAAACCTGGAGCTTCTCCAATGCCAACTGCACCTGAAACGACCAGTGCCGCTACTCTGCATCCGAAGAGTAGCCATCCTCGTTGGTTGAGATTGGCGCATTGGCTGAATGCGCTCGCGGTGTTGGTGATGGTCACCAGTGGATGGCGGATCTACAACGCTTCCCCGCTTTTTGGCTTTAGTTTTCCCAAGTCGATCACCTTGGGTGGCTGGTTGGGCGGCGCGTTGCAATGGCATTTCGCAGCCATGTGGATGCTGGTTGCAGTCAGTCTGTTCTACTTGATCATCAACGTTGTCAGTGGTCGTCTCTCGCGGCGTTTTTTTCCGGTATCACCCAAAGGCTTTTTTCATGACCTGGGGTCTGCACTCCAAGGGCGGTTGGGGCATGCCGATCTTGGTCAGTACAACCAGGTACAGCGTGTGGCGTACTTGTTCGTGATGCTCGACATCACGGTTCTGGTGATTTCCGGGCTGGTACTGTGGAAGTCTGTTCAGTTCCCGCTATTACGTGAATTGCTGGGCGGCTACGACAGCGCCCGGTATGTGCACTTCATTGCGATGTCTCTGATGGTGGCTTTCATCGCCGTGCACTTGGTGATGGTCGCGCTGGTTCCGAAGACGTTACTGGCCATGATTATCGGCCACAAGGAGCACGTATGAGCAAGCGTGCGCAAAACCCAAAGCTTGACGAGGCGTCCATCCTGATGGACGCACGGAAAATCATTGCGCCTCAGATCGAAGATCGTTCACGCCGCTCCTTCCTGTTGCGAAGCTTGACCTTGGGCGGTGTGGCCATGCTGTCCGGCTGCAATATCACTGATAGCGATAACGTTGAAACCGCCCTGTCCTCCATATCGCGCTTCAATGACAGGGTACAGGGCTGGCTGTTCAACCCTGACGCCATGGCCCCCACTTACACCGAGTCGATGATTACCCGCCCGTTTCCCTTCAATGCCTTTTACGGCATTGACGAAGCGCCCGTTGTCGATGAAGACAGTTACCGGCTGGAAGTAACAGGCATGGTCGCCGACAAGCGCAGCTGGAAGCTTGAGGAGTTGCGAGCCATGGCCCAGATCGACCAGATCACCCGGCATATCTGCGTCGAGGGCTGGAGCGCGATCGGCCGTTGGGGCGGCATACGTTTCAGTGATTTCCTCAAGCGCATTGGCGCTGACACCGACGCAAAGTACGTCGGCTTCAAATGCGCCGACGATTACTACACCAGTATCGACATGGCCACGGCACTGCATGCTCAAACGCTGCTGACGCTGACCTACGACGGTGCCGTACTGCCGCGTGAGTATGGCTTCCCGATGAAGCTGCGCATGCCCACCAAGCTCGGTTACAAGAACCCCAAGCACATTCAAGCGATTTTCGTCACCAATACCTATCCGGGTGGTTACTGGGAAGACCAGGGCTACAACTGGTTCGGTGGCAGCTGACGCCCATGGCAACCTGAATGCGCGGCCCGGGCTGCGCTCGTACGCAACCTGAGTTTCAAGGAGCCTCACTATGAAAACGTTAACGACTGCAATACTGGGTATTTGCCTGGCAGTGGGCGTCGCAGCTGTGCATGCCGACGATACGATGTACAACGGCACCATGAAAAAAGACGCTATGTCCAAAGATACGATGCAACAGGGCACCATGAAAAAAGACACTATGAAAAAGGATGCGATGCACAAAGACGCTATGAGCAAGGGCACGATGAACAAAGAAACCATGGGCAAAGACACCATGAAGAAAGAGGCCATGCCCAAAGACGTCATGAAAAAAGACGATATGAATAAGAGTGACATGTCCCAGTAGAGCAGGGCGTCACAGGGAAAATGTAATGCGTTTGGAAAACCCGCTTCGGCGGGTTTTTTGATGGTATTTACCGGGATCTAACGAGGAGACTGGTATTGACGAGCTTGTATAGGTATAGGGGGTATGCCTATTATGCGCGACTTATTGAGGAGGGGCATTCCATGGGTCATGTCGCAGCCAACAAAGACGCTCTTCTAAAACGCGTAAAACGCATCGCCGGACAAATCCAGGCGCTTGAGCGGGCATTGGAATCGGATCTCGATTGCGCCAAAACACTGCACCTTGTTGCAGCCACTCGCGGAGCCATCAACGGTTTGATGGAGGAAATCATCGAGGACCATGCGCGGGAGCATGTCGCGAACCCTGCTCTGAGCGAAGAAGAGCGTAACAAGGGTGTCGAAGAGCTGCTTGAAGCCATTCGTCGTTACTCCAAGTAAACGCCTTCAGGAATCACTCATGAGCAGCATTAACTACACCCATGACCACGTGTTCCTTGGCTCAGCGCACGACGATAATGCCAAGCGTACGCTTTGGGTTGTGGCACTGACCGTTGTGATGATGGTTGGCGAGATCACCGCCGGCTATATCACTGGGTCGATGGCGTTACTGGCCGATGGCTTTCATATGGCAACCCATGCCGTAGCATTGGGTATCGCGGCCGTCGCTTACGGATACGCAAAACGCCACGCTTCCAGCCAGCGATACAGTTTCGGTACCGGGAAGGTAGGAGACCTGGGCGGGTTCGCCTCGGCGCTGATTCTCGGTATGGTCTCCCTGGGAATTGGCGTTGAGTCTGTCATGCGGCTTTTGCAGCCAACGGACGTGCAGTTCGGCACGGCTACGCTCATCGCGATTGCCGGTTTGATCGTCAACATTGCCAGCGCCCTGCTGCTGGGCCATGGGCACGATCATGATGATCATGGCCATGCCCATCACGGGAGCGACAACAACCTGAAATCGGCCTACGTCCACGTCATCGCGGACGCGCTGACTTCGGTTCTGGCCATAGTGGCACTGCTCGCCGGCCGGTATCTCGGCTGGGTGTGGCTGGACCCGGTCATGGGAATCGTCGGCGCCATCGTTATTGCGCGGTGGGCATGGACCTTGATGGGAGTCACAGCAGGTGTACTGCTGGATCAGACCGATGCGCATGTTGCCGAGGAAATCCGCGAACTGGTTGAGACGCCGGGGGATGCCACCATCACGGACTTGCACGTCTGGCGGGTTGGGCCGCAAGCCCATGCAGCCATTGTCAGCGTCCTGGGTGAGGCCACTGTGAACGCCGACAGCATTCGTGAACGTCTCAAGCCGGTTCACGAAGTCAGCCATCTAACGGTCGAGTTTCGACCGGTCTGATTCAGCCCAAACCGTTGCCTCGAAAGAGGCACGCTGCGGGGGGGGCTGAAAATAATCCAGGGGCTATGAGCTACAGTTGTATTGCCTCCTCGCTATGTACTCCTTTGGTTGAGAGGCTGGTCTTGGGTGTAGGTGCTGGGTACCTTTTTGATCGGCGAAACTTCATTCGAAGACGAGGTATCCATTAGCCAGATATCCATAGGCAAGGGCTCAATGACGATTGGAGAGTGGACTATGGAACTGGGAAAGCCTCTACGCTGTGCGTTATCGATTGGATTGTTGATGGGGCTCGTACATCTGACTGCCGGTGCCGCGACGACGGTCACCCTGAAGCATGTCCATGGGCTCGCTTTCAGCCAGGATGGGCAACAGCTTTCTATCCCCAGCCATGACGGACTGGCGTTATACCGTGATGGACACTGGAGCAAGGCTCCAGGGCCGGAACACGACTTTATGGGCTTTTCTGCTGGCCGTCAGGCGATCTATAGCAGCGGCCATCCGGCCAGTGGCAGTGGCCTGGCCAATCCTCTCGGGATAATCAAGAGCAGTGATGGGGGAAGTACCTGGCAGCCGCTTGGGCTTCAAGGAGAGTCTGATTTTCATCTGTTAGCCAGTAGTTTCGACAGCGGAGCCCTCTACGTTTTCAACATGCACCCGAACTCGGAAATGACCTCAGCTGGCTTGTACTACCGCCTGAATGACGGAGCCAGCTGGCAGCAGGCTTTGGCGCAAGGGATAGGATTAGATCCGAGTGCATTGGCGGTGCATCCCACGGACAGCAAAACAGTTGCCGTGGCGACCGGCAGCGGCTTGTTTCTATCGAGCGATGCCGGCGAGCACTTCCAGCCCCTTCTCCAGAACGTTCAGGTGCTAAGCGTCAGCTTCAGCATCGACGGAAAGAGCTTATGGTTCGGCAGCTTTAACAAGGTACCGCAGCTCTCGATCCTGGACCTGAAGACCCACGAGATCAACGCCCTCGGTTTGCCACCCCTAAACCAGGATGCCGTCGCTTACCTGGCGCAGAGTCCGGCTAATGCCAAGGAGTGGGCGATGGCGACTATCAATCGTGACGTCTATTTGTCGCAAGACGAAGGCAAGACCTGGAAAACCATTGCGCAGGCGGGACAAACATTAGAGTCAGTCAACTGACGACGCTTGCACGCGCGATTCTGGCGCTGAGTCGCGCTTGGTGAGAACTCTGTTTTTTGTGTTCTGGCAGGAGGCCAGGGGAGGGGCGGGGATGGACAATTGCGGAACAAAAAACAAAGGGCCTGCACGAAGAATCTCATGCAAGCCCTTGATTTGTTTGGTGCCCGAAGCCGGAATCGAACCGGCACGTCCTTACGAACGGGGGATTTTAAGTCCCATGCGTCTACCAGTTTCGCCATTCGGGCGGTAGCGCTATAAAGCGGTCAGTAAGGAAGGTGCTTTAACGAACAAAGTACTCAAGAGCCTGCGTGACAGGTGGACGAATATATAGAGCCTGTGCCAATGAGGCAAGTTCGATAACGTCCATTCAGGTACATTTTTTTGTCCGATGCCTGCCTAAAACCGTCGAAAAATCATAGATATATAAAATGTCGCGGGCTTTGTGTCGGTATAGCGCCGGTTTCGCGTGAGGCAAATCCTGTGCTGGCATTGACCTGTATCGGGCTGCTGATTTCTCTGTCGGCCGATATCTGCGGGCTAAGCTAGGCTGCTTGCACGACGGATACAGAAGTGGATGTGATGAATACGAGTGTGATTTACGCATTGGCAGCGGCGGCGCTGTTTGGTGCCAGTACGCCATTGGCCAAACTGCTGGGCACCGAAGTACCGCCGGTGATGCTGGCCGGGTTGCTGTATTTGGGCAGCGGCCTGGGGCTGTTGGTGGTGCGCTGTATCCGCGATCGCGGCTGGACGGCGTCCGGGCTGAGTGCAAGTGAGTGGCCGTGGCTGATCGGGGCGATTGTGTTTGGCGGCATTTTGGGGCCCGTGGCGCTGATGTTCGGTTTGACCCTGACCAGCGGCGCAACCGCGTCCTTGATGCTCAATCTGGAGCCTGTGCTGACAGCCCTGTTGGCGTGGGTGGTGTTTAAAGAAAATGCGGACCGGCGGATTGTGCTGGGCATGCTGGCAATCATCGCCGGGGGTGTTGTGTTGTCGTGGCCGTCCAGCTCGGTAGCAACGCAGGAGTTGACCTGGCTCGGGCCCTTGGCGGTGGCGTTTGCCTGTTTTTGCTGGGCCATTGATAACAATCTGACGCGTAAGGTGTCCGCTTCTGATGCGCTGTTTATCGCAGGTGCCAAAGGGTTGTTCGCCGGGCTGGTGAACTGCGCGATTGCGTTCACGCTGGGCGCCAGGATTGTCTCGTTTGACGTGCTGGCCCCGACCTTGCTGATCGGCTTTCTGGGCTACGGCGTGAGCCTGGTGCTGTTTGTCCTGGCATTGCGCGGCCTGGGCGCTGCACGCACCGGGGCGTACTTTTCGACAGCGCCTTTTCTGGGCGCGGCCATTGCCATCCTGGTGCTGGGGGAGTCGGTATCACTGCTGTTTTGGGTGGCGGCGGCGTTCATGGTCTTCGGTGTGTGGTTGCACCTCACCGAGCGCCATGAGCATGTCCATCTGCATCAACCGCTGGAGCACGCTCATCGCCACACCCACGATGCCCATCATCAGCACGAACATGCTGAGGATGTACCTGAAGAGGTGTCCCACAGCCATAAACACCAGCATCCGCAGATCAGTCATAACCACCCGCACTTTCCGGATATTCACCATCGACACCGGCACTGAGTGGTAGATTGCGCCAGATGGACGACGTAACACCCTTTTTCAATGGAGCAACAGCGTGCACATGTTTGAACACATCGATTTCAATTACTTGCTCGCCACCTATGGCTATCTGGCCGTGTTTATCGGCTGTTTGCTGGAAGGTGAAACCATCCTGATTCTGGGTGGCATGGCGGCGCACCAGCATGTGCTCAAGCTCCTGCCCGTGATCGGTTACGCCAGCTTGGCGGGGATGCTGGGTGATCAGGTGCTGTTCTGGGTCGGTCGTTATTTTGGTGCCCGTCTGTTGCCGCGCCTGCACAAGCAACAGGCCACCATCGACCGGGTGACGCAACTGATCAATCAACATCCCTCGGTGTCGATTTTTTCAGTGCGCTTTTTGTATGGCATGCGGCTGGTGGGGCCGATGGTGATCGGTGCGTGCAAGGTCTCGCCGCTGAAGTTTTCCTGCATCAACGCCCTGGGCGCGGTCGTGTGGGCGACGTTGTTTGCCTCGGGCGGGTATTGGGCCGGGGAGTTTCTGGAGAGGGCGCTGGGCGACCTGAAACCCTATCGTTTGCCGATTGCGATGTGCGTGATTGCGCTGATGGTGGCCGTGGCGCTGGTTCGTCATTACCGGGCCAAACAACAGGGCCTCAAATCACTTTGACAGCCCGGCCGATAAATTGAATGGGCCCTGTGGGTTTGCCGACCGGTGAGCCGTTGGGGCCTTCAAGGGTCAGCTCAAAGAGTTGATCGGGCTCAAGCGGCGGCAGGCGATCAAGCGGTATGGACAAGGTTTGCCCCGGTTTGACCAGCCCCAGGGACACCGGCCCATCCCAACCTTTGCCCTTGGTCCAGAATTCCAGCGCCTTGTCTGCCGGGACCTGCGCCATGCCCAGCGGAATCAGCTGGATCTGCTGGCGGTTGCTGGCCTGGATCACCCAGCCCGGAGCCTGGTTTTGTGGCGCCACCAGCACCACCACATAGGTGGGCGGGGCAACGCTCGGGGCGGTGGTCAACAACACCGTTCCCAGCACCAGCGCTGCGGCCAGCCCCGCTGCAGACAGGCCGCGCCACAAGGGCAGCAGGTTCCACCAGGAGGTAGCGGCCGGCTGCTGAGTGTGAGGCGCGGGCTCATTCAATGCGTTCAGGCTGCGTTCGATTCGTGGCCACAGCTGTGCTGAAGGCGTCTGTGGCGGAACAAGGTCGTTGAGGGGCAGCAATCGCGCCTCCCAGCGCCCGACCGCCGCTTGCAGCTGGCCGTCATGGCGCAGGCGTTGCTCAATGGCGCGGCGTTGCGGCGCGTCGAGCGTCCCCAGCACGTATTCGCCCGCCAGTGCGTCAAGCTCTGCCGGGTCGTTGTTGTCAGGTTTGAAAGTCATCCCATGCACTCGCGCAAGGCGCTCAGGCTGCGTTTGATCCAGGCTTTTACAGTGCCCAATGGCGTGGCCATTTTTTCGGCAATCTCGGCGTGGGTATAGCCGTCGACATAGGCATGCACGATACACGTGCGTCTGGCCGGGTCGAGCTGCTCAAGGCAGCCATGAATCCGCTCGGCGCCGGTTCGCCATTCAAGTGCATCCTGCTCCTGGTGCCTGCCATCGAGCGTGGCCAAAGGCTGTAATGCCAACTCGCTGTCATCGCTGACCTGAATCTCCAGACGGCTGTCGCGGACAAAATTCAGGGCCAAGTGCCGGGTCACGCTGAAAATCCACCCACGGGCGGAGCCGCGCTGAGGGTCGAAGCTGGCAGCGCGCATCCAGATCTTGATAAAGGCGTCGTGCACGATGTCTTCCGCCAGTGCGTTGTCGCGGGCTATACGTTTGGCAACGCCCAGCAAGCGCGCGCTTTCCTGGGCATACAGGGCCACGAGCGCCTGCCGTTCGCCGCGGGCGCAGGCAAACAGACAGGCTTCATAGTCAAACAATGGCTCAGGTAGCGTCACTGGGTTCAGCCGTTACAGGTGGGACATCCCCAAGTCATTGGCCCGGGCTCCATCGAGGCAGCGTAGACGATTTTCTCTGACGCCCGCGCGTGCTTCAGTGTTTTAGCGGTTGGCCCAGAAGACATAGTCCGCCTGATACGGCACTAGTTGTTGCTCGCCCTTGTTGGCAGCCGTGCATTCGCTACCGGGTGCCACGCCGCCCTTGAGCGCGACACGCTGGATGTAACTCACGCTGCTCATGGCGCCTTTACCCTCGGCCGGGTTGGCCTTGACCAGCTGGTACGGCAAGTTACCGGCGCCGGCTGGGGCTACCGCAAGCTGGGTACCCGTGACCCTGGAACCGTCCAGGGCTTGCCAGGTGGCGGGCGGGCCAAAGTAGGTGCCTACTTGTTTACCATTTGTGTCGTTGAGTTTCGCCTTTGGGCCTACAAAGAACCATTCCATCTGACCGGGCGCATTGGCTTTTTCTTTACATTCGTAAGTGATTTCTCCTACGCCAACTGTCGTCATCGCCACCTTGTGACCTTCGGGAACCCTAATGTTTTCGGGTAGCTGGGACTGTGCATAGGCGCCCGGCGTCACCAAAAACAGTGCGGCGGCAAGTGTTACGCTGGCATGGCTGATCAAGGTTTTTGCGTTCATGTACCTGACTCCTGATGGGATAACAGCTCGTTGGCTGTTACAGGTACTACCCCCGGGAAGGGGGTTTGGATGCAGTTGCAAAAAATAAACATGAAAGGCAAAGTCCGGGAACCCGGTTGCGTGACTGAACCCTTGGCCTAAGCTTTGAATTACAGGCTCAACGCCAAGGGTTTCAAGGCATTGGCAACATGCTCGCGAAGCCGGTCCGATAATAAAAGGAGGTCTGGATGTTTATCCGATTATTGATCCTTGCCAGTGTGCTGTTAACAGGCACCGTGCAGGCTGTTGAAGTCCCAAACCCCCTTGATCAGGATCGTGGCAAGTTTCGCCCTTTGGTCATCGTTGCCCGTGAAGAGGCTGACCCGACGCTGGCACACCTCAAAAAATCCCTTGAAGACCCGGCCATCAAACAGGCGTTCGATGAGCGCAACATGGTGCTCTACACAATTGTCGGCATTACTGGCAAACGTGATGGCAAAGACCTTGAACCCCAGAGCACGATGTCGCTGATCCGCGGGCTCAAGCCCGGGATGATTATTGACAAGGCCAAAGTGATTCTGATCGGCAAGGACGGCGAGAAGAAAGTCGAGACAGCGGGCGATGTGGACCTCGGCGAGCTGTTTAAAACCGTCGATGCCTTGCCTGCGGCCGAAAAGGAAACCCAGGCCCCGGTTGTGGCTGAAACACCTGCCAAGGGCGCCCCCGCGGGCAAGTCGGCTAAGCCGGTAAAAGCGGCAAAACCGGTCCAGGCCCTGGATGACTGAAGGTCATTAAAAGACAGCCAAAAAAAGGCCCGCTGGGGGGAGCGGGCCAAATGGGATTCATTAAAGGAGTGAATTGAATCTAGGCCAGACGATGTGAAAGTCATGTGAAAGCCATGTGCACAAAACGATCAAAATGTGTGTGGTCAAAATAGTAGCCATCTGTAGCGTAATGCCAGCACGGTAATCCGATAGGGTGAGTCCATCACTCCCCTGACAGCCGGACAACACCATGCCGTTCTCCCTCGAATTGATTTCTGCCTTCGCACTGTTTGCGTTTGTCTCATCCATCACCCCCGGCCCCAATAACACCATGCTGTTGGCCTCAGGGGTCAACTTCGGCTTCAAACGCACCATCCCCCATGCGCTGGGCATCAGCTTCGGCTTCATGTTCCTGGTGCTGGCGGTCGGGCTCGGCCTTGGCGGTGTGTTCAAGGCCGTGCCCATGGCCTATACCGTGTTGCGTTACCTGGGTGCGGCGTACTTGCTGTACCTGGCCTGGAAAGTGGCCACTTCGGGGCCGGTTTCCGAGTCGCAGGCGGCCCATGGCAAGCCTCTGGGGTTCTGGGGCGCAGCGGCTTTTCAGTGGGTCAACCCCAAGGCCTGGGTGATGGCCATCGGTGCAATCACCACCTACACCCCGTCCCAGGGGTATATCACCAATGTGTTCATCATTGCCCTGGTCTTTGCCGTCATCAACTTGCCCAGCGTGTGTGTCTGGGCCGGCTTCGGCAGTGCATTGCGCTCAGTGCTGACCAAGCCCAAATGGTTGCTGGCATTCAACCTGACCATGGCGATTCTGCTGGTGGCGTCGCTGTATCCGATTCTGTTTGATGTTCATTAAGCCATTCCTGGCTCAAGGTCTGGGTATCGCCCAGGTATTCCAGCAGCCAGCTCATGGCCGGGGAATGATTTTTCTGGGCCCAGGCAATGCACGACGGGCTGGCCGGGAAGGGCCGTTGCAGGTCCAGCGCCACCAACAGGCCTGTTTCGATCAGGGGCTGTGCCAGATGAGCAGGCACCATGCCCACGCACAGCCCGTCGCTCAGGCAGGCCAGCCCGGTGGCCCAGTCGGGCACCATCATCCGGCGCTGGTTGTCCAGGGTCCAGGTGTCGCGCTTGGGCAGGCTGCGGGAGGTGTCGTCCATGCACAGCGCAGGGTAGGGGCGCAGATGGTCGTCACCCAGCAAGCCTTCAATCGAGGCCAGCGGATGCCGCGGGCTGGCCACGCATAACCAATGCAAAAAACCCATGTCGCGAAAGGCAAAGCTGCCTGCCACCGGAACCGCGCGCGTGGCGCCGATCACGATGTCGGTGCGACCGTCGACCAGTGCATCCCATACGCCGTTGTACACCTCGTACTGGACGATCAGTTCCACGTCGGGAAAGTGGCGATAGAAGTCGATCACCATTTGCCGGCATCGCGGGTGCTTGATGATCGAGTCCACGGCCACGCGTAACTGGCCGCTCCAGCCATTGGCAACCTGCTGGCACAGGCGTCGGGTGCCGAGCATTTTTTTCATCACGTCCCGGGCTTCCTTGACAAACATATGCCCGGCCGGCGTCAGCTCTACATCCCTGTGACGGCGCACAAACAGAGGGACTGCCAGCCACTGCTCCAATTGGCGCACGGTGTAGCTGACAGCGGAGGGGACGCGATGCAGCTCCTGGGCCGCACCACTGAAACTGCCGTGGCGGGCCACCGCATCAATCACATCCAGGGAGTATTCGGACCACATGTCTTTGCCTTTAAAAAATTTGATGCCAGTTTGCAATTATTATCGCTTCACAAGCAAATCCTCTGATGGATAATGCTCGCCAGTCAACAAATTGTTTGATGGCAAGTTTTTGGGTGCACATGAAGAACTCTTTTGGTTTTACCTGCTATCTCGCCGTGCTCAGCATGCTGGGCTATCTGGCGATGGATATGTACCTGCCGGCTTTCGGCACATTGCGCAGCGAATTGGGGCTGTCTGCCGGTGCCGTGGGCGCGAGCCTGAGCATCTTTCTGGCCGGCTTTGCCTTTGGCCAACTGCTCTGGGGGCCGCTGTCCGACCGTCTGGGGCGCAAGCCTGTGCTGCTGGCGGGCCTGTCGCTGTTCGCGCTGGGTTGTCTGGGCATGTTCTGGGTTGATAACACCGTGCTGCTCCTGAGCTTGCGCTTTATTCAGGCCATCGGTATCTGTGCGGCCGCCGTGACGTGGCAAGCGCTGGTGATTGATCGCTACCCGGCCGACAAAGCCAATCGCGTGTTTGCCGGCATCATGCCGCTGATGGGTCTGTCACCGGCGTTGGCACCGTTGCTGGGGGCCGTGGTGTTGGGACATTTGGGCTGGCAGGCGATTTTCGCCGTGCTGCTGGGGCTGGCAGTGATGCTGATCATCCCCACGCTGCTGCTCAAGGAAACCCCGCGCACAGCGCCAAAAACGGCCCAGTCGGGGGTCAGCTACTGGCAGCTACTGCGTACGGCAAGCTTTAGCGGCAACGTAATGGTTTTCGCCGCGTGCTCGGCCAGCTTCTTTGCCTGGTTGACCGCCTCACCTTTCATTCTGGGTGATATGGGCTACAGCCCGAGTGATATCGGCTTGAGCTACGCCTTTCCTACACTGGCCTTTATGGTTGGCGGTTACAGCTGCCGCAGCGCGTTGCAGCGGGTCAGCGGCCGCGTGCTGTTGCCGTGGTTGTTGTTCGCCTATTGCGCCAGCATGGTGGGGTTGTATCTGGTCGCGATGTACACCGAACCGACACTGGCCACCTTGCTGATTCCGTTCTGCCTGATGGCGCTGGTTAACGGTGCGAGCTATCCGATTGTGGTTGCGAATGCGCTGATGCCCTTCTCGGAAAACTCCGGCAAAGCGGCTGCCTTGCAGAATACCTTGCAGCTAGGGTTGTGCTTTGTGGCCAGCCTGCTGGTGTCGACCTATATCAGCCAGCCCCTGCAAATCACTGTGGAAGTGATGCTGGCCACCGCGCCGCTGGCGGTGCTGGGTTACTTGATCCAGCGGCGCAAGGCAAACGCCGAAACGCTTGCCACGTCCTGATCGCAGGCGAGCTCAGAACTGGTTTAGCGGGATTTTCAGGTAGCGGATGCCGTTGGCTTCCGGGGCGGGCAGCTCGCCCGCTCGAATATTGACTTGTACCGCCGGCAACATCAGCACAGGCATCGCCAGGGTGGCATCACGTGACGTGCGCAGGGCCACAAAGCTGTCTTCACTGATGCCATCGCGCACATGGATATTGCCGTCGCACTGCGCCTGCACCGTGGTGCTGCACCGGGCTTCGCGCTCGGGCGGCGGGTAGTCATGGCACAGGTAGAGCGTGGTATCGGGTGCAAATGCCAGCAACCGCTTGATTGAGCGATACAGCTGGCGGGCATCGCCGCCCGGGAAGTCACAGCGGGCAGTGCCCACGTCGGGCATGAACAGGGTATCGCCGATAAACAGCGTATTGCCCTCCACACAAAAGGCCATGTCCGCCGGAGTATGGCCCGGTACGCTCAAGGCGCGCGCCTGGAGCCGACCTATCTGGAATACCTCATCGGGCTCGAACAGGTGATCGAACTGCGAGCCGTCCAGTTGCAGCTCGGGCTCAAGGTTAAAGATGTTTTTGAACGCCCGCTGCACATCGCGAATACCGGCGCCGACGGCGATTTTGCCGCCCAGTTTTTGCTTCAGATAAGGCGCTGCGGAAAGGTGGTCAGCGTGGGCGTGGGTTTCGAGCAACCACTGCGGGCGCAAGCCGTGTTCGATCACAAAGGCCGCAATTTCATCGGCGTTGGTGGTCGAGGTGTGTGCACAAGTGTGGTCATAGTTCAGTACGCAGTCGATAATCGCGCACTGACTGCCTTCGTGTTCAAACACCACATAGCTGTAGGTACACGAAGCGCTGTCAAAAAATGCCTGTATCCGAGGTTCCATAGTGATTGCCGTGGTTGAGTAAGCCCTGAACACTATAGAGCCTTGATGCCTGAAATTGATCCTGATGTTTTCAGGGTGTGTCGTCAGGCCTGGCGCTCGTGCTCTTCACGCTGGACCGAGGTTAGTTGTGTCGCTTGAGATTTTTTTCGGAATTATGGTGGGTTTGATTCTCGGCCTTACGGGGGCGGGGGGCGGCATTTTGGCCGTCCCGGCCTTGGTGATTGGCCTGGGCTGGTCAATGACCCAGGCAGCGCCCGTGGCATTGATGGCGGTGGGGGCTGCGGCGGCGCTCGGGGCGATTGATGGTTTGCGCAAAGGCTTGGTGCGTTATCGGGCAGCGACCTTGATGGCCGTGCTGGGGGCGGGCTTTACCCCGGTGGGTCTTTATGTGGCTCACCGCCTGCCTGAAAGCGGGCTTAGCGCGCTGTTCAGCCTGGTGCTGATCGCGGTTGCCGTGCGCATGGCGCGTCAGCCCCGCAGCCTTCAGCCTCTGGCACAAGCACCGGGCGGGCAGGGCTGGGAGCAAAAAAACTGCATGCTGGATGAAACCACCGGCCGTTTGAAATGGACGCTCAAGTGCTCTGCAACCCTGGCGCTGGTGGGATCGTTCTGCGGGCTGCTGACAGGGTTGCTGGGGGTGGGGGGCGGATTTTTGCTGGTGCCGGCGTTCAAGCAACTGACCGATATCCGCGCTCATGCCGTGGTTGCCACGTCCTTGATGGTGATTGCCCTGATCTCGCTCACGGCCATCATCGGGGCACTGTACAGCGGTGTACGCATTCCGGCCGAGGGGGTGATTTTTATCCTGGCCTGCATGGGCGGGATGCTGGTGGGGCGCATGGTTGCGCCCAAGGTATCGGCGCAGGTACTGCAATTGGGCTTCGCCGTTTTGTGTGTGCTGGTCGCAGGGGCCCTGTTGTACAAAATCTAGGCACAAAAAAAAGACCGGGCACCCGCAACGGTGTCCGATCTTTTTCGTGTGGCGTCAGGCGATATCGACCAGCACGATCTCGCTGTCTTCGATCGCCGTTACCCGCAGTACAGACTCATCCACAATGGCTACACCATCCCGTGCACCGGCACGCAGGCCGTTGACCTCGATCACCCCCGTGGCGGGCACCAGATAGGCGCGACGCCCGCCGTCCAGCCGGTACTCGGCGGTTTCGCCGGCCTTGAGGTTCGCCGCGACCAGGCGGGCATCGGCGCGGATGCGCAGGCTTTCATGGTCGCCTTCCTTGCCACTGGCCAGGGTGACAAACCCTTCACGCTGACCTTTTGGGAAAGGCCTGGCGCCCCAGGCAGGCGCATCGCCTTCCTGATTCGGAATGATCCAGATCTGGAAGATTTTGGTGGGCGTCGGCTCCAGGTTGTACTCGCTGTGGGCAATCCCGGTGCCCGCGCTCATGACCTGCACATCGCCCGCTTCAGTGCGGCCCTTGCTGCCCAGGTTGTCTGCGTGGCTGATGGCACCTTCACGGACATAGGTGATGATTTCCATGTCGCGGTGCGGGTGTTTCGGGAAACCGGTGCCGGGGGCGATCACGTCATCGTTCCACACACGCAGGTTGCCCCAGTTCATCCGCTGCGGGTCATGGTATTCGGCGAACGAAAAGTGGTGATGGGCGTCCAACCAACCGTGGTTTGCGCCGCCCAGGGTATTGAAGGGTCTGAGTTCAAGCATGATGCGTCTCCTGTTCAGGTTACCCGTGGGATGTGAACGGTTACCCGGTTGATGATGGGATGATTCTCCATCAGTAACATATCGATAAAAAGCTTAAAAAATGCTTCAAACCAATCGAATAAATAGATGCGTTTGCAGATCAGTAAATCGTGATTTACCTTCACTGCAAGCTCTAAATGGCTGATGCCCAAGCAATTAGCTAGATCTCTGAGCCTAATGCAGCGACCATAGCCCCCCGCCCGGACAGCCTCACACCCTGGAGTCAGCGTGCCGCAACACAATCCCGATCTGCCTGAAGAACTGGCCCCCATTACTCAATTGCCACTGCTCAAGCGTCTGGCTGCGCGACTGTTTGGCAACGGCCTGAGCCGTTTGCGCGCCCGGCATGGGGCGTCCTGGCTGCAAGGCCAGGCGGACGGGTTTCGCAGCGGGCACAGCGCCGGGGTCGATTACGGCTTTACAGAGGGCCACGCCGAAGGGCTGGAAGAGGGCCGTCAGGTGCTGTTTATCAGCGACCAGCGCCCGCAGGAGCTGCGAGCTCCCGGTATTGATGACCACCTGTTCGATGACTGGCGTCTGCCCCTGGGGCCCGAACTGAAAAAGCAGATCAAGGCCGACGTGGCTGCAATCCTGCCCGAGCATGCCCAGCCCAGTGCTGCCCAATGGAAGATGATCTTCAGCGATACACCGTCAACCTCGGTGGTCGCCGGTGCCGGGGCAGGCAAGTCGACGTCGCTGGTGCTGCGTATTTTGCTGCTCACCCACTATCTGGGTTTTGAACTTGGCTCGATGACCGTGGTGACCTTCACCCGCGAGTCACGCAAGGACTTCATCAGCAAGCTGCAGGAGATTTTTGCCCTGTGGGGGCGCACCTTGTCGCTCAAGGAAGCCCGTGAGGTGGTGCGCACCTTTCACTCGCGCATATTGCCCATGGTGCGCAGCTTGCCCGGCTACGGCCAGTTGCAGGCATTTGAGACCCTGAACACGCGCAGCCTGTTCAACGACGAAGAGAGCGACAGCAACCCGTTCGATTTGCGCATCAACGACGCCCAGCGCCAGCAGCTCAATGCGTGCTACCACAGCCTTTACACCCGTGATGAACGCTTCCGCCAGACGTTGGCACCCTTGTGCCGGCATGCCTTGCAACTCAAGGAGCTGGAGCGCGATCACCCTGACGTGCAAAAGCGCATGGCGGTGACCGAACTGGCCGCCAAGCGCGACGAAGAGCTCTGCGACACCCTGGAAGATCTGTGGTTTGCCGCGGGTGCTTGGCCGATCCAGGGCATCGAACCCAATCGCGAAATGGTAGAAATCAATGGTTCATCGTTCCATTGCCACGGCTATATTGCCGAGCTTGATGCCTGGGTGGTATTGGGTTTCGACCCTCGGGAGAACCCGCAAATTTGCCGCCCCGGCGCGAAACTCAGTGTGCGGGCCGAGTGGGCAGTAAAGCGAACCCTGTTTCGAGCTTTCTGCAACAAGCCATTGATATGGCTAGAAAATTACGACTCTGCAAAGCGTGTTATCAGCGCATTGGCAGGGGATGCCAGTGCCGGCCCGGGGTTTGATTACAAGCTCAAGGGTGAGCTGGGTTCAGCGCCGTTGCTCGACAGTTTTGTGGCGGCGGCAAGCTTTATCGAAAACCTGGGGCTCGACGTGGCAGCGGCCGTGGCGGACATGCGCTTTGCCAAAGATGATCCGGACCGTTTCTTCTTCGAAGCCCTGAGCCTGTACTGGCGCGCGCTGGAAGACCATCTGTTGGCGCAAACTCCGCCGGTCATGACCTACAACCGTATGTTCTCGCTGTTTGGCGAGAACACCCCGCAGAACTTCAAACTGCTGGGCGACGAGCAGCTGCGGCAGCTGTCGCACTTGATGATTGATGAGTTCCAGGACGTCTCGCCGCAGATCGTGTCCTGGTTGCGGGCCAGCTTGCGCGAGATTCGCAGCCGTGGCCCGGCGATGCATGTGGGGCGCGGGGCCCAGCGTTCTTCGCTGCTGTGTGTGGGGGATGACTGGCAATCGATCTACGGTTGGCGCGGCAGCTCGCCCAAATACTTCATGGAGTTCAACAAGGAATTCCCGTCGCCCGCCACCACCCGGGTGATGCTCAGCGACAACTTCCGCAGCCATCAGCACATCATCGATGCCGCCGAACATATCGTGCGCGCCGCACCGTCCATTGCCGGCAAACGGGCCAAGGCCAGCGGCGAGCCCAAGACGCCCGTACCGGTGAATGTCCTGCATCGCGACGATCAAGGCCTGGCTGCCCGGCTGATCGACCACTACAACGCTGGCGACAGCGTGTTAATGCTGTATCGAAAAAGCAGCGATAAGCTATTGATTGAGAGAGATATACAGTCAGTGGTAAGTCGGGATGCCAGCTTGGCGCCTGCCGACCGCAGGCTCAAACAACTGACATACCACAGCTCCAAAGGCTTGCAGGCCGATGCGGTGTTCTTGCTGGGCGACTGCCAGCACCTGACGTCTTCGCCCTACAAGAATCAGGTGTACCGCATGGCGGGCCTGGGCAAGGACGGCGATCCAGAACCTTACGACAGCGCGCAGAAGGACGAGATTTTGCGGTTGGCGTATGTCGGCATCACCCGGGCGGTCAAACATTGCTACTGGTATCTGGAAAACCAGGAAGCTCAAGGGCCGAACGTCCCCAAAGCCTCTGACCGGATACCCCGCGGCAAGGCGTTCTTTGAAGATTTGCGTACCCCGTCAAGCGTCAGCAATGCCCATGGTGGGTGACGCCTGAATAACAACAATCAGTAGTTTTTGCCTGTAGAAGGAACTCATTTTGATTATCAGCTTGCGTGCCAAAAACAACAGTGCCCGTGTGATCGGTGTATCAGCGCTGGCCCTGTGGCTCAGTGGATGCGGTACAGAGCCTTCGGCACCGCATAAAACCCCCGAGTTGCCGCCTGCGCCCGAAATCTCCTCGGGTTTTCGATCAGACATGGCCCCGGTACACGCCACTCGCCACATGGCCGCAGCGGCCAACCCGCTGGCCACCGCTGCCGGGCAGCAGATGCTGCGCCGGGGCGGGTCTGCGATTGATGCGGCGATCGCCATGCAAGCGGTGCTTGCGCTGGTCGAGCCTCAGGCCAGTGGCATCGGTGGCGGTGCTTTCATTCTGTACTGGGATGGCAAGCAGGTTCAGGCCTTTGATGGCCGCGAAACGGCCCCGGCAGGTGCCAATACGCGCATGTTCCAGGGGGCTGATGGCCAGCCGATTCCATTCACGGAAGCTCAGATAGGCGGGCGTTCGGTGGGTGTGCCGGGCGTGCTCAGAGCACTGGAAATGGCCCACAAGCAACACGGCAAACTGCCTTGGCGTGATCTGTTCCAACCCGCTATCCAACTGGCCAATCAGGGCTTCCCTGTGTCCAAGCGGTTACATACCCAGATCGCGGCCGACAAATTCATTCCCGGTTCACCGGAAATGGCCAGTTACTTCCTGACGCCACAAGGGCAGGCCTTGCCCGTGGGCACCTTGCTGAAAAACCCTGAGCTTGCCCGTACCCTGGACGCCATTGCCACACGCGGTGCGGATGCTTTCTACCAGGGCGCGGTCGCGCAGGCGATGGTGGACAAGGTCGGCGCCCACGCCCGTCCGGGCACACTGTCCCTGGCGGATGTCAGCGGTTACCGGGCCCGGGAGCGCCAGGCGGTGTGCGGTGACTACAAAGAGTGGCGCGTCTGCGGCATGCCACCGCCGTCTTCGGGGGGTGTAGCCGTACTCCAGACCCTGGGGATTCTCGAGGCTTTGCAACGTCAATCGCCAGCGCTGGACCTGGCCAGGATGCCCCCGGTGCCGAGCAGCACGGGCACAGGTGTGGAGCCTTCGTCTTCGGCAGTCCACCTGATCGCCGAGGCCGAGCGCCTGGCTTATGCTGACCGGGCGCTTTATCTGGCGGACAGCGACTTTGTGCCCGTCAATGTGAAAGGGCTGACCGACAAGGCCTACTACGCGACAAGGGCGGCGCTGGTGGGCGAAAAAAGCATGGGCCGTGCCGAGGCGGGTATCCCGGCCGGCATCAACCTGGCACTGGCACCTGACCGGTCGGCACTGCGTATTTCCACCTCGCAGATTGCTGCGGTCGACGATCAGGGCGGGGCCATCTCGATGACCACTTCGGTCGAAGCCGCGTTCGGCTCGCATGTCATGACCCATGGCTTCATTTTGAACAACCAGCTCACCGACTTCTCGTTTGTTCCGGAGGAAAACGGCAAGCCTGTCGCCAACCGCATCGAGCCAGGCAAGCGCCCGCGCTCTTCGATGGCCCCGACCCTGGTGTTCGATCGCAAAAGCGGCGAACTGGTTGCCACGGTGGGTTCCCCCGGTGGCTCTCAGATCATCGAGTACGTCAACAAGTCGGTCGTTGGCCTTGTGGACTGGAAACTCAACCCCCAGGACGCAATCAGCCTGCCCAACTTCGGCAGTCGCAATGTGGGCACCGAGCTTGAGGCCGGCATGGTCAGCCCGTCACTGGTGCAGCAGTTGAAGGACCGTGGGCATGAGATATCCCTTATCGAAATGACCAGTGGTACCCAGATCATTGCTCGGGATGAGAACGGATGGGTCGCCGGTGCAGACCCGCGTCGTGAAGGCACTGCAT
Source organism: Pseudomonas deceptionensis (assembly GCF_900106095.1). Lineage (NCBI taxonomy): Bacteria > Pseudomonadati > Pseudomonadota > Gammaproteobacteria > Pseudomonadales > Pseudomonadaceae > Pseudomonas > Pseudomonas deceptionensis. Next base: position 3,657,855 of record NZ_FNUD01000002.1, on the reverse strand, counting down.
TAGGGGATTGAGGCTGACGGAAAGGGCCCATGAGCGGCGCTTATGGGCTTGAGCCTGTTTCTAGAAATGATCTGTAAGCATCTGATTTTAATTGATAAAAAATCAGTACCTGATGTTTATTCTAGATCAGGCCTGCGCCTGCCAGGCCATCGGCGGTACGAAGCTTTCGAGCTCGTCTTCCACGGCCTGGATGACACGGCCCACCTGGCCCAGGCTCATGACCGTAGCGCAGGGGATGCCGGCAATGGCAATCACGGTTTCGCCACTGGCACGGTCAAACAGGCGGGCGATCATGCTGCCCGGTGCGTCCATGGTTGCTTCGAAGCCCATCGGATGAAAATGCCAGCGCATGAGTTGGCAGGCATTCGGGAAAGTGATTCTGTTGACGCTGTCCATTAGGTGCATAGAGCAATTCCTTTAGCTCAAGGTGTCGTGCGGTCAACGCTGATCGCATATGTTTGCAACTGTTTCGCGCTCAAAACTAGCATTCAAAAGCGGTGGTGCTAAGCCTTTTTTCCTGTGGTGATCACTTGTTTGGCCGGCTTTTGATGTGAATCATGCACTTAGCCGATTTATCTTCTGCGTTTGCCCCTCCGCGCGCCCATTGAGGCCCGTGAACAAACGCGTCACTCTTGGTTTTTTTGTTTCGAGCGTTCTATGCCAGCTCCCGACGACGGCCCCGAAGATACCCGCGCCACCGGCGAAACCGTGATGCGCTACCACCTGTGCTGGAAACATCGGGATCTGGACGGGGTGATGGCGCTGTATCACCCCGACGTGATCTACAACGACTTCTTCCAGAACCGGGCCATGGCCCTCGATGAGCTGCGCGAATACGTGCAGTCGTCCATGCCCAGAGAGCCGGACGAAGCGCTCGAGCACAGCGATCGCATTCGCCTGGACGGCAATACCGCCTTCATTCAGTACCGGATGACCTTGCGCGGCAGTCAGGGGCTGGTGTCGTTCCGGGCCAGCGAAGCCATCACGGTGCGTGACGGGTTGATCTGGCGGGTCAACGAATACGCCTCACTGGTCCACGAACGGCCCCCCAGCCCGGAGGGCCAAGGATCGCTGCGGCCTGCGGTCAGCCGCCTGGGGCTCTCGGCCCGGCAGCTGAGTTTCATGGCCCAGGACCTGCAAACCTATTTCGAGCACCAGCAACCCTGGCTCGACCCCGAACTGGACTTGCAGGAAGTGGCCAGGGCTTGCGGCTATACGCGCAACCAGATGTCGTATCTGCTCAATCAGGTACTGGGGCAAAGCTTTTACCGCTATGTGAATCAGGCACGGCTGCGTCATGTACTGGCAGCAATGGATGTGGCCAATGCGCCCGTCAAAGTCGATGAACTGGCATTTTCGGCGGGGTTTAACTCGATTTCCGCGTTTTACAGCTGTTTTCGCCAGCACACCGGGCAGTCACCCAAGGCGTATGCCAAACAAATTTCTTTGCGGGCACGCACACAAGACGCGCCCTGAGGCCAGCGACTAGGATCGACCCATTCTTGGATCGGTGTGGAGTCGGTGATGCCAGCATGGCGCTCAATCAGTTTATGGATGGACCAGCTCGGGGACGATCTCGCACCCCGGCCGCCGCTTGAGCACGATCTGGATGTCGACGTGGTCATTGTCGGGGCCGGTTACACCGGGCTCTGGACGGCGTATTACCTCAAGCGCCATGCCCCTGAACTGAGCATTGCCATCGTTGAAGCACAAACTGCAGGCTTTGGCGCATCGGGCCGCAACGGCGGCTGGCTGATGGGCAACCTGTTGGGCGAAGACCGCTTGCTGGCCGGCTTGCCGTCGCAGCAGCGTCGTGAGTCCTTCGACTTGCTGCATGGCATTCCCGATACGGTGAAAAGCGTCATCGACCGCGAAGGCATCGACTGCGATTACCGCAAAGGCGGCGCACTGTTTTGCGCGGCGCGCTACCCCGAGCAGGAAGCCAGTTTGCGCAGCTATCTGGCCAGCCTCTACGCCGAAGGCCTGAACGAGTCCGACTACCGCTGGCTGAGCCCGGCTGAACTGGCACAGCAGATCCGTGTGGCCAAGCCTTATGGCGGGATTTTCACACCGCATATAGCAACCATCCACCCGGCCAAACTGGTACGCGGCCTGGCCCGCGCGGTTGAGCGCATGGGGGTGCGGATCTTCGAACAAAGCCCGGTGACGGAGTGGCGCGCAGGTTTCGCCCGCACCGCCAAGGCCCAGGTGCGTAGCCGTTGGGTGGTACCTGCCGTTGAAGGCTACGCCAACACCCTGGCGCCCTTGGGGCGTTATCAATTGCCGGTACAGAGTCTGATGGTGGCCACAGAACCTTTATCGCCAGCGATCTGGGACGAGATTGGTCTGGCTCGGGGGCAGGCTTTCAGCGAAAGCAGCCGCCAGGTCACCTACGGCCAGCGCACGGTAGACAACCGTCTGGTCTTTGGGGCCCGGGGCGGTTACCAGTTTGGCGGACGTCTGCGCGAGAACTTCGACCTCAGCGAGAGCGAAATCGAACTGCGTCGCTATCTGTTCAGCGAGCTGTTCCCGCAACTTAAAAACGTCGAGATCAGCCATGTGTGGGGCGGCAATCTGGGGATGTCGCGACGCTTTCAGCCGCACATGCTCTGTGATCGCCAGCAGGGCATTGCCCTGGCGGGCGGATACGGCGGAGAAGGCGTGGGCGCCAGCCACTTGGGCGGGCGCACGCTGGCCGACCTGATTTTGCAGCGCGACACCCTTGAGGTCAGACAGCCCTGGGTGTTGACCGAAGGCGGGCTGGGGGCACTCAAGGCCTGGGAGCCGGAGCCCTGCCGCTGGCTGGGTTACAACGCGATCATCCGCAGCTTTGTGTACGAAGACAAAACCCTGGCCAACCCAAACAGCCCACCCTGGCGTCGGCAATTTGCCAGCCGCATGGCCGGGCTCATGGAAGGCTTTATGCGTTAACCCGACATTTTTCGTTGAACAGGAACGTCCCATGAGCATCACGCAATTCAAGAACACCGCCCACGTGCAACTGCAAGAGTCGTTTCCCGTTGCCGTGCCGCTGGGTACTCCGGTCGCGGTCACCTCGGTGACCTGTGTAGAACGTAACGACGGCGTCGAAACCGGTATCTGGGAATGCACCCCGGGCCGTTGGCGCCGCCAGATCATGGAGCAAGAGTTCTGTCACTTTATTCAGGGCCGCTGCACCTTCACCCCGGATAACGGTGAAACCCTGACCATAGAAGCAGGCGATGCACTGATGTTGCCTGCCAACAGCACCGGAATCTGGGATATCCAGGAAACCGTGCGCAAGACGTATGTATTGATCCTTTGATCGCCGAACCCTGCCAATAAAAACAGCTGCCCCAAAACATGCAAGGAATCGAATCATGATCCGTATGACCCTGTTGCCCCTGATGCTGGCCGGTACGCTGTGTCAGGCCGCCGAAACGGTGAAGGTCTATAACTGGTCGGACTACATTGCCCCCGACACGATGAAGAACTTCCAGCGCGATACCGGTATTGCTTTCAGCTATGACGTGTTCGACAGCAACGAGACGCTGGATGGCAAGCTGATGACGGGCTCATCCGGTTATGACGTGGTGTTTCCATCCAACCACTTTATGGCGCGGCAGATCCAGGGCAAGGCCCTGAAGAAACTCGACAAGAGTCAGTTGCCGAACTGGAAAAACCTCAACCCGGTGCTGCTCAAGGCACTGCAGGTCAACGATCCGGGCAACGAGCATGGTTTCCCTTACCTGTGGGGCAGTACCGGGATTGGCTACAACATCGCCAAGGTCAAGGCTGTGCTGGGGGACGACGCGCCGGTGGACTCGTGGGACTTGATCTTCAAGCCCGAAAACATGGAAAAGCTCAAGTCCTGCGGCGTCGCCATTCTCGACAATGGCCCGGAAATCCTGCCTGCGGCGCTCAACTACCTGGGCTTGCCCCATCACAGCAAGAACCCGGCTGACTACAAGAAGGCTGAAGAGCTGCTGCTCAAGGTCCGGCCTTATATCAGCTACTTCCATTCATCGAAGTACACCAGTGACTTGGCCAACGGCAATATTTGCGTGGCAGTTGGCTTCTCGGGAGACATTCTTCAGGCCGAAACCCGGGCCAAAGAGGCCAACAATGGGGTGCAGATCGGTTATTCGATCCCCAAGGAGGGGGCTGCCATCTGGTTCGACATGGTCGCCATGCCGGCGGATGCGCCGGACGAAAAGGCCGCTTACAGCTTTATGAACTACTTGCTGCGCCCGGACGTGATGGCCGGGATCACCAACTATGTGCATTACGCCAACGGCAACGAGCAGGCCGATGCCTTGGTCAGCCCTGAAATCAAGGCTGACACCAAGGTCTATCCAACCCCTGCGATGATGGACAAGCTGTTTGCGCTGGAGGCCATGCCGCTGAACATTGACCGGACCCGCACTCGGGTGTGGACCACGATCAAGGCCGGCCGCTGATCAGCGCAATGCTTGCGGGTTAACCAGGTTGGCCGGACGATCACCGGCCAATGCCGCCAGCAGGTTCTCCACGGCGCAGCGCGCCATGGCTTCACGGGTTTCGTGAGTGGCCGAGCCGATATGCGGAGTGGCCACCACGTTGTCCAGTTGCAGCAAGGGTGAAGTCAGCTCCAGCGGCTCGCGCTCGAACACGTCGAGCCCGGCGCCGCGGATCTGGCCTTGCTGCAAGGCGTTGATCAGCGCCTTTTCGTCCACCACCTTGCCGCGAGAGATGTTGATGAAGATGCTTTCGGGGCGCATCAGGGCAAACTGCTCGGCACCGATCAGGCCCTCAGTCTGGGCGGTCAGGGGCAGGGTCAGGCAGATAAAGTCCGCTTGCTGCAACAACTCGTCCAGGCTGCGGTATTGCGCGTTGAAGCGGGCTTCGACCGCAGGCTTTGGCGAGTTGCTGTGGTAGATCACCGGCATCCCGAACCCAAAGTGGCCGCGCTGGGCCAGGGCTTCGCCGATACGGCCCATACCGATAATGCCCAGGGTTTTGCCATGCACGTCGGTGCCGAAATGCTCGGGGCCGACGTTTTTTTGCCATTGGCCATTACGCACCAGATTAGCCAGCTCCACCACGCGCCGGGCGCTGGCCAGCACCAGTGCAAAGCCGGTGTCGGCCGTGGTTTCGGTGAGCACGTCCGGGGTGTTGGTGAGCAGGACCTTGCGCTCGGTCAGGTAGTCGATGTCGTAGTTATCGACACCCACCGATACGCTGGACACCACCTCCAGCCCGGGCGCCAGATCCAGCAGCTGTGCATCCAGCTTGAGGCTTGCACCCAGGATGCCCTGGGCCTGGGGCAGGGCAGCGCGCAGCTGCTCCATGCCCTGGGCGTCAAGCCGCTCGATCAGGGTGACATGGGCGTGGGCTTCCAGGCGCTGCATCAGCGCGTCGGACAGTTGTTTGTAGAGCACGACATGTTTTTTCAAGGGAGTCACCAACCTAATCAAGAGTGGGCCAGACGTTGCGAAGCATCGTGTTGGGGGACGGCAGGGTCTTTGGCGGCGGGTTTGAGCATCACCGTGAGTACGACTGAAATCATCAGGGCGCCGCTCATCAGCAGGAAGGACGCACCTGTTGAGCCGGTCGAGCTGTTCAGATAACCGACCAGGTAGGAACCGGCAAAGGAGCCCAGCGCACCCATGCTGTTGATCAGCGCCATGGCGCCGCCTGCCACGTTGGAGGGCAGGATTTCAGGGATGATGGCGAAAAACGGGCCATAGGGTGCGTACATGCAGCCGCCGGCAATCACCAGCAACACGTAGGACCACCAGAAGTGTTCGGCCCCCAGCATGTAGGAACCGTAGAACGCGATGGATGCGATCAGCAGCGGTGGCCAGACGAAGCGTTTACGCTTTTGCAGTTTGTCCGAGCCCCAGGACACCACCAGCATGGCGATCACGGCCGCCAGATACGGCAGGGCCGAAAGCCAGCCGGCTTCGATCATGTCCATCTGCGCGCCTTGCTTGAGAATCGACGGCAGCCACAGCACAAAGCCGTACACCCCGATGCTCCAGCAAAAGAACTGCAAGGCCAGCAGGATAACGGCGGGAGTACGGAACGCGGCGGCGTAGTTCTTCACCGGCTTCATGCCCACTTGCTCGGCATCCAGCGCGTTTTGCAGGTCGAGCTTCTCCTGGTTGCTGAGCCATTTGGCTTCGCTTGGGCGGTCATCGGCCAGGCGCCACCAGATAAACGCCCAGAGCACGGCTGGCAGGCCCTCGACGATAAACATCCAGCGCCAGCTGTAATGTTGCACCAAGTACCCCGAAACGACGGACATCCAGAGCATGGTTACCGGGTTGCCCAGGATCAGGAAGGTGTTGGCGCGCGAGCGTTCGGCACGGGTGAACCAATGGCACAGGTACACCAGCATCGCCGGCATCACGGCGGCTTCAACCACCCCGAGCATGAAGCGGATCACGATCAGCCAGTAGGCGCTGGACACCACGCCGGTCAGCGTGGCGAGGCTGCCCCAGAGGATCAGGCTGACAAAAATCAGTTTCTTGACGCTGTTTCTCTGCGCGTAAATCGCCCCCGGAACCTGGAAGAAGAAATACCCGAGGAAAAACAGCGCACCCAGCAATGACGAAAGGCCGGGGGTGATGTTCAGGTCTTCAGCCATCCCGGAGGCGGCTGCAAAACCATAGTTGGCACGGTCAAGGTACGCCAGGCTGTACGTGATGAACACGATCGGCATGATGTACCACCACCGGCGGGCAGCGAGTTTCAATGAGTGCATAGTGGTGCTCCTGAGCTTGTTTTTGTTTTGCGCAGCAGGTAACGGGTCAAGCTAAAAAGGTCGTTTAGAGGGGCGCAGGCAGCGCGTTGTGTTCGAGCAGTTCGGCGCGGGTCGGCAGGCCTTCCATATCGCCCCGGCTCTGTACGGCACGGCTGCCGATCCAGTTACCGCGCTGAACTGCCTGGGCAAACCCGAGGTTCTCCAGCAAGGCGCTGATCACACCGACGGCAAAGCCATCACCCGCACCCACGGTGTCGATCACGTTGGCAACCGGCACTGCCGGCACAAACTGTTCAACCTGGGCCGTGCGATAGAACGCACCCTTGGCCCCCAGTTTGATGATCACGGCCTCGGCGCCCTGGTCGAGATAGAACGCGGCAATATCGGCCGGATCTTCGTAACCGGTCAGCAGCCGGCCTTCGCTCAAGCCCGGCAGTACCCAGTCGGCGTGGGCGGCGAGGGCGTTGATGTCGCGGATCATCTGCTGCTCACTGGCCCACAGCGAAGGTCGCAGGTTGGGATCGAACGACACACTGTTGCCAGCGGCACGCATGGACTTCATCAACTCGAACGACAATTCGTTGCAGCTGGCCGAGAGTGCGGGCGGGATGCCGGTGGCGTGCAGGTGCCGGGCGCTGAGCAGTTGCGGGGTCAGTGCACTGCGGCTCAGGTGGCTGGCAGCGGAGCCACGGCGGAAGTACTCCACCTGCGGGTCACTGCCATCTTCCACCCGGGACTTGAGCTGAAAACCGGTCGGGTTGTGGGGGTCGATTTCAACATGCTGGCAGTCCAGCCCTTCAGCTTGCAGCGTGTTGAGCACGAAGCGGCCAAACGAGTCGGCACCCACACGGCTCAACCACGTCACATTGAAACCCAGGCGGGACAAGCCAATGGCGACGTTGCTGTCAGCACCGGCGATGCGCTTGTGGAACAGCTCGACCTGCGCCAGATCGCCGGTGTGTTCGGCCACCAACATGGCCATGGTTTCGCCAAACGACAACACATCAACCTTAGACATGGCTCAGCTCCTGTTGCTTTTGGCTCAAACGGGCCAGTACGGCGACGTGTTCCCGGGTCAGGCAGTCAAGGTCCGAGCCTTGCAGCGGGTACTCGATGGCCCGTGTCAGGCCATGGGGCATGTGGGTCATCAGGTGTTGCCACTGTTGCAGGTCGGCGGCGGTGGGCGGTGTGGCGACGAGCTTGCCATCCTGGCGACGGTTCACGCCCTTGCAGTGCAGGTAGGTGACGTAGCGACCCAGCAGGCGGGCGGCGGTAGTGGCCGATTGGTCCTGCCAGTGCCAGTTGCCGATATCGAAGGTCATGCTGATCGGTGCCTGCTGCTGGTCGACCTGATCGAAAAAGCGCTGCATGGGCTCGATCCGCCCGCCGTACGAGGTCTGATCGTTTTCAACCAGCAAGCGCACAGGCTGCTGGTTGAGGCAGGCCGCCAGGTTTTGCAGGTCACAATGCTCGGTGAAATAGCCCAGCGACACTTTCAACCATTGGGCGCCGAACGAATGGGCGCGCTGCAAGGTGGCAAGCAGTTGGGTGTTGGGCCGTGACTGTCCGGCTTCCCACAGTTCCAGTGGCGACGAGAACACGCACTCAAGACCCTGCTCTTGCACGGCCTGGCTGAAGGCGGCCGGGTCTTCGCTGGTCAACAGCTCTTCGCGCAGTTCGATACGGGACACGCCGGCGCTGGCCAGCAATTCGATGAAGCTGTGTTGTCCGCGCTGGCGAACCAGGTCGGCGCCGTAACTCGACAGGCTGATGGATACGGGAAATGCAGTCATTATTATTAATCTCTGAAACCGGTTTCATTTTGTTGTGTGTTAAACCGCCGGCTACCAGGTCAAGGGTGGCCAGCGGGTAAAGTGTCAGGCAGTCAGGGGTTGCGTTGAGCCGCGCGTAATCAGTTGCGCCGCGAAACTCAGCTCGCGGGCCGGGGACTTGTCGCCACCCAGGCGTTTAAGCAGGCAGTCGAAGGCGTTGGCGCCAATCTGTTGCGTGGGCTGGGCCAGGGCGGTGATGCCGTTGCCCACCAAGGGGAACCATTCCAGGTCATCCAGGGCAATCAGCCCCACGTCTTCGAAAAGTCGACAGTTCAGTTCGCGTAACACCTGGGTGCACGCCAGCGCGGCGAGGCCGTTGGCGCAAAACAGCGCCTTGGGCCCGTTGCCGGGTGATTGCAGGAACGACTCGATGGCGGCGCGCAGGCCTGCCCCGGTTTTAACCACGGCGCCGCGCAGGGCAGGGCGTGCCACCAGTTGGGCGGTGAAGCTGTTGACGCGCTCGACCCGCGAGCTGGTGCCATCGACCGGCTCGCTGACCATCAACAGGTCGCGATAACCCTGTTGCTCAAGATGCTCCAGGGCCATGCGCACGGCGTCTGCGTTGTCGAGGCCCACCAGGTCGGTGTGCAGTTGTTCGACTTTACGGTCGATCAGCACGATGGGCATTTCCCGATGCAGTTCTTGCAGTGCGTCAGGGTCATGGCCAAGGGTGTTAAGGATCAGGCCTTCGATATTGTACGAACGCAGTGCAGCCAGATGCTGACGCTCTTGTTCGTCATCCAGGTCGGTGTTGCACACCACCAGGTTGTAGCCGTGCAGGCGGCAGGCGGTTTCGACGCCATGCATGACGGCAATGGAATAGGGGTTTCGAATATCGGCCACCAGCATCCCGATCAGTCGCGTACGTCCGCGCTTGAGGCCTCGGGCCATTTGATTGGGGTGGTAGCCCAGCTCATTGATCGCGCGCTCGATACGCTCGGCGATGGCTTCGGAGAGCAAGGCGCGGTCTTCGCCAATAAAGCGCGACACGCTGGCCTTTGACACGCCGGCACGCTGGGCAACATCGAGCATGGTCACGCGGGTGCGTTGAGCTGCAGAAAAACTGTTCACGGCCTGAAACCTTTTATTTGAGTTATCGCAGGCGGTTTCGCGTGAGGGCGCTGAAACCGGTTTCAGGAGAACTCAAATCCCCCGGCTTCGTCAAGTCCCGCGTTGAGGTTCTTGTGGTTGCAGACGAGGAACGAGGGAGCGATTAGACCGCCATACGGCCCTGCAAAGAGCACGTTTTAAATAGCTTATAGCGACGCGTAGTTATCCATGGGCGACACTTAGCGTGATAACTTCGCTATGTAATACTCGGATATTTAGTTAGATGATGACTGTTATTTAAATGCAAGCAGTCGCTGCGACCAAAACGAATGAGGTGTTCAGTTATTTAAACTAATTGTCCCGGACCGGGCAGTCAGTATTTGATCGTCGCCGGGATAAAAAAATACTTCCCGTGTAATGCTCAATGTTTACGGTCATATGCCCAATTGTTGTTAGTTGCTCGCAAAATAGTACTGGACTGGATATTTCAGCATGTGTCAGTTTCTGCCGGCCATATAACGGCGAGTGATAGGACGATCTCGCCAAGGGGTCGTCGATGTCTGTCAAAACTTTCTACTGCTAAACAAGGAAATGTTTAAATGTCGAAACTTAAAGAGAAAGCGGCACTGTCTGTCGGCCAGACCCAGGCGGCAAATGTCAGCAGTTCCGTCTTCACTCAGATTGATAACTTCAGTCATTTCTATGATCGCGGCAATCATCTGGTCAATGGCAAACCCTCGTTCACCGTCGACCAGGCGGCCGATCAGCTGACCCGTTCCGGCGCCAGTTGGCATGACCTGAACGGCGACGGCGTGATCAACCTCACGTACACCTTCCTGACAGCGCCGCCTGTCGGGTATGCCACCCGCGGGCTTGGGACCTTCAGCCAGTTCTCCGCGTTGCAAAAGGAACAGGCCAAGCTGTCGCTGGAGTCCTGGGCAGACGTCGCCAAAGTGACCTTCACCGAGGGGCCGGCAGCCCGTGGGGACGACGGTCACATGACCTTCGCCAACTTCAGTGCCAGCAACGGCGGTGCGGCGTTTGCCTATCTGCCAAGCAGTGCGCGCAAAGGCGAGTCGTGGTACTTGATCAACAAGGACTATGAGGTCAACAAAACCCCGGGCGAAGGCAATTACGGCCGTCAGACCCTGACCCACGAAATCGGCCACACCCTGGGGCTGTCGCATCCCGGCGACTACAACGCCGGTAATGGCAACCCGACTTACCGCGATGCGGTCTATGGCGAAGACAGCCGTGCGTACAGCGTCATGAGCTACTGGAGTGAAAGCAACACCGGCCAGCATTTCACCAATAGCGGCGAAGGTGCATACGCATCGGCTCCTTTGCTGGATGACATTGCAGCGGTGCAGAAACTCTACGGCGCCAACCTTGAAACCCGTGCCGACGACACCGTTTACGGTTTCAACTCCACGGCTGACCGTGATTTCTACAGCGCAACGTCAGCCAGCTCCAAGCTGATTTTTGCGGTGTGGGACGGTGGCGGCAATGACACCCTGGATTTCTCCGGCTTCACTCAAAACCAGAAGATCAACCTGACAGCAGGTTCGTTCTCTGACGTGGGTGGGATGACCGGCAACGTGTCGATTGCACAGGGCGTGACAGTCGAAAACGCTATCGGCGGTTCGGGCAATGACCTGCTGATTGGCAACAGTTCCGACAACGTGCTCAAGGGTGGGGCCGGCAACGACGTGCTCTACGGCGGCGGCGGTGCTGACACGCTGTGGGGCGGCACCGGTGCTGATGTGTTTGTGTTTGGCGCGGTGTCAGACTCTGCACCCAATGCCGCCGATATCATCATGGACTTCCAGTCCGGCATCGACAAAATCGACGTCTCGGCCATCACCAAACTGGCCGGGCTGAACTTTGTCGACGCCTTCACCGGGCGTGCCGGCGAAGCGATTGTGAGCTATGACAAAGCCAGCAATCAGGGCCACTTTGCCGTCGATTTCAGCGGCCATGCGGTCGCTGATTTCCTGGTCAGCACCGTGGGTCAAGTGGCAACTTACGACATCGTCGCGTAAGCAGGCCGGTACAGGAGCAGCGCGCAAGCGCTGCTTTCAGGGGTCCTGAACACATGAACTGCAGGCTAACCGGATTTTTCAAAGTGATGGGGTGTATCGCCGCATTGCTGACTTTTTCTACAGAGAGCGCCATGGCCAATTCCTTGCTGCTGCTGAGCCCCGCACAACTGGCGGGCAACTGGACGTTTTATCCGCAGGACGATGTGGATCAGGCCTGTACGGTGCGGCTGATTGCCGAAAACAGGGCCTTCAGCCCCGAAGTGAAATGTTTGCAAGCCTGGTTGGGCGAAGTGCCGAAAAGTTGGTCGCCCACCCCGGACGGCTTATTCCTCATGGGCAACGACGGTACCGATATAGTGCATATGAACCGTATTGAACCGGGGCACTATGAAGTGCAACTTGGCGCTCAAAGAATATTGGTGATGGTGCGCGCCAATAACTAAGCGGTATTAACGCGCAACTTCTGGCGTAAAGGGCTGAGCGGGTAACCGCCCGGCGCAGCTCGCGGGTGTCTGTGGGTTTTTTGCGTGCAGGTACGCAATGCTTAATCTATCAAGGAAGAGTCATGAAGCGGCTGAAGAACAGTCCCGTCGCCCCCTTGTTGCAGGCGCTGGGTGACTATAAAAATATCCTGATCAGCGTGGGGTGTTTTACGGCCTTGATCAATATATTGATGCTGGTGCCGTCCATTTACATGCTCCAGGTGTATGACCGGGTGTTGTCCTCGCAAAACACAACAACACTGGCCATGTTGTCTTTGATGGTGGTGGGCTTTTTCATCTTTATCGGGCTACTTGAAACGGTGCGCAGTTTTATTGTTATACGCATCGGCAGCCAATTGGAGCGCCGGTTTAACCAGCAGGTGTACCGCGCCGCCTTCGAGCGCAATCTGTTCAGCGGTCAGGCTCATGCCGGCCAGGCGCTGGGGGATTTGACCCTGATCCGCCAATTTGTCACGGGCCCAGCGCTGTTCGCTTTCTTTGATGCGCCGTGGTTTCCCATCTATTTGTTCGTGATTTTCCTGTTCAACACCTGGCTCGGGGTGTTGGCGACGGCAGGCGCGCTGTTGCTGGTGGGGCTGGCCTGTGTCAACGAAATGATGACGCGCAAATCCCTGGGCCTGGCCAGTGTGTACTCGCAGCAGTCCAGCCAACTGGCCACCAGCCATCTGCACAATGCCGAGACCATTCAGGCCATGGGCATGCTGGGGGTGCTGCGCAAACGCTGGTTCAACTTGCATTCGCGGTTTCTGGCCGAGCAAAACAAGGCCAGCGACACCGGGGCAGTCATCGGTTCGCTGAGCAAGACCTTGCGTCTGTGCCTGCAATCACTGGTGCTTGGCCTGGGTGCCTTGCTGGTGATTCAGGGCGACATGAGTGCCGGGATGATGATTGCCGGTTCGATTTTGATGGGCCGCGTGTTGAGCCCCATCGACCAGCTGATTGCCGTGTGGAAGCAATGGAGTTCGGCCCGGCTGGCCTATCAGCGACTGGACAGCCTGCTGCGCGAGCATCCGGCCAGTGAAGACAACATGGCGTTGCCGGCCCCCAGGGGGCAGGTGAGTTTTGAGCAGGTCAGCGCCGCGCCGCCGGGCCAGCGCCTGCCCACGTTGCATCAGATCAGTTTCAGCCTCAATGCCGGCGAGGTGCTTGGGGTGCTGGGCGCGTCGGGTTGCGGCAAGTCGACCCTGGCGCGGGTGCTGGTGGGTGTATGGCCAACTCTGGCTGGCACGGTGCGTCTGGATGGCGCGGATATCCATCAGTGGAACCGCGATCAACTGGGGCCGCATATCGGCTACCTGCCCCAGGACATCGAGTTGTTCAGCGGCAGCATTGCCGAAAATATCGCCCGTTTCCGTGACAGCGACCCGCAACAGGTGGTCGCAGCGGCCCAGCAGGCCGGGGTGCACGAGATGATTTTGCGCCTGCCACAAGGCTACGACACGGTGCTGGGGGACGAGGGCAGCGGCTTGTCGGGCGGGCAAAAACAGCGCGTGGCACTGGCCCGGGCCTTGTACGGCAGGCCGAGCCTGGTGGTGCTCGACGAGCCCAACTCCAATCTCGATGCCGTGGGTGACGCGGCGCTGACCCGGGCAATTGCCCAGCTCAAGGGGCAGGGCTGCACGGTGATACTGGTGACCCATCGCTCATCATCCCTGGCCCAGACCGACAAACTGCTGGTGCTCAATGAAGGCCGCACCCAGGTCTTCGGGCCCAGTGCAGAGGTGCTCAAGGCGTTGTCCGGGGCACAGCAACAACACGCCGGCGCACAGACGGCGCCCGCCAGTACCCATCGCCAGAGTGCCGACGCATGAGCAAGGAAGCTCCCATCATGAGTGATGACCATCAGCCACAACGTGGGGCCGGGTTTTACGTCCGGGCAGGTTGGGTGCTGACTATTCTCGGCGCCGGAAGTTTTTTTGTGTGGGCCAGCCTCGCGCCGCTGGATGAGGGCATTCCCGTTCAGGGCACCGTGGTGGTGTCGGGCAAGCGCAAGGCAGTGCAGTCGTTGGGGCCGGGGGTGGTGAGCCAGATTCTGGTACGCGAAGGGCAGACGGTGCATCAAGGAGAACCGCTGTTTCGCCTGGACCCGACGCAGGTCGAGGCCGATGTGCAATCGCTGCGAGCGCAGTACCGCATGGCCTGGGCCAGTCAGGCCCGCTGGCAAAGTGAGCGCGACAACCTTGGCCGGGTCAGTTTTGCGCCGCAGTTGAGTGACGACCCCGACCCGCGCCTGGCCCTGGTGCTCGAAGGCCAGCAACAGCTGTTCAGCAGCCGGCGTGAGGCCTTCGCCCGTGAGCAGAGCGGTCTGAAGGCCAGCATCGAAGGCGCCACGCAACAGTTGGCCGGCATGCGCCGGGCCCGGGGTGATCAGTTGGCTCAGGCCGATTCCCTGCGTCAGCAACTGAGCAATCTGCGGCCATTGGCTGACAACGGCTATATCCCGCGTAACCGGCTGATGGAATACGAACGCCAGCTGTCGCAGATTCAACAGGATCTGGCACAGAACGTCGGCGAAAGCGGGCGTATCGAGCAGGGGATTCTGGAGTCGCGGCTCAAACTCGCGCAGCACATTGACGAGTATCAGAAGGAAGTGCGCACCCAGCTGGCCGAGGCTCAACTCAAAACCCTGACCCTTGAGCAGCAACTGGCTTCGGCCAGCTTTGATCTGCAACACAGCGAAATCAATGCGCCAGCGGACGGTATCGCGGTCAACCTGGGGGTACACACTGAGGGTGCGGTGGTCCGGGCCGGGGAAACCCTGCTGGAAATCGTGCCCCAGGACGCGCGCCTGGAAGTCGAAGGGCGCCTGCCAGTGAACCTGGTGGACCGGGTGGGCAGCGAGTTGCCCGTGGACATTCTGTTTACGGCGTTCAATCAGAGCCGCACGCCACGGGTGTCGGGGGCGGTGAGCCTGGTCTCGGCAGACCAGTTGCTCGATGAAAAAACCGGCATGCCGTACTACGTGCTGCGCAGCACGGTCAGTGATCAGGCGCTGGAAAAACTCAACGGGCTGGTGATCAAACCCGGCATGCCGGCCGAGATGTTCGTACGCACGGGTGAGCGCTCGCTGCTCAATTACTTGTTTAAACCACTGCTGGATCGCGCAGGTTCTGCGCTGACTGAGCGTTAGGATGCTGCGACCTATGAAAAGAGCTTCCCGGTTGGGCCTCACGCTTGCGCTGTGGCTCGGGGTCACGGCCAGTGCACAGGCAATGGGGCTGTTTGAGGTGTACGAAGAGGCGTTGCGCAATGATCCGCAGTTCCTCGGTGCAATCCAGGAGCGCGACGCGGGCCTTGAAAGCCGGGTCATTGGCCGCGCCGGGCTGCTGCCCAAGCTGTCCTACAACTACAACAAGGGGCGCAACAACTCCAAGGCCACCTATCTCAACGAGCGCGGCAACACCCACGATGACCGCCACTACAACAGTTACGGCTCGACCTTTATGGTGCAGCAGCCGCTGATCGACTACGAGGCGTATGCCAATTACCGAAAGGGCGTAGCCCAGGCGTTGTTTGCAGATGAGGTCTTTCGCAGCAAAAGCCAGGAACTGCTGGTGCGGGTGCTGACGTATTACACCCAGGCCCTGTTTGCGCAGGATCAGATCGACATCGCTCAAGCCAAGAAAAAAGCCTACGAGCAGCAGTTTCAGCAGAACGAGCACCTGTTTCGCCAAGGGGAAGGGACGCGCACCGACATTCTGGAAGCCGAGTCGCGTTACGAGTTGGCCACCGCAGAAGAGATCCAGGCCTTTGATGAGCAAGATGCCGCGTTGCGTGAGCTGGGCGCCCTGATGGGGGTGGCAGTACTGGGTATCGAGCAGTTGACGCCGCTGGCCCGCAGTTTCAATTCATTGCCGCTGGAACCTGCGAACTTTTCGACCTGGCATGCCATGGCCCTGGCCAACAACCCGGTGCTCGCCTCACAGCGTGAGGCGCTGGAGGTGGCACGGTACGAAGTCGAACGGAACCGGGCAGGGCATCTGCCCAAGCTCAACGCCTACGCCAGTGTGCGCAAGATGGAGTCCGAGAGCGGCAATACCTACAACCAACGCTACGACACCAACACCATAGGTATTGAAGTCAGCCTGCCCCTGTACTCGGGGGGCGGGGTGTCGGCGTCGGTGCGTCAGGCCAGCAGCAACCTGTCCCAGGCGGAATACGAACTGGAGGGCAAGACCCGGGAAACCCTGATTGAGCTCAGGCGCCAATTCAATGCGTGTTTGTCGGGTGTCAGCAAGTTGCGGGCCTATCAGAAGGCTCTGGTCTCGGCCGAGGCGCTGGTGGTTTCGACCCGGCAAAGCATTTTGGGCGGCGAGCGGGTCAACCTTGATGCATTGAACGCCGAGCAGCAGCTCTACAGCACGCGGCGGGATCTGGCCCAAACCCGTTACGACTACTTGCTGGCCTGGACCAAATTGCACTTTTACGCGGGCACGTTGCGTGAACAGGACCTGGCACGGGTGGATGAGGCTTTTGTGGCGCGATAGTTTTATCAAAGAGGAGAGTAAAAACCATGGCGATTTTTGACTACATGGATGTGGGATCAAACGTTTCAACGGCTCTCGTTAAAGATGCGCTGGCCATCACGCTTTACAGTTATCACAACCTCGACAACGGCTTTGCCGTGGGTTACCAGAAAAACGGCATGGGCACCGGGCTCCCCGCCACGCTGGTCAAGGCCGTGCTCGGCGGGACCGACTCGCAGGGGGTGGTGCCGGGGATTCCCTGGAACCCGGATTCAGAAAAACTCGCCCGCGAAGCCGTGGAAAAAGCCGGCTGGACCCCCATCAGCGCCGAGCAACTGGGTTACGCAGGCAAGGTTGATCAGCGCGGCACTTTCTTCGGTGAAAAAGCTGGCTATGGTACGGCTCAAGTGGAGATCCTCGGCAAGTACGGCGCCGATGGCCAGCTGACGTCCATTGGCATCGGGTTTCGCGGCACCAGCGGGCCACGGGAATCGCTGATCACGGACTCCATTGGCGATGCCATCAGCGATTTGCTGGCCGCTGTCGGGCCTGGGGATTACGCCAAAAACTACAGCGCCAATGCGTTCGACTCATTACTGGGCAAAGTGGCCGCCTTTGCCGGTGCCCAGGGGTTGGCCGGCAAGGACGTGCTGGTCAGTGGCCATAGCCTGGGCGGTCTGGCGGTCAATAGCCTGGCCGATTTGAGCGGCGATCACTGGTCGGGTTTCTATCGTGATGCGCGTTACATCGCCTTTGCTTCGCCCACACAGAGCGAAACCACCTCCAGCGTGCTGAATATCGGCTACGAGAACGACCCGGTATTCCGCGCTCTGGATGGCTCGGATTTCAATCTGTCGTCCCTGGGGGTACACGACGCGCATCAACCGTCAGCCACCAACAATATTGTGAGTTTCAACGATCACTACGCCTCCACTGCGTGGAACCTCATGCCCTTTTCGATTGCCAATGTCTCGACCTGGGTCACGCATTTACCCAGCGGCTACGAAAGCGGGATGACGCGGATTCTCGACTCGGCGTTCTACGACTTGACGGGCAAGGACTCGACCGTCGTGGTTGCTAACCTGTCGAACCCGGCACGGGAAAACACCTGGGTTCAGGACCTGAATCGCAACGCCGAGCCCCACAAGGGCAGTACGTTCATTATTGGCAGCGACGGCAACGACCTGATTCAGGGCGGGCGCGGCAATGACTTCCTGGAAGGGCGTGAGGGCAATGACACTTTCAGGGACAGTGGTGGCCATAACATCATTCTGGGCGGTAAAGGCATCAATACCCTGGACCTGCAACAGGCCATGAATCGCGTGGAAGTGGTCAATGACGGGCACGGCACCCTCTATGTGCGTGATGAACACGGCGGGCTCAGCATTGCCCGGGATATCAGCCTGTTGTCCACGCAAGAGCCGGGCTGGCTGGGGATGAGCAAAACCGTGGTCCATCGGGTTGCCGATGACGGCTTGTGGGCCGGCAATAGCCGCAGTGACTACACCGGCTCGGTGAAGGCAGGGGCCGGGGACAGCACGCTCAAGGCCGGTGAACACGGCGACTGGCTACTGGGGCAGGGCGGCAACGATCATCTGATCGGTTCGCGGGGCAATGATGTGTTTATCGGTGGCGCGGGCAATGACTTGCTGGAGTCGGGGGGCGGGATCAATACCTTCGTCTTCAGCGGGCATTTCGGCAACGATACGCTGCTGGGGTATCAGGCGACCGACACGCTGCTGTTTCTGGGGGTTGATGGCGGGTACAACGCCGACTACCGGGCCCACGCCAGTGCTTCGGGGCACGATACCGTCCTGAGCTTTGGCAATGACTCGGTGACGCTGGTCGGCGTTGGGCTGGCCTCGCTGGCGGGCAACGACATTGTGATTGCTTGAGGCGCGGCAGGCTGCAAGCGTGCAGCCTGCCGCTGCGTTCACACCCTGAACTGGCGCAACAGCCCATTGAGTTGCACGCTCAGTTCCTTGAGGTGAGCACTGGCAACGCTCGACTGCTCCGCAGCCTGGGCGGTGCCTTGGGACAGCTCTGCGGCGCGGGTCACGTTCTGGTTGATGTCTTCCACCACGTGAGCCTGTTGCAGCGTGGCGCTGGCAATGGACGCATTGAGGTCATTGAGATTGCTCAGGGCCTGGCCAATGCTGGTCAGGCTCTGCCCGGCCTGTGTGGCCTGCTCGATGGTCAGTTGCGAGGCTCGACTGCTGCTGCCGATCACATCCACGGCGGCCTCGGAATGCTTTTGCAAACCTTCGATCATGGTCTGAATTTCGGCCGTGGATTTTTGCGTGCGCTGGGCCAGCAATCGTACCTCGTCAGCCACCACCGCAAAGCCCCGGCCTTGCTCGCCTGCCCGTGCGGCTTCAATCGCTGCGTTGAGGGCCAGCAGGTTGGTTTGGTCGGCAATCGAGCGGATCACTTCAAGCACGCTGCCAATCTCGCTGCTTTGTGTGGCCAGGGTGCGGATCACCTCTACCGCTTGATGGATGGTGCCCGACAGTTCACCGATCTGCTGCAGGCTGGTATCGATGTTCTGCTGGCCAAGGTCGGCTTGCGACTGGGCGCCGCGCATTTCGCTGGCCGCGTGCTCAGCGTTTTTGGCCACTTCTTGCACGGCGTAGGTCACTTCGTTGATCGCCGTGGCCACCTGATCCATTTGCAGGGCTTGCTGCTGGCTGCGCTGCTGGGCGTCGGTCGCGTCGCTGCCCAGCGCTGTGGAAGATTGTTCCAGAGCAGTGGCGGTGGCTTGCAGATGGCTGATCACATTGCGCAGCTTGGCGGTGAAGGCATTGAAGTGCTGTGCCAGCAGGGTGACTTCATCCCGGCCGTGGGTATCGAGGCTACGGGTCAAGTCGCTTTCACCGCTGGCGATATTGGCCATGGCCTGCACGGCTTCTTGCAACGGTCGCACGATGCTGCGGGCAATGAGTGTCACCAGTAGCGCCATCACCAGCGCGATGCCCACGCCAGCCCAACTGGCCTTCCAGGTCTGGGCGCGGAACTCGGCCTGCATGTCGTCGATGTAGACCCCGGAGCCGATCACCCAGCCCCAGGGCTCGAAGAGTTGCACATACGAAGTTTTTTGCACCGGTGCTTCGGCCCCCGGCTTTGGCCAGCGATAGTCCACCATGCCGGCACCTCGGGTTTTCGCGAGGCTGGCCATTTCGTTGAAAATCGCAAAGCCGTCCGGGTCCTTGACGGTCGACACGTCCTTGCCGTCAAGCTTGGGGTTGGTGGGGTGCATGATCATGAAAGGGCGCAGGTCATTGATCCAGAAGTAGTCGTTCTGGTCGTAGCGCAATTGGCTGATCACGGTGAGCGCCTGCTGTTGCGCGGCCTCACGGCTCAGGCTGCCGGCTGTTTCCAGGCCGTGGTAATACGAGAGAACGCCGCTGGCCGCTTGCACCACATGCCGGGTTTTCTGGGCTTTGCCTTCATACAAATCGTCATGTATCTGCTTTAGCATCAATAAGCCCAACGCCAGCAGCATGGCCATGGCCACGATCAAGATCAGCCACAAACGTCGGCTGATGGACAACCCGCGCAGGGTATTCATAAGTAGTCACTCCGTATTTTTGTTCTTGTGGTGATTCACTGAACAACTTTCAGACTTGTCTGTCAGACAACACCGGGGATATGTCATAGCAGCGAAAGTGGAACGTGTCTGATAGGATCTCGGCCGAAATTGGCAAAGCTTCATCTTTATTGATTTCTGACAGTTTTTTCACACCGCTGTGGTGAACATGGCACACCTGTAACCCACTCTACGGCAGCGGTTGCAAACACTTAATCATGACTAATCAGCTCTGCATGAGGCAGGGCTTTATGGGGGAATAATGGATCTTTGGACTGCCGCTCAGGCGTTGATACTGGGCGTCGTAGAAGGCTTGACGGAGTTTTTGCCGATCTCGAGTACCGGCCACCAGATTATTGTGGCCGACTTGCTGAATTTTGGCGGCGAGCGGGCGATGGCGTTCAACATCATCATCCAGCTGGGTGCGATTTTGGCTGTAGTCTGGGAATTTCGCCGCAAGATCATCGACGTTGTCGTCGGTTTACCCACCAAACCTGAAGCGCGACGCTTCACCACCAACCTGATCATCGCGGTGATGCCGGCAGTGGTCCTGGGGGTGATTTTCGCCGACGTCATTCATGAGTACCTGTTCAACCCGATTACCGTTGCCACGGCATTGGTCATCGGCGGCATCATCATGCTGTGGGCCGAGCGTCGCCAGCATGTGATTCGCGCCGAAACAGTGGACGACATGACCTGGAAAGACGCGGTAAAAATCGGCTTTGCGCAATGCCTGGCGATGATTCCCGGCACTTCGCGTTCCGGCTCGACCATTATCGGCGGCCTGCTGTTCGGCTTGTCGCGCAAGGCGGCTACCGAGTTTTCATTCTTCCTGGCCATGCCAACCATGGTCGGTGCTGCCGTGTACTCGGGCTACAAATACCGTCATCTGTTCCAGCCTGACGATTTGCCGGTGTTCGCCATTGGTTTCGTGACCTCGTTCATTTTCGCCATGATCGCGGTACGGGCATTGCTGAAGTTCATTTCCAACCATAGCTATGCCGTGTTCGCCTGGTATCGCATTGCATTTGGTCTGCTGATCCTGGCCACCTGGCAGTTCGGCTGGATCGACTGGTCAGCAGCGTCCGCGTGAAAAAGCAGGTTAAAGACCGGCGCGCGCAAGTCGTCGCGCCAGAGCGCAAAGGCACGCCAATTCGCGGCTTGAAGCTCAAGCTGCTGGTGTTCGCGCTGCTTTGTGCGTTGCCGGTGGGCGGCTCGGTGAATGTGATGCTCACCGGTATCAGTCGGGTGCCGTTGCTGGCCTATGGCATTGCCAGCATTCTGGCGTTTGGCCTGTACTGGTACGACAAACAGCAGGCCAAGGCGGGGCAGTGGCGCACGCCGGAAAATGTCTTGCACGGGGTCGAGCTGCTTGGCGGCTGGCCGGGGGCCTTGGTGGCTCAACAGATGTTTCGCCACAAAACCCGCAAGTTGTCGTATCAGGTGTTCTTCTGGCTGATTGTTGCGCTGCACCAGGTGGTATGGATTGACGTGCTGTTCTTGAAGATGAGCTTTGCGAACCTGTAACGATCAGAGCAACAAACCGATCTGACGCTTTTTCGCCAGCTTGCTGACCACCAACTGGTGGGAGCGGCGCAACAGGTCTTGCAGTTCTGCAGCGCCCATCGGGTAGGGCGCTTGCATGTTGATCCAGTACGCCCGCGCCAGATATGGCGACGGGCGTATGCCTGGACGGTCTACATAGCCCAGAAACAACTCTTTTTCGACCTTGAACGAAAGCCCGTCCTTGTTGAGGTTGAACAGGGCAAACATCTTGCTCTGGTCGACATAAAACACCTGAACACCTCCCCATTTCACGTCTTCCTTGACGCCCGGCAGGCTGCGGCAGAATTCGGCTACGTCATGTTTGGTCATCTGGGTCATAGCAGTTTGTCTCCACAGCTTTCGAATGACTCGACCAAGTGGTCGATCCAGGCCCTGACGGCAGGCATCACCCCGCGCCTGTGAGGGTAAACCGCATGCAGCCAGCCCCCTGGCAGTGTCCATGAGGGCAAGATTTGAACCAGCTGCCCGTCTTGCAGTTCCTGTTCGCAATACATCATGGGCAGTACCGTAAAGCCCAGGCCGGAAAGGGTGCAAGCTTTGCGCACGACAAAATCGTCAATCCCCAGCCGCGCCTCAAGCACCAGGTTACAGGCCTTGCCTTGCTCATCGAGCATGCGCAAATGAACCATGCGATCAGGCTCAAGCGCACCCAGCAGCGGCACGTTTTTCAAGTCGTCGGGGCTATTGACCGGCCACTTGCGGGCAAACTCGGGGCTGGCCACCATCACGGTACGGGCCTGACGCAGGCGACGTGTCACCAGCAACGGGTCCTCATCGCCTTCTTCGCGCACGCGCAAAGCCACGTCGATGCCTTCGGTGACCAGGTCGACGCGCCGGTTGAGCAGGCTGACTTCCAGCTGGACCAGAGGGTAAGCCTGCAAGAACGTACTGATGACGCCGGGCATGAACTCATGGGCCAGGCCTACGGGGCACGAAACGCGCAAGCGGCCCCGTGGCTCGCTGGACATGCTGGCCACTGCCTCGTCGGCCATTTCTGCTTCCAGCAGCATGGCCTGGCAATGGCGCAGGTAGCGCTCGCCCACCGCCGTGAGTTTGAGCTGGCGGGTCGTGCGCTGCAGCAGGCGGGCGCCCAGGCGCTCTTCAAGCTCGGCCACCCGTCGCGACAGGCGTGACTTGGGAATCCCCAGCAGGCGGCCCGCTGCGGCGAAACCACCGGCTTCGACCACCTTGGCGAAGTAATACAGATCATTGAGGTCTTGCATGGCGGGCTCACTGTCCTACAGATGGGACGAACTATCGCATGGCGGCCGACTTATCGTCGATTGCTTTCATCTATAGCATCACCTCCATCAGATCGCCCAGTGGCGGTCCTCACCGGAGATCACCATGAAACTATTGCATATCGATTCGAGCATCCTGGGCGACAACTCCGCTTCGCGTCAGTTGAGCCGTGAAGTGGTCAAGGCCTGGCAGGCTGCCGATCCAGAGGTTGAAGTCAGCTACCGCGATCTGGCCGCCGAAGCCATTGAACACTTTTCGGCCGCGACTCTGGTGGCTGCTGGCACACCGGCAGAGCTGCGTGATGCTGCACAAAAACACGAAGCACAATTGAGTGCTGACACCCTGGCGCAATTTCTGGCGGCTGACGCGGTAGTGATCGCGGCACCGATGTACAACTTCACCATTGCGACCCAGCTCAAGGCGTGGATCGACCGTATCGCGGTTGCCGGCCAGACTTTCCGCTATACCGAGGCCGGCCCTGAAGGCCTGTGCGGCAACAAGAAAGTGATCGTGGTATCGACCTCGGGCGGCCTGCATGCTGGCCAGGCCACAGGCGTGGCCCATGAGGACTACTTGAAAGTGATACTGGGCTTTATGGGCATCACTGACGTCGAGTTTGTGCGTGCCCACGGCCTGGCATACGGCGACGAAGTGCGCAGCAAAGCGATGAACGATGCCCACGCGCAAATTAAGCAGGATCTGTTCAGCGCAGCGTAAGTAATCTGAACCGCGGCAACGACTAAACTCTGTACTCTGGACGTCAGCGGGATGACCAGAATACGGAGTATTTTGCGTTTGGCTTGGGTTGTGCAGGGTTGAAGGTCAACGCTCTGGCATCGCCGGTTGCAAGCCACACGCCATCAAAGGTAAGCATCCATGATGCGTCTATGCGCGGTACTGGCATTGTTGCTGGCATATTGCCCCCTCGTGGTGCAGGCCGAGCCGCAGGCCCACTGGAGTGTGGGTTTTCATCGCTTGAGTTTTCTCGATCCGCTGGACGATCAGCCCATGCGCGCCATCGCCTTTTATCCGTCCGCGCAAGCTGAAGGGCTGACCAAAATGGGCAACTATGAGGTCGAGGCCACCGAAGACGCCAAAATTGTCACAGGTCGCTATCCGCTGCTGATGCTGTCCCACGGCAATACCGGCACGCCCCTGGCGTTACATGACCTTGCAACCTCACTGGCCCGCAAGGGCTTTGTCGTGGTGGCGGTTATTCACCCCGGTGACAACTATAAAGACCACAGCCGCCTGGGTACCCTGAGCAACCTTTATGGGCGGCCAATGCAGATATCGGCGGCCATCAGCGCAACCCTGGCTGATGGCGATTTGTCCCCCTATGTACATGACGATCAGGTAGGGGTGATTGGCTATTCGGCGGGAGGGGAAACGGCGTTGATCCTGGCCGGCGCCGAGCCGGATCTGGACCGTTTGCGGCGTTACTGCCAGGAGCGGCCGGAGGACCATGATGCCTGCACGACCAAGGGTGAACTGATCGCCGATCGCGATGACCTGGTCCCTGTTTCTGATTCACGTGTGCGAGCGCTGTTGCTGATGGCCCCGTTAAGCCTGATGTTCGGGCGCCAAACCCTGGCGGATGTGCATGTGCCCGTGTTGCTGTACAGCGGCGAAAACGACAGCCTGGTGTTCCCCGACATGAACGCCGACGCCCTGGCGCGCAAATTGCCGATGGAGCCTGAGTTCAAGGTTATTCCCGGCGCGGGGCATTTTGTATTTATGGCGCCATGTACCGACGAGCAAATGACGGCAATGCCCGGGCTGTGTACAGATGCCGAAGGGGTCGATCGCGAAGATGTACATCGTGATCTGATTTATGAGGCGGGGCGGTTTTTCAGCAAGACCCTGGGGTCCGTACCGGTCAGAAAAACTGCTTCGACCAGTCAGTAGGCTTGCCCTGCTGACTGGCTCCACTGGAAACGATCAGTGCGTCTTGTTGGCTGCTTCCAGTTGCTTGATCCGCGCATCCATTTCGCGTACCGATTCGATCAACGGTGCAACCAGTTTTTCGTAGTCCACGCGCAGGTATTCTTTATCTTCTCGAATTAACTGCGGATAGACTTTTTGTACATCTTGCGCAATCAGTCCGACGTCCTCATGCCCACCGTTTTTCCAGTTGAACGTCACGCCCTGGAGTTGCAGCAGCTTGCTGGTGGAGTCAGTCAGGGGGCGAATATCTGTTTTCAGCTGTGCGTCGCTGAAAGGGCAGCAGGGCCAGCCATGGGGCGGGGCATTCAGGTCAACCTCTGCTTGTGCAACAGTGTTCAACCCCAAGTACAAAGCGGGAACAGCGACAGTCATTATCAATGCACGCATTTTTTATTATTACTCTATAAGAATATTCAGTTGTTGGTATAGGCAGCTCACGCCGAACTTAGTCAGCGGATCGAATATTGTCGTAAGAGATTTACTTCGCAATAGTAGCTATGTGCCTGAAAGGATTCTTGATGTTGCAGAGCGGTGTTTCGCCTGAAGATGCTGGCTGTTTGCTAACTTCAGACGTTAGTCTTAATTTTTAAATATATTTCATGTGCCGTGCAACGGAAGTTGCCTGTAAGTTAAATTTCTGAACTTAGGAAGTTTTGCGTAAGGATAAACCTACAGTAAGTATCAGCCCCAGAATACTTAGCAGTGCAGCACTGAAGAAAATCCACGGGTAACCCATGTTTAATGCAATCGCGCCCATGATCGGGCCCGCGATGGCCAGTGCCAGATCGAAAAACACCGCGTAGGCACTCAGCCCAGCCCCCCGGCTGCTAACGGGCACTTGCTTGACCGCCTCGACGCCAAGCGCCGGGTACACCAGCGACAGGCCAAAACCCGTAAGGCCGGCACCTGCCAAGGCATAGGCAGGGCCAGGCGCCAACCACAGTAATGTCAGGCCGACAGTTTCGATGGCCATACAGGCAATCGCCACGGTGTAGCCGCCCAGGCGGTTGATGCTGTTGGTAAACACCAGCCGCGCGAGAATAAAACACACCCCGAATACCGACAGGCAATACGCCGCGCCGACCCAGCCGCGGTCGATATAAAACAGGGTGATAAAGGTGGTCAGCGTGCCATAGCCAATGGAGGCCAGGGTCAGGCTGATGCCATACGGAGCAATCAGGCCGAACACCGACCAAAAGGGCAGGCGTACGCCGCTTATCACCGGGATTGAAGGCTTTTTGCGAATCAGCAGCAGCGCGAGCAGTGCCAGCAGCAACAGCGCCACGCCCAGACTGGCGAAGCCCAGCCGGTCGATCATCACCACACCCAGCGGCGCACCAATGGCGATGGCGCCGTAGGAGGCAATTCCGTTCCAGCCAATGGCCCGGGCGGTGTGTTGGGAGCCGACCTGGCCGATACCCCAAGTGATGGTGCCGACGCCGATCAGGCCCTGGGCGATACCCAGGAAAACCCGCCCGACCAGCAAAATGCCCAGGCTAAGCCATGGCCATTGCTCCAGCATGACGGCCAGGGTGGTGAGCACGCCGCTGATGGCGATCCCGATCAAGCCATAAACGATGGCCGGCTTGGTCCCTAGACTGTCTACCAGTCGCCCGGCCGAGGGGCGGCTGAGCAGCGTCGCCAGATACTGCGAGGCAATGGCCAGGCCCGCGATCACGGCGCTGAAGCCCAATTGGTCATGGACATAACCGGGCAATACGGCAATCGGCAAGCCGATGCAGATAAACGCAATGAAGGTGTAAAACACGATCGACAGGATTTGCAGGGTAACCGACAGGGAACTCTCGCAGGGTGGGTGTTGCGCGGGCATAGACGAAGCATCCGGCTGACGGTCAATGACCGTCATGATGGCGTGGCCCAGGAATAAATGAAAGCAGGCTAACTATAAGCCTGGCGCTGCCACCGCGATGGCCGCTACGGCGCGGGCTGAGCGCTGGAGCGCTGTGAGACTTGAGCATGCATGATTAAAAAGGCTGGTGAGGACTCCCCAAATGGCCTTCGACGCTTTGCAGAAAATGGATGGTTTGCGGCATTTCAGTACCGCATGCCACCCATGTGCCGGTGTAGCGCATCAGTTGTCGCGTGTCACAGCGTCCACTTCAGCGAAAACATCAGGTTGCGCGGATCGCCGTAAGTCCCCGAGCCGCTGGCAGTAGGGATGCCCTGCCAGTATTTTTGATCCAGCACATTGTTCAAGTTAACCCGTGCATCCCAGTGCTCATCCAACCGATAGCCGGCCATCAGACCAACCACGGCATAAGGATCCTGCTCGGCATGACCGTTGCCGACCCGGCCATAGGTTGCGCTTTGCGCCAGCACGTCGGCGCCAATGCGTGCTTTGGCAAACGCACCTTGCAGGTGGTAAGTGGTGGCCGCCTTGAACAAATGCTTGGGCTGGTTGGGGGCGAACAGGTTGCCTTTGTCGAAAGCCTTGTCCTTGACGTACTGGCTCAACACCAGAGTGTAGGCGGCAGATGCCTGCCAATCCGGGGTGAGGGCGCCACTGATTTCCGCATCCAGACCACGGCTGCGGACTTCGCCTGCGGCTTCGTAGCACGTACGGTTGGTGGCCAGGCAACTGGCGGGCTGGGTGTCGAGTGCATAGGCGCGGTTTTGCTGGGTCATGTCGAACAGCGCCAGCGATGCGTTCAGTTCACCGTTGAAGTACTCGCCCTTGATACCGACTTCATAGCTGTCCCCGGTCATCGGCTTGAGCACCGAACCTGCTACGTCCTGTTGCGTTTGCGGTTTGAATATTTCGGTGTAGCTGGCATAGACCGAGTAAGTGTCGTTGATGTCGTAGACCACGCCAGCATACGGTGTGACTTGCTGAGTGACCTTGTAATCGCCGGTGCCCGAGCGGTTGTCGTATTCGTACCAGCTCAAGCGGGAGCCGATGATGACGTGAAGAGGGTCGAACGGGTTGAAGCGAGCGGCGGCATAGACGCCTTCTTCCGTCGCGGTGTTCTGGCTTTGATACGGTGTACGGTCAGCAATGTCCGGCTTGGGAATCACACCCGGGTCGAAGTTGTAGATATCGATCGGCGTCCCCTTGGCCCAGAAGCCACCTTTTTGGTCGAATTTTTCCTGGCGACGGCTTGCGCCTATCGTCAGCTCATGTTCGCGGCCAAACAAGCGGAACGGGCCCGAGAGCGAGCCGTCGAGGTTGGTCTGTACATCGGTGGTGTCGTATTGGCCCGAGGACTGTGTAAACCCGCCGCCCTTGGCCGCGCTCAAATAGCTGGAGAACGTGTTGGACTCGGCCCAGGTCTTGGCGAATGCCAGCCTTGAGGTCCAGCCGTTGTCGAAGCGGGTGGTGAGGTCGGTGAACAGGCTGACGTTGTCCCGATCCCAATAGGCCCAGTCGTTGCTGAGGAAGGTCGACCGCGACAAGTGCAAGTCTTCGCCATTTGGGCCTGCTGGCAGGCTGCCCCAGTCCGAGGTTGCGTCGTCCCGTTGTTTGGAGGCACCGAAGCTCCAGGTGGTTGCATCGCTCAGATCAGCTTCCACAACGCCGTAAAAAGTCTGGCGTAGCTTGTCGCGCTCATCGATATAGCTTTTGTTGTCTTCATAGGCGGCCACGACACGGCCGCGCAGGGTTCCCGAGTCGTTGAGCTTGTTTGAAGCGTCAACCTCTGTGCGGTAGCGATCCCAGCTCCCGGCGCTGGTGGTGATGCTGACCTGCGGCGTTGCGGTAGGGCGCTTGCGCACCAGGTTCAGGGTGGCTGACGGGCTTCCGGCACCGCTCATCAGGCCGGTCGCGCCGCGGACTACCTCTACGCGGTCATACATGGCCAGATCCGCTCCGGCAATGGTGTCCAGAGTGAAAGTACTGAGACTGGTGGGCAGACCGTCGTACATCAGGTTGTCGATGATAAAGCCGCGGGCGAGGAACTGTTGGCGATCCCCACCGAACTTGCGCAGGGTGATGCCCGGTGCGTACTTGACCACATCGTTGAGGTCGTTCATGCCCTGGTCATCCATGCGCTGGCGGGTGATGACGCTGACCGATTGCGGCGTTTCGCGGATCGACAACGGCAGGCCGACAGCCGTGCTCATGGCGCCGGTGGTATAGGAACCGCTGCCTTCGGTGGTGGCGTTATCGGTTATCACGCTTTGGACATTGATCTTCACTTCACCGAGATTCAGCGGGCCAGGACTGGCCTCAGCTGCAAGGGTTGCAGCCGAAAAACCCAGTGCCAGGGCACCGGTCAACGAGGGGATAAAGGAACGGGGCATCAGGTAGATCCTGCGAGTGGAGAATACTAGTGCCGGTCAGTCAGAAATTTCGCGGTGATGAATACTTGTTGTCTGACAACGGACTACGCCATAGCCCGATACTAGAGACTTATTCGCAGGTGTAAATAACAATCGTTCACATATGGGTATGTTTTTCATTCGCTCTAATGGAGTAGGTCTCCCAAGCCAATCCAGCAGGTGCGGTATTTTCAGACGCCAGAAACGCCAATGCCCCGACAAGTCGGGGCATTGGTCTTTGGTCCTGCTCAGGTTGCTCAGTCACAAGCTGGTGCAGGTGGCCGTTCGCAGTGTCTCAAATCAGAACACAACGCCCTGGCTACGCAGGTAGTCATCGTATGTGCCGCTGAAGTCGATCACGCCACTTGGGCTCAGCTCGATAATACGAGTGGCCAGCGAGGATACGAACTCACGGTCATGGCTGACGAATACCAGAGTACCCGGGTAGTTCTCGAGTGCCAGGTTGAGCGCCTCGATGGACTCCATGTCCAAGTGGTTGGTCGGTTCGTCCATGATCAGCACGTTGGCTTTTTGCAGGATCAGCTTGCCGAACAGCATGCGACCTTGCTCACCACCGGAAATCACCTTGACCGACTTGAGGATGTCGTCGTTGGAGAACAGCATGCGGCCCAAAGTGCCACGTACCATTTGCTCGCCTTGAGTCCACTGGCCCATCCAGTCGAACAGGGTCATGTCGTCTTCGAAGTCGTGGGCATGATCCTGAGCGTAGTAGCCCAGCTCAGCGGCATCAGTCCACTTCACAGTACCGGCATCCGGGGTCAGTTCGTTGACCAGGGTGCGCAGCAGGGTGGTTTTGCCGATACCGTTCGGGCCAATGATCGCGACGCGCTCGCCGGCTTCAACGGTGAAGCTGAAGTCCTTGAACAGAATCTTGCCATCAAAGCCTTTGGCCATGTGCTCGACCATGACTGCCTGACGGTGCAGCTTTTTATTCTGCTCAAAGCGAATGAACGGGCTCACACGGCTCGAAGGCTTGACCTCGGCCAGCGTGATCTTGTCGATCGCCTTGGCGCGGGAGCTGGCCTGCTTGGATTTCGAGGCGTTGGCCGAGAAGCGGCTGACGAACGCTTGCAGTTCGTTGATCTGGGCTTTCTTCTTGGCGTTTTCCGACAGCAGTTGCTCGCGCGACTGGGTAGCGACGGTCATGTACTCGTCATAGTTGCCCGGGAACAGACGCAGTTCGCCGTAGTCCAGGTCAGCCATGTGGGTGCAGACACTGTTCAGGAAGTGCCTATCGTGGGAGATGATGATCATCAGGCTGTTGCGCTGAGTCAGAATGTTTTCCAGCCAGCGGATGGTGTTGATATCCAGGTGGTTGGTTGGTTCGTCGAGCAGCAGTACTTCAGGATTCGAAAACAGTGCCTGAGCCAGCAGAACGCGCAACTTCCAGCCTGGCGACACTTCGCTCATCGGGCCGTTGTGCTGTTCGATACCGATACCCAGACCCAGCAGCAGTTCGCCTGCACGGGATTCAGCGGTATAACCGTCCATTTCGGCGAACTCGGTTTCGAGTTCGGCAACGGCCATGCCGTCTGCTTCAGTCATTTCCGGCAGCGAATAGATGCGATCGCGCTCGGCCTTGACCTTCCACAGCTCCTCGTGGCCCATGATCACGGTATCGATCACGGTGAATTCTTCGTAAGCGAACTGGTCCTGGCGCAACTTACCCAGACGCACGTTCGGCTCCAGCATGACCTGCCCGCCGGATGGCTCAAGGTCGTCGCCGAGGATTTTCATGAAAGTGGACTTGCCGCAACCGTTGGCACCGATCAAACCGTAACGGTTACCTGCACCAAATTTTACTGAAACGTTCTCGAATAGCGGCTTTGCGCCGAACTGCATCGTGATATTTGCTGTGGAGATCAATTACTTTACCTATCAATAGCTTAGAGTTCGCTGGTTTCAGCCGATACCAATTTGATACCAATTTGGAGCTTTTCCAGCTCGCTCCAATCTGAGCTTGAGTCGATCCAACGCGCATAAGTAGACAGCAACATTTGGACGCTAGGGCCAAGCTGCTGGGAAATGAAGGCGGGATTCAAACCGGACATTAAGCATATTGTCGCATAGGTATGGCGACAGTTGTACGGTGGACGGGATCTGATTCCGGGTGTTTCCAGGGTTTGGGCCCCTTTCTTTGTCTAAATACCGGCCTCGAGGTCGGTAAGCGCTGTTCTTTGACGGCGGAAAAATGAGCGGTGCGCCCGGAATTTGCGACACAGCTCTTTAGCCGGTGCTTTGGATGGGAATCCCCTGGCGTTTTTGGCGTGGGCCGAACGCTACTCATCGCCAGCAAGAAGCCAGGCGAACAGCGCGATCAAGAGGATTAAAGAGACAAGGTTATTTTGAGGAGCTGAAGGCTCCGGTTTTTTATTGCGCGGTTCGGGTGTTTGCCCCGAGACGTGAGACGCCATGATTAAACCCTTCGCTGATTCAGCCGCCCGCGGGCATCCAATTCGGAAGGGAAAATAAAGAATTCAGGTTCGCCGGGGCAATTCAGGCGATTCCTGTTTGTGTGCGGGAAGGTTCCCTTTTCAGAGGCAGATGGTATGTAATACGCCCAAAACCAGCAGATATCAGTGAAGCGTAATGACCCGGCGGCTTTCGCCAATCCTGATTCTGTCCAGTGCACGGTTCAACGCGTCCAGGGCATCGAGAAGGGCTTTTGCTTCAGCTTCCCGACCATCCCCCCAAAGTCGTTCGGCCATTTTGTTCAGGGCCTGGATCGACCTTTCTATGTCGGCAGCCGTGACGGCCTGGCTGTTTGCGGGATTCTTTTTCGGCATTATCCAAACTTCTTCGGGGCCCGATCGATGAGGGTCATGATCTGGCAAGGCTGAGCAATTGTACTGCCTCGCTTGCGTAACGACAGGGCTGAAGTGTTTGCAGGGCGCCCATGGCCCCCAAATAGCATCCTCTGCGTGGGTGGGAGCCAATAACTTCCTGAACAGGTCCGGGAAGCATTAATGGTTTAGTTTGGGACTCAATGACTGTGCAGTCATGTAAACAGGATTAATACTAAAGTATTGCAAGTGTGCAGC
Source organism: Pseudomonas deceptionensis (assembly GCF_900106095.1). Classification (NCBI taxonomy): domain Bacteria; kingdom Pseudomonadati; phylum Pseudomonadota; class Gammaproteobacteria; order Pseudomonadales; family Pseudomonadaceae; genus Pseudomonas; species Pseudomonas deceptionensis. Next base: position 3,625,554 of record NZ_FNUD01000002.1, on the reverse strand, counting down.
AGTGCACACTCTAGTCGGACACGATCTGACCAAAACACTGAAACTAAAACAATCACCGGCTGATGCGGATTTTTTTGTGCGTTAGTTCACAGATAAATGTACCTGTGTCGCCTCGGAGTACGTAAAGGGTTGCCCTGTAAGCGGCAGAGGTGCGGGTGCAGTGAAGGTCGCGCATCTTTCGGTAAGCCCAGTTCCAGCCACGCCTGTTTGTGACGTTCATGTTATTCATTCCTTGAATGGTTCGATGGCTGAGTGTACCAGTACATTAAAAAACAGTACTCATCCGTAGCGTTTATTTTTCTGCTTACAGTACAGATATGTGCACTACGTTTTAGTGATATATCGTTTTGAGTGTATTGAATTAGGGGTGTAATTCAAATAGTGATCGCACCAACTTAGTGCGCATGGAAAGCGCTCAATAAACAGGTGTGGAGTACGAAATATTGTCTTTTGGCCAGCGCATTTTCAGGTGTTCGGCTAAGTATTCGATAAAGGCTTTAACTTTTGGTGTCATGGCTGCGCGATCCTGTACGCAAGCGTAAATATCCAGGGGTTCTGCGTAGGACTCGGTCGATTCATGGCTGTTTTTCAGCAGCGTGATAAGTCGGCCAGATTCTATATAGGGCGCAGCCACGAACTCGGCAAGGCGCGCAATCCCGGCACCGTGGATCGCCATTTGCGTCAGTGCGTCGATATCGTCACTGATCGCGGTGAAATTCAGCGGTGCGTAGTAGTGCTGCCCGTCGCGGATAAACCCCCAGCGCAGCAAGCGCCCGTCCAGCGGGTAGCGAAAGGCCAGGCAGGCGTGCTGCTGGAGCTCTTCCGGGGTGCGGGGCGTGCCGGCTCGAGCCAGATAGGCCGGGGAGGCGCAGACGATAAAAGGAACAGAAGCGATCTTGCGCGCGACGATCCCTTCCTCCAGCTGAGGTTTGATCCGCAGGCTCAGATCAATGCCTTCCTGAATGTGATTGATTTTGCCATCAGTGGTGCACAACTCAAGCCTCAACCGCGGATAGCGCGTAGCAAAGCCCGCAATCAACGGGGCCAGCACGTGCCGCCCGAACGCGGAGGTCGACGCAATGCATAGCCGACCCTGAAGTTCGGTTTCGCCATTGCTGAGGGCCAGCTGTGCCGACTCCAGGTCGGAGGCAATGTGCCTCACTCTGGCATAGTACAGCGTGCCGTTTTCGGTCAGCGCCATGCTGCGGGTGGTGCGTTGCAGCAGGCGAGTGCCCAGATGTTCTTCCAGGCGGTTGATGGTCTGGCTCACGGCCGCGGCACTGATCCCCAGCTGTTTGGCCGCGCCTACGATGGAGCCTGTTTCGACCACTTTGATAAAGCTGGCAATTGCCGATAACAGATTCACTTTGGATGGGCTCGAGAAGGCTATTCGTAAGGTTTTCTTTATAAAGTAACTATCGAGAGGCGTCTAGTTGTAGGTTTCTGAACTTGTTAAGGTCCTTCATTCCTTAGGTTGAAGCTGGAAATGGACTGATATGACGTCGAAACAATCTTCTAACACCCTGTCCGTGAAACGCCTGAAGCTATCTGCACAGGCCACGCCGTATGTGTTCGCGTTTTACATGTCGGCAATCATGGCTTTTCTGATGTGCCTGGTGATCACTGCTGCTAACTCGGGCATTGAGGGGGATTACCTGAGTAATGTGCTGCACGCCTATCAACTGGCCATGCCCGTTGCCTTTCTGTGCGTTCTGGTGGTACGCCCGATCGTGAGCAGACTGGTGTCTGCAACAGTCCATCCGCACCGTTAGTCTGACAGGCATTTATATGACCTGTGGCAAGGGTGTTCCTGAAAAAGGCTGCTTAACTGCACCTGTGTTTTTCGGGGCTGCCGTGCAGGATGCACATCAGAGGTAGCCGCAGCTGTTTCTTGATCCGGTAAAGGAAAACCACCATGAAAGCGCTTACCTATCAGGGGCCAGGCGAGAAATCCTGGTCCGACATCCCCAAACCGGTCATCGATAAACCGACCGACGCCATCGTGCGTATCCTTCACACCACCATCTGCGGAACCGATCTGCACATCCTCAAGGGCGATGTGCCAGAAGTCACTCGAGGCACCGTTCTGGGCCATGAGGGTGTAGGCGTGGTTGAGGCGGTCGGCCCGGCCATACGCAATTTCAAGCCCGGTGATCATGTGCTGATTTCATGCATCACCTCCTGTGGCAGTTGCGCCAACTGTCGGCGTCAGATGTATTCCCACTGCGCAGATGGCGGGTGGATCCTGGGGCATACGATTGACGGAACCCAGGCTGAATATGTGCGTATCCCCCATGCCGATAACAGCCTCTACCCGGTGCCTGCCGGGGCAGATGAAGAAGCCTTGGTGATGCTGAGCGACATTTTGCCGACCGGCTTTGAAATCGGCGTGCTCGCGGGCAAGGTCAAGCCCGGAGACAGCGTCGTGATCGTCGGCGCGGGCCCGGTGGGCATGGCGGCTTTGTTGACGGCACAGTTTTATTCTCCGGCCCAGTTGATCATGGTGGATGGCGATACCAACCGGCTCGAAGTCGCCCAACGGTTTGGCGCCACGCATGTGATCGATATCAATACGCAAAACGCGGTCGAGCGCATATTCGAGATTACCCATGGCGTGGGGGTCGACGTTGCGATTGAGGCCGTGGGTATTCCAGCCTCCTTTGACACCTGCCAATCGGTCATAGCCCCGGGCGGGAGCATCGCCAACGTGGGTGTGCATGGCAAAAGTGTCGAATTGCACCTGGAAAAGCTGTGGATCCAGAACGTCACCATCTCCACCGGGCTGGTGAATACCAATACCACGCCCATGCTGATGAAAACCGTGGCGTCCGGGAAGATCGATGCAGGCAAGTTGATTACCCACCGCTTTGCGTTATCCGAGATCCTGCAGGCGTATGAAGTGTTCGGCAATGCGGCCAAGGAGAAGGCCATGAAAGTTATTCTTTCTCAATAAAATGTAATGCCGGCCGCCAGCATGTAGTTGCTGTCGGCCGGAGAGGCTCATGGGTGCATTAAAGGCGGATTTATATAAAATCATCGCCAAAGTTACTGTGCTTATTGTTTGGTTGTATAAAAGTGTCGTGCGATACGTCCGTATTAAAAAGATCTAAAGTTGACTGTTTTTTTGACAGGTACACGGTCTGCGACTATGTTCTTTGCGGCAGCAATACACGTTACTGAATCTTTGATAATAGGGATATTTGCATATGAAGAAGCACATTCTGTTAATGGGCGCTGTGGGTCTGGTTGCACTGTCTACGTTGGCTCAGGCTGAAACCAAACAGCCTGTATCGAAATGGACGTGCGCGGATTTCCTGGCCGTTGATGAAAGTTTCCAGCCGACGGCTGTAGGCTTGGGTGAGGCGATTAACAAAAAGGGCAAAGTTGAAGATGCGGTGCTGGATGTAGACGGTATCGCAAAAATCACGCCAATCGTTGTGACAGCCTGCAAGGAAACCCCAAAAGAATCCTTCGTGAGCAAACTCAAGTCTGAGTGGGCAAAAATCAAGAAAGACGTGTAACCCACGCCAAGCCTGTACTTCCCAGGAGTACAGGCTGACTCCCTGCTTGGCCCCCCCGCGAAGTTAAAATATCCCCCCGTTTTTTTGAATTTCCTGCCCCGCCAACCCTCTACATGAAGTCAGGCCTGCCTTGCTGGCCAGAAGGGCGTAGTAGACTACGCTCGTGTTATCTCTTTGTGTCGGGGAATCTTATGTTAATCAAGTCATTAGCCGAGCTTGACCGTATCCGTGACGAGTGCCGCTCCATGGTCACCAAACGTTCGGCAGTATCGGCAGGTGCTGCTGCAATTCCGATACCCGGGCTCGATATCGGTACGGATGTGGCGCTTTTGGTTGAAATGCTACCGGCGATCAACAGCAAATTCGGGTTGACCCCGCATCAGATCGAGCAGATGGACTCGCGATCCAAGCGCCTGATCATTGTGGCGGTCACCGGCATTGGCAGTGAAGTTATCGGAAAATTCATCAGCCGAACCCTGGTCATGTCGTTGGTGCGCAAGATGGGCGCCAAGGTTGCGACCAAGTCAGTGATTCGCTTTGTGCCTTTTGTGGGGCAGGCGGTAGCTGCAACCATCAGCTTTGGCGTGATGAAAATGGTCGGCAATGGCCATATCGAGGATTGCTACCAGGTATGCCGTGAGGCGCTGCTGGCCCAGGCGCGTGAGTCAACGGTGATCGAGATTGGTCCTGAAATCGACGTCTGACACGTTTTGTTAACCTTAAAGCCGAACCTGTTGCGCAAAAGCTCATCAAAGGTTTTAGGTCGACTCGAAGTGGAGGGCGTGATGAACAGGGCTATATCCAGTTTTTTACTCCTGCTGATGGGGGGCATGCTTGCCGCCCAAGCGCAGGCTCAAGCGTTGCCGGACCACCAGTCCCGCGCAGCACTCCCGGCCCAAGCCGAACGAATCGCGCAAAACACTCCGTTAATCAACACCCCTCCTGCGAACAACCCGATCCGGCGCATAAACCCCAACAGCCGTCAGGGCACGGGGGATTCTGTTCCGGGCGCTCGGGCCCCCTCGACTGCCCCCATACAGCCAAGACCCTCCATCGAAAATGGCCAGATCGGTAATGGCTATCCCCGCAGCCAAACACCTCCAAAACCCGCCGCACCGCCCCTCCAGCCTCGGGACGAACCCTATTGAACAAGGAATGGTTGATGTTGAGAAAAACCTTGCTGGCCACGCTGTGCGCCTCGGCGCTGTTAAATGTGGCATTCACGGCTCATGCCGACGGGCAGAAGACCTTTGTAACCGAAACCGGAACGATCACGGCAACCCCCGTCGTTGAAGGGCTCAACCACCCGTGGGCGTTGGCTTTTTTGCCCGACAGGCAAGGCATGCTGGTGACTGAGCGTGCGGGTAACCTGCGTGTCGTCAGCCAGGACGGCAAGCTGTCAGCGCCACTCTCGGGCGTACCGCAGGTGTGGGCCAAAGGGCAGGGCGGATTGCTCGACGTGGTGTTGTCGCCCAGCTTTGGCGAGGACCGCCTGGTGTACTTGTCTTACGCTGAGGGTGGCGGTGAAGACGGCAAGGCCGGAACCGCCGTCGGCCGCGGTCGTTTGTCGGAAGACCTGACCCGTTTGAGCAATTTTGAAGTGATCTTTCGTCAGGAGCCCAAGCTGTCTACCGGCAATCACTTTGGCTCACGTCTGGTGTTCGACCGCGATGGCTATCTGTTTATTGCCCTTGGTGAAAACAATCAGCGCCCGACCTCCCAGGATCTCGACAAGTTGCAGGGCAAGATTGCCCGCATCTACCCTGACGGCCGTATCCCCAAGGACAACCCTTTTGTGGGCCAGGCAGGCGTCAGGCCCGAGATCTGGTCCTACGGTCATCGCAATCAGCAGGGGGCAACGCTCAATCCGTGGACAGGCACCTTGTGGACCCATGAACACGGGCCCAAGGGCGGTGACGAAATCAACCTGATCGAGCGCGGCAAAAACTACGGCTGGCCGCTGGCAACCCACGGTATTGACTACTCCTCCAAGCCCATTTCCGAAGCCAGGGGCCAAACGGCAGAGGGCACCCTCGGCCCTCATCACGTCTGGGAAAAATCCCCCGGGATCAGTGGCATGGCGTTCTACGACGGGGACCGCTTCAAGCCTTGGCAACATAACCTGTTCATTGGTGCCCTAGCGGACAAGGACCTGATCCGGTTGCAGCTCGATGGCGACAAGGTCGTGCATAAGGAGCGTCTGCTGGGCGATCTCAAGGCGCGAATCCGCGACGTGCGCCAGGGCCCGGACGGGTATCTGTATGTGTTGACTGATGAAGATGACGGCGTCTTGTATCGCGTGGGGTTGCAGTAGCCAAAAAGCCTGTAGCCGCTGCCAAAGGCTGCGGCTACAGGTCATTCATTACTCGCTCACAGCCTGCTTGACCTGCTTGGAAGCAGACCAGATGCGGTAACGCACTTCGATGTCTTTGGGCGCGTAGACCACGATGGGCAGCTTGCTGTTGTAACGCAGCATGAAACCATCGCCTACCACCGGTACAAACTCGGGGTGGGCCTTGCCTTCGGGGCACGCCATCATCGTACTCATGGGGCCGCTGACCTTGTTCAGGCGATACATCGGGTAGCCCCAGCCCTTGAGGGTTTTCTCTTCCAGTTTGCCGCCCAGGCGCTGCTGATTGCAGTCGACCTGCAACGTCTTGCCCGCGATGATTTGGACTTTGTAGTCGTCTTCATTCTTCTGCTTGGGCAGATGAATGACCTGACGGCTAAAGCCCGCCTCGGCTTTAGGGTAGGGGGCGACGTCTTCCAGTTTGGCGGCGTTGGCCACGCTGCACAGCATACTCACGGAGAGTAGAACGGCTGCGCTGATCACCAGTGGTTTCATGCTGCTTCCTTATTTCAGTGCTAAAAATGTGCGTCCAGGTGAAGTAAACAACGTGTCTGGATCAACCTCAGACAACGAATAGTGCATTAAAGTGCAAAACAGATCACTGGGTGTGGATAGATTGCTTCGCGTCGATGTCGAACTGCCAGTAAACTGCCTTTTTTCCTCCGAATCACTTATTTCCCGAGGTTTTGCATGACACTCAGTCCTCTAGCGGGCAAACCGGCTCCGGCTCAGTTGTTGGTCGACATTCCACGACTGGTGACCGCCTACTACACCGGCCAACCCGATGCAGCGATTGCGACTCAGCGTGTTGCGTTCGGTACTTCAGGGCACCGCGGCAGTTCGTTTGAGTTGAGCTTCAATGAGTGGCATGTATTGGCTATCAGCCAGGCCATTTGCCTCTATCGCCAGATGAAGGGCATCAACGGTCCGCTGTTTGTCGGTATCGACACCCACGCACTGTCGACCCCGGCAGGCGCCAGCGCACTTGAAGTGTTTGCGGCCAACGGCGTAGAAACCATGATCGCCGCTGACGACGAGTACACGCCGACTCCGGCCATCTCCCACGCAATCATTTGCTACAACCGTGGCCGTACCAGCGGCCTGGCGGACGGCGTGGTGATTACCCCGTCCCACAACCCGCCTGAAAGCGGTGGCTTCAAGTACAACCCGCCAAACGGTGGCCCGGCCGATACCGATGTCACCAAGTGGATCGAGGCCAAGGCCAACGAACTGCTGGCCGCCAAGCTGGCCGGGGTCAAGCGTATGGGTTACGAGCAGGCCCTCAAGGCCAGCACCACGCACCGCCATGACTACCTGAACACCTATGTTGCCGATCTGAAAAACGTGATCGACATGGACACCCTGCGCGGTGCCAACCTGCGTCTGGGCGTTGACCCGCTGGGGGGGGCAGGTGTGCGCTACTGGTCGGCAATCGGCGAACACTACGGCCTGAACCTGGACGTGGTGAACACCAGCGTAGATCCGACATTCCGCTTTATGTGTGTGGACTGGGATGGCCGGATCCGCATGGACCCGTCCTCCAGCTATGCCATGCAAGGCTTGATCGGGCTCAAAGAGCGTTTTGACGTGGCATTCGCCTGTGATCCGGACCACGATCGCCATGGCATCGTTACGCCATCTGGCGGCCTGTTGGCGCCGAACAACTACCTGGCCGTGTCCATCGACTATCTGTTCCAGAACCGCCCGCAATGGCGCGCGGATGCTGCAGTCGGCAAGACAGTGGTCAGCAGCGGCCTGATTGATCGTGTCGCTGCTCGCCTGGAGCGCCGCCTGTTCGAAGTGCCGGTGGGCTTCAAGTGGTTTGCCGATGGCCTGTTTGAAGGTTCGCTGGGCTTTGGCGGTGAAGAAAGCGCGGGCGCTTCGTTCTTGCGCCTGGACGGCAGCGTCTGGTCGACCGACAAGGACGGTCTGATTCCATCGTTGCTGGCTGCAGAGATGACGGCCCGCACCGGCCGCGATCCTTCGCAGCTGTACCAGAAAATGACTGAAGAACTGGGCCTGCCGTTTTCGACCCGGGTCGATGCCAAGGCCACCCCGCAACAAAAAGCCCTGCTGGGCAAACTGTCGCCGGAGCAGGTCAAGTCCACCACGCTGGCGGGTGAGGCAATCACCCAGATCCTCAGCCACGCGCCGGGTAACAATCAGGCGATTGGCGGGCTTAAGGTCATGACGCAAAACGGTTGGTTTGCGGCACGGCCTTCAGGCACCGAAGACATCTACAAGATCTACGCCGAAAGCTTTATCGGCGATGAGCATCTGAGCCGCCTGGTTGAGGAAGCGCAAGTGCTGGTCGATACCGCTATCGCGTAAACACCCACAAAAAAGCCTGACCCTGCAATGGGGTCAGGCTTTTTTATGGCGGTCTGAAAGCTATCAGCCCTGGGTGATGAGATGCACCACTTGCTGCATGTTTTCGTTGCATGCACGGGCTTGCCGGAGCATCGCTTCGAACGGCGCGCTCATGATCACGTCGTGAGTGAGCCAGCTGTGTTTTTGCGTCATGGCGTACAGGTAACGGTACTCATCCTTGTTGCGCTTGCTGCTCAGTTCCATATCGAACCACGGTGAACTCACCTTGCAGGTTTTGATCTCCTTGCCGACCTTGGCACCCGACAGGGTGATGTCGTAGGTTATTTTCTCGGGGTCTGCCATGTACAAATCAGCCAGTTGCCCGGTCCGGCGATAGTTCATCAGGCTGTCCCAGCGCTCGCTCATGAATGCAGGCTTGTAAACTTGCTGGCCGGACAGGTTTTCCAGTGCGCGAAGGTTCGTCAGGCTGGCGTGCACCTTGTAACGTTCGGGCACCACAAAGCCGGTTTTCTCCCGGTTGATCTTGCAATCGCTGATTTCCTTGCCGAAGTGGTTGCACAGGTTCAGATCCGTAGCGGAAACCCCGGAGTCGGTGTCGGCGTAGCTGAGTTGCATGAGCGTCATCTGCCCCATCTCGACCTCAGCGGTTGTACGTGCCTGGCCTTCGCGATTGAAGTGCTCGAACTTCTTCACACCCATGCTCAAGCTCGGCAGCGCTTCGGGGATGTGGTCCTGGCGCACCTTGCCTGCGGCATCGATAACCAGCGCCCAGCGATTCTGGATGTCAGGCATGCTGCGCCCTGGCAAAAACACCGGGTTGGTGGGGTCAAGCCACCAGACCTGACCGTTTACTTCGGCCCGCACGATTGCGTGATTCGCTGAGTTGGTGCCCGGCAGCAGAAGGCCCATCGGGTTCGTGCCCCGGCTGACCCAGCTGGTTTCTGCTTTTATGCCACTGGCCTTCAACATGGCGGTCAGCAGTACCGAAAGGTCTTTGCAGTCGCCGTAGCCGCGCTCTTCGATCTCACTCAGGGTGAATGGCACGTAGCCGCGGTCAGTGGCGCGCCAGTCGCCCATGTAGCGGTATTGATCATGAATGTACTGCATCAAACCGGACACTTGCTGGGCGGGCGGCAAACCCTTGAGCCCTGACACGGTTTTGGCGGCGCTCGCCGGCAGCCCGGCAGTCACAATTTCGTTGTAGCGTCTGGCGAGGTTGCCAAAGTGATCCTGCACCTGGCCGGAGCTGCCGATTTCAACCCGCGGCAACTGGCGAATGTAGGCGTTGCCGGCTTCATTGATGTAATTCACGAAGCGGGGTTTTTTCTGTTCGATTACCAGGGTCTTGTTGTCGGCAGACGGGGTGAACGTGAAATCTTCCATTAGCTCGCTGCGCCACACAATTGGCTGCTCGGCGGTAAAAGTGCTTTTGAATATATCCGAGCGGGCAGGGGAAGGGCCGAACGTCATAAGGTAATGGAAGTGATCCATCAGCGGTTTGGCCATCGTATGCTCACGAACGGTGTAGGTGAGTTGAGTGCCAATGCGCAGGTTCGGAAAGGCAATCGAGGTTTGTCTGGCCCGTAAAAAACCCTGATCCGGGTTAGGCGCCATGCGCGTGTCGATTTGCGATGGGGCCAGTGCCACCGGCTTGGCGCCGGGTTGTGTCGAGTGGGCGTCGATGATCTCCAGTTGGTCCGTCTCGGGAAAGCTGAAGTCAATGCGCGACAGCATCTCTCGTCCATTGTTGGTGAGGATGGTGTAGCGGAATGTGGTGGTGCAATCGGTGCTGGTGTCTTTGTTGAAATGGCAGGCTCTTTGCGTTTCGCCTGCCAAGGCGGCCTCTGACTCTGGTTGCAATGCCGCGAAAGACGACAGGCTGACCATCCCCAATGTTGCGCAAATCAATGATTTGCTGAAAGTAAAGCGGTGCATGAGCGCCTCAGGTTAGTCCCTTGAAACAGCACCCTGCGACGTTTTAATTATCTTCAAATTGATCTGTAGGGTGCTGCGCGAACGGCGGATGATAATCGATCGCAACTGCATTTTCTACATTGCAAGGCCATTCGCGTCGCTAAAAGTACCGTGCCAGAGCCTTCGGCAGGGTGTCAGGCGGCAGGAAGAGGCTGGCAGACATCGACCCACTGCGCGTTGACCAGGTCGGCCATACGTGTAGGGCAGATCTTTACGGCGGTGTGGGTGGCCCCTGCCGCAGGCATGACTTCGGTAAAGCTTTGCAGGGAAATATCACAGTAGACAGACAGCTCAGTGGCCAGGCCGAAAGGGCAGACACCACCCACGGGATGACTGGTGAGTGCCACGACCGTATCTGCGTCCAGCATCTTGGCTTTACTGCCCAGCGCATCCTTGATTTTTTTGTTATCGATACGGGCATCGCCGCGGGCGACCAGCAGTACATTGCGCTCGCCGACACGAAAGGCCAGGGTCTTGGCAATTTGCCCGGGTTCCACGCCGTGGGCCTCGGCCGCCAGTGCCACGGTGGCCGTGCTGGTGGTCAATTCGATGATGTGCAGGTCAGGGGCGTGGGCGTTGAAAAATGCGCGTACGGATTCAAGACTCATCAGGCTCGGCTCTTTGGGCAAAACCTGAATCTAGAGAAGCCGATGACGCACTGTCAATGCGCCATCGGCGATACCGCGTTTAGATGTCCAGGATGATCTTGCCGAAATGCTGGTTCGTTTCCTGGTATTTGAACGCCTCGACGATATCGCTCAGCGGGAAGTGACGATCAATCACAGGGCGGATGCCATTGGCATTAATGGCGCGCACCATGTCTTGCTGCTGGCTGCGGCTGCCGACCAGTACGCCTTGCAAACGCACTTGTTTGATCAGCATCGGCACAAAGTTCATGGAGCCTGTGACGCCACTGAGGATGCCGATGATCGAGATATGCCCGCCCACCCGGATGGCAATCATGGACTGCTCAAGGGTCGCAGGGCCGCCGACTTCAATGATGTGATCTACGCCGCGGCCACCGGTAAGTGCCAGGGCTGTTTCGCCCCACTGGGTGTCCTTGCGGTAGTTGATGACGTGGTCCGCGCCCATCGCCTTGAGGCGTTCCAGTTTTTCGTCGCTGGAGGAGGTGGCAATCACCGTGGCACCGGCCATTTTGGCGAATTGCAGGGCAAAAATCGAAACCCCGCCCGTGCCTTGTACCAGTACCGTGTCCCCTGGCTTGAGGGAATCATCGGCCATCAGGGCGCGCCAAGCAGTCAGGCCGGCGGTGGTCAGAGTCGATGCTTCGGCATGGCTGTAGCCGGTCGGCGCGAGGGTGAACGACGTGGCCTTGGCGGTTACTTGCTCACGGGCATAGCCGTCGATGCCATCGCCGGGCACGGTCACAAAGCCTTCAACCAACGGGGTGCCGTCGATCCAGTCCGGGAAGAAGGTGCTGACCACCGAATCGCCGACCTTGAACTCGCTGACATCGGCGCCTACGGCAATCACTTCACCGGCGCCATCGGCCATGGGAATGCGTTTTTCGCTCGGTCCCCACATGCCGCTCACCACGGCAAAATCGTGATAGTTCAGAGAGTTGGCGTGTAAACGTACAGTGATTTCACCGCTGCGGGGTGCAAGGACTTCGCTCTCGCCAACCACTACATTGTGATATCCGCCGCCAGGTTGGACGAAGATAGTTTTAGTGCTCATGGGGCTTCCTCATATTTTTACATTACGCGTAATAACGAAATGTAAGGGTAAAAATTACAACTCGATTTTCAGCCTGGCCGCAAAGTCGTCGATCGCTTGCTCATTGCGGCGGTAGTACGTCCACTTGCCAATGCGCGTGGTCAGCACAAACCCGGCGCGCTGCAGAATGGCCAGGTGCGCTGAAGCCGTGGAAGGTGACAGCCCGGCCTTGTGCTGCAAATGGGTCACGCACACGCCAATCGCAGGATCACCATGATCCTGGGGCGGGAAATTACTGAGCGGGTCTTTGAGCCACTCCATCATTTGCATGCGAGTGTCATTGCCCAGGGCTTTGAGCTGTTCGAGAATCATGGGAGGCGATATTACGCTTTTTTACGAAATGTTCAACATGGAACGCAATGCCGGTCTGTTGCCGCTGCCGAAGGCTGCGACAGGGGCCGCAGGACCTTAACATTCGGTCAAAAAACGGGGGATGCTTCGCACCCCATCGCTGCCTGCGGCAGCGGCTACAAAAAAAAGCCTGTGGGTTGTTAGGGTATTCCCACAAAAAAAAACCCCGCGACAACCGGCCGCACGCAGGGCGGATGTTTTGCATTTGTAGGTTCAATCCTGTATTTGTTGCCCCATTGAGCCTTGGCCAAGGCTCGTCTGTTTTTACGTTTGTTTTATGAACCTGCCCATCAGGAACCATGATGCCTAACCAGTTCCCCGCCGTTCGTCCGCGCCGCCTGCGCCGCTCCCAGACCCTTCGCGACATGTTCCAGGAAACCGAATTCAGCCTGAACGATCTGGTGTTGCCGATTTTTGTCGAAGAAGAAATCGACGACTTCGTGCCGATCACCAGCATGCCCGGCGTGATGCGTATCCCTGAGTCGAAGCTGGCAGGTGAAATCGAGCGTTATGCCCGTGCAGGCATCAAGTCGGTCATGCTGTTCGGTGTTTCCCACCATCTGGACGCCACCGGCAGCGATGCCATGCGTGAAGACGGGCTGGTCTCGCGTATGGTCCGCATCAGCAAGGATGCTGCGCCGGACATGATTGTGATGAGCGACACCTGCTTCTGTGAGTACACCTCCCACGGCCATTGCGGCGTGATGCACGACCACGGTGTCGACAATGACGCGACCCTGATCAACCTGGGCAAGCAAGCGGTAGCCGCCGCCGCCGCGGGTGCGGACTTCATTTCGCCATCCGCCGCCATGGATGGCCAGGTGCAAGCGATTCGCAGCGCACTGGACGGCGCAGGCTTCCTGGATACCTCGATCATGGCTTACTCCACCAAGTTCGCTTCGGCACTCTACGGTCCGTTCCGTGAGGCCGGCGGCAGCGCACTCAAAGGTGATCGCAAGTCATACCAGATGAACCCGATGAACCGCCGCGAAGCCATTCGCGAGTCGTTGCTGGACGAGCAAGAAGGCGCAGACGTGCTGATGGTCAAGCCTGCCGGGGCTTATCTGGACATTATTCGCGACATCCGCGAAGCCTCGCGCCTGCCTCTGGCGGCGTACCAGGTGAGCGGCGAGTACGCGATGATCAAATTCGGCGCCCAGGCCGGTGCCATCGACGAAGCCCGCGTGGTTCGTGAAAGCCTGGGTTCGATCAAACGCGCCGGCGCCGACATGATCCTGACCTACTTTGCGATGGATCTGGCGCTGCAGGGGATTTAAGGCGTGAGCGGCAAGTCTTCCGCTTGCCGCCAGCGATTCGACATAAAAGGAGTTTATTCATGCAAGGCGCTCGGCTCGAACGAATCCTGATCACCAACGATGACGGCATTGACGCTCCCGGCCTTGAAGTACTTGAGGCCGTGGCCCGCGAGTTGGCAGATGAAGTCTGGGTGGTTGCTCCTGACCACGACCAAAGCGGTATTTCCACGGCCATCAGCATTCACCATCCCTTGCGGGTAACACCCCGTGGCGAGCGACGCTTTTCAGTCTCCGGAACACCGGCCGACTGCGTCGCGATGGCTTTGCAGCAGTTGATGGACAAGCCCCCGCAGTTGTTGCTGTCAGGCATCAACAAAGGCGCGAACCTGGGGGTTGAAACGCTGTTTTCCGGTACTGTGGGCGCCGCCATGACCGGCCTGTTGATGGGTATTCCATCGATCGCCTTGAGCCAGTACTTTACCCACCGCAACGCAGTACGCTGGGACACGGCGCGCACGCTGGCCCCCGGGGTGATCCGTCAGTTGCTGGGTAAGGGCTGGGAGCAGTCGGCATGCCTGAACATCAACTTCCCGGACGTGCCGGCCGAAGAGGCCGGGCCGATGCAAATCACACGTCAAGGCGCCGGGCGCATGGACGGTGTGAACTCGACCGAGCGCACCGACTTTCGCGAGTCCAAGTACTACTGGCTCAGCATCACCCGCCATCAGCACCCTGAAGCACCCGACACCGAAACCCAGGTGGTCACCCAGGGCGGGATCTCGGTGACGCCGCTGGAGTTCGATCGCACTGCCATTGCCCTGCGCGAGCAATTGCACGCGGCAATTAAAACCGTCTAGAACAGCCTCACGCCCAATGCGCCGGGTCATCCACGATGGCCTGGTGCACATCAAGCACTTTGGGGATTTCCTGCTTCAGGAACTCGACCCAGGTTTTGACCTTTGCATCCAGAAACCGTCGTGAAGGGTAGAGCGCGTAGATGCTCTTTTCATGCAGCCGGTACTGGGGCAGCAGGCGCACCAAAGATCCGCGCTGATAAGAACCTACCGCCACATAGTCGGGCAGCAGGCAGACTCCGAGCCCGGCCTCGGCAGCTTGCGCCATCGCTTCGGCCACGTTGACCTGGAACACGTTCCCGGGGCGGATCACTTGTTCGCCCTGGTCGTCACGGAAGGTCCAGCTGTCGGTAAACAGCGGGTCAACCAGATGCAGACAGCGGTGGTCATGCAGATCGGCCGGGGCCTGCGGGCTACTCCGGTCCTTGAGGTAAGAGGGCGCAGCACTGATGACGCTGAAGATGCTGCCCAGCTGTTGGCCAATCATTTCCGAGTCCGGCAGGTTGGCTGAAAGCGTAATGACGACGTCATGGCCTTCTTCCAGCAAGTCGGGTTGGCGCTGGGACAGCGTGAGGTCAACGTTGACCTGCGGGTAGAGCTCCGCATAGCGGGCCGCCAGCGGTGCCAACAACTGGATCCCCAGCCCCGTGGTGGACTGCACTCGCAAATGGCCGCGCGGGATCAGGTGTGCACCGCCAGCCTCGGCATTGGCGTCTTCTATTTCACCCAGGATCAGTCGGCAGCGCTCCAGATAGCGCGCGCCGACTTCGGTCAGGGCCAAACGCCGGGTACTGCGTTGCAGCAACCGGGCCTGCAACGAGGACTCCAGCTCGGACAGCAAACGCGAGGTTTGCGCGGTGGAATAGCCTAACGCCTGTGCCGCAGCGGTAAAACTGCCGGTCTCGACCACGCGGACAAACACCCGCATCGCCTGAAAAATATCCATGCTGATTATTACCCCACACGTAAGCGTGTTTTCTGGTGACGGCAATAATTACACAGACCGTACAGGTCTGGCGCGCTGAAATAGGCACGGCACACCTACTTTGTCGACTGAGCTAGATAAATTCTTTATTGTTTGTGAGTTAATTCTGAAAAAAGAACAGGGAAACACTTAATCTTATTAAACCTACGAGATATCACTTTGCTATCGCTTGATTTTAGCGTGCTATCTGCTTGATTTATATGGGTGAGGATCTTTCTTAGGAATAGTCTGTCATACAAAGGTCATTTTTCTGTGTAGGGTGTTTATTCTCAGCAGCCATCTTGACAAAAGATCTAACAATAAGGTGCGTTTTTTGACTACTTACCACAATCCAAAAGCACAAAAGCCTGGTCCTGAGATCGATTTGTTTGAATTGGCTCATTCGTTTTGGCAGCAAAAAAAACTGATTGCGGCAACCGCTGCCCTGGCCGGGTTTATGGCCCTGGGTTATGCCCTGTGGGCGCAGCCGGTCTACCAGACCAGCAGCCTGCTGCGGCCCGTAGCAATCAACGAACTCGATGCGCTTAACCGTTCCGAGGTCTACAAGTTACCGCCTGAAGATGCGTTGCTTAAGGTCGGCTCGGCGCTTGAGTCCTACGACACACGGTTGAATTACTTTCGTACCCATCAGGACTTGTTCAAGCCTCTGGAAAGACAAGGCATAAGCCTTGAGCAAAGTTTTGAGCTTTTTAACCGCGATGCAATCAAATTGACATTGCCCGAACCAAACAAGGCCGGCGCACTAACCTCGTCTATAAAACTGGAGCTGACCTATCCAGGTATGGTTAACGGCGTAGAAATACTTAATGGTTTTGTTGAATACGCGATCAATAACCAGCGCGAACAAATCAGTGCTGATCTCAAGGTGATTATCAATAACAGGCTTAGAGAGCTGGAAGCCAAAATCAATGCGGCCCGTTCAAGCTATCGCTCCGAAAAAGAAGGGGAGATCGCTACGCTGGTCGAGGCTGACACACGCAAGCGAGCGGAGTTGGAGGATGAGTTGCAGGCCTTGCGCCTGGAGCTGAAAATCGAACGTGACGCACGTGTTGCCCAGCTCAGCGAAGCTATTTCCATCGCCAGGTCACTGGGATACACACACCCGACCACGCCGATGTCTATTGCAGACTCGGTACAGGGCTCGTCCTCCAGGCAGATGCGCACCGAAATCACGTCGCAAACCATGCCGCTGTACTTCATGGGGACTCAAGTCCTTGAGGCCGAGCGTGCCGCATTGCTCAAGCGTACAAACGACGACTTCACAGACGAGCGCATTGCTAAAACCACCAAGAAGTTGAAACTGCTTGAGGTCAATCGTCGAGTTGAAATGCTCGTCAATCGCACGAACGAGGACCTGTATCTTAAATATATCGAGCCTTTGCGTGCCGAAGCCGTTCGCCTTGGCAGCCTGAATACCGACATGAGCCGACTGGGGTTGGCGAGTATTGACCGCATGGCTCAGACGCCGACTGATCCGATCAAACCGAAAAAAGCCCTGATTGTCGTACTGGGCGTGCTGGTGGGCCTGCTAGTGGGGCTATGCATCGCGACGGCCCGTTACCTGATAAATCGGCGCAAACAGGCGCTTTAAGCCAGTACCGCCACCGACTTGATCTGTGCCCATAGCGACTGCCCGCTGACCAGGTTCAACTGGTCACGGGAGTAGCGGGTAATCCGTGCCAGCAGGGCCGTACCGCCCGCATCAAGGCGCAGCAGAACGTGGGCCTGATTGTCGGCCGGGGTTTCGCCGATTACAGTCACACGCAGGCTGTTGAGGATGCTGCTGTGTTCGCCGGGGTTGAGGCTCAAGCTGATATCCCGGGCCTGCACCTTGACGCGCAAGGTCTGACCCACAGCCATCTCGGCATGGGCCACCCGCAGCTGCTGGGTACTGCCAGGCAATTGCAGGGTCAGTAGCTGGTAGGCAGCGTCGTAGTGGCTTACCCGGCCCTCAATGACCACCCCGGCGTCATCTCCGCGCGCCAGTGGCAGGTCCAGCCTGGCCAGGGTCTCACCAATGGGGCCGCTGGCAAGCACCTTGCCTTCGCTGAGCAGCACGATATGGTCTGCCAGGCGAGCAACCTCGTCCTGGGAGTGACTGACATAGAGCACCGGGATATCCAGTTCGGCGTGCAGGCGCTCCAGATACGGCAGGATCTCGCGCTTGCGCTGGCTGTCGAGCGCGGCCAGGGGTTCGTCCATAAGCAGCAGCTTAGGGCTTGTCAGCAGCGCACGGGCGATGCCGACCCGCTGGCGTTCGCCGCCCGACAAATGATTGGGCGCGCGCTCCAGCAGGTGAGTGATGCCCAGCAACCCCGTTGCGTGAGCCAGATCCACCCGCCGTTCCTGACGCGGGATACGGCGCATACCGAACTCCAGGTTGGCCCGCACCGAAAGATGAGGGAACAGGCTCGCCTCTTGAAAAATGTAGCCCAGCGCGCGCTTGTGTACCGGCACGAAGAGACCGCGCTGGCTGTCTTGCCACACCTCATCATTGATCTGCACAAAAGCCTGGCTGGCACGCTCAAGGCCGGCAATGCAGCGCAAACAGGTGGTTTTGCCGGAACCAGAGTGGCCGTAGAGTGCGGTCACGCCCTTGCCGGGCAGTTGCAGCTCCAGATCCAGGGAAAAACCGGGGTAGTGCTGTTGCAGCCGAAGGCTGATGTGCGACGTCATGTTCAGCTCCAGCTGGTTTGGGACTTGCGGCTTGAATACAACGCCAGCAGCACCAGAAAGGAAAACACCACCATCGCCCCAGCGAGCCAGTGGGCCTGCGCATATTCCAGCGCCTCGACGTGGTCGTAGATTTGCACCGACACCACCCGGGTTTTTTCCGGGATGTTGCCGCCGATCATCAGCACCACGCCAAACTCACCGACGGTGTGGGCAAAACCCAGAATCGCCGCAGTGATAAAGCCGGGCCGGGCCAGAGGAAAGACCACGGTGAAGAAGGTATCCCACCGGTTCGCCCGCAAGGTAGCGGCGACTTCAAGCGGTCTGGGACCGATGGCCGTAAATGCGTTCTGCAGAGGCTGTACGACAAAAGGCATGGAGTAAATCACCGAGCCGATCACCAGCCCGGCAAAACTGAACGTCAGGGTGCCGAGCCCGAGGAACTGGGTGAACTGACCAACGTACCCGTGGGGGCCCATCGTCAGCAGCAGATAGAAGCCAATGACGGTGGGGGGCAGCACCAGGGGCAGCGCCACGATCGCCCCGATGGGGCCGCGCAACCGCGACCGGGTATGCGCCAGCCACAGTGCGATTGGAGTGCCGACCACCAGCAAAATGACAGTGGTCAATGACGCCAGTTGCAGGGTCAGCCAGATCGCAGCGAAGTCAGCACTCGTGAGCGGCATTTACAGTTGGTAACCGTAGGATTGGATGATGGCAGTCGCTTTTGGACCCTTGAGGTACTCGGCCAGTGCCTTGGCGGCAGGATTGTTCGCACCCTTTTTGAGGATTACGGCATCTTGCCTGATCGGATCATGCATGGCCTGCGGAACAATCCACGCCGAACCGCTGCTGACTTTGCCGTCTTTATAGATCTGGGACAAGGCTACAAAACCCAGTTCGGCATTGCCGGTGGAAACAAACTGGAAGGCCTGGGTAATGTTTTGCCCTTCAACGATCTTGTCTTTGACTTTGTCGGTCAGGCCAAGCTTGGCCAGCACTTGTGTGGCCGCCAGCCCATAGGGGGCCGCTTTGGGGTTGGCGATGGACAGGTGCTTGAACTGGTTGCCAGTCAGCGCCTTGTCCGTGCCATCGATATAGCCGTCTTTGGCAGACCACAACGCCAGCGTGCCAATGGCGTAGGTGAATCGCGAGCCCGGGACAATATCGCCGTCTTTTTCGAGTTTCTCGGGCGTACTGTCATCCGCCGCCAAAAAAACCTCGAACGGTGCGCCGTTTTTGATCTGGGTATAGAACTGGCCGGTAGCGCCATAGGCCGCTATCAACTTGTGCCCGGTGTCTTTTTCAAAGTCGGTGGCTATGGCCTGGATCGGTGCGGTGAAGTTGGCTGCCACTGCAA
This sequence comes from Pseudomonas deceptionensis, assembly GCF_900106095.1. Classification (NCBI taxonomy): domain Bacteria; kingdom Pseudomonadati; phylum Pseudomonadota; class Gammaproteobacteria; order Pseudomonadales; family Pseudomonadaceae; genus Pseudomonas; species Pseudomonas deceptionensis. The sequence continues at coordinate 3,606,162 of NZ_FNUD01000002.1, read as the reverse complement.
CCTGCACTTCATCTGCTTGGGCTGAGGCGAAGGCGAAACACCCGATTACGGCAGCAAACGCGGAGGGGATAAAGGGGCGAGCACGAACGTTCATGACAAAACTCCATTAGAGGCGAGGGCAGCCCATCGTTATTGGTTTGTGTTGGGCAGTCAGGAAGATAATCGCTATATAAAAATATATACAGCGCTTTGTCGTGCAAGGAGCAGGAGGAGGGGCACAGGGAGTGTTTTGGCCTAGCCGGCCTGGCGCAAGGTGATATTGATCCGCTGTTCGCCCAGCAAGTCGTGTTGCCCGGGTTTGATTGGCATCACCCCGTGAAAGCGCAAGCGGTCCACACCGCCCCAGACCATGATGTCACCGTGGAACAGTGAAATACGCTGAGCCGGGGCGCTGCGCTCAAACCCGCCGAACTGAAAGATTGCCGGCAAGCCCAGAGAAATCGACACGATGGGCGCCGAATAGGAGCGCTCGTTTTTGTCCTGATGCAGCGACATTTTGGCGCCTGGTGCATAGGCATTTATCAGGCAGGCATCGGGTATGAAATCGGCAAAGCCGGCGGTTGCCGCCGCTGCGTGTGCCAACGCGAGGAAGACTTCCGGCATGGGCGGCCACGGGCGAGCACTCAGCGGATCGACATGGCTGTAGCGGTAACCTTCCCGGTCGGTGGTCCAGCCCAGATCGCCGCAACTGCTGAGGCGGGCGGACATTGTGAAGCCACCGGGGGTCTGCATCCGGCGCAAGGGCGATTGGCCCAGCACGCAGTCAAGGGCGTCCAGTAGCGCCCGGGCCCTGGGCAGGGCAAACCCGCGAAGCACAAACCCCTGCTCGCTGATGCGCTCGACGCGGGCGGGCTGTTGCAGGTCCTGCTCGGCAAACAGGTCCAGAGACATGGGCTTAGAGCGCCTTGCTCGCCTTGATGTCGGTGATTGTATCGCCAGCATCGCCGTGGATTTTCTCAAGTGCTGCGCGGGCTTCTTCTTCGGAACCCGACGAAAGTTGAGCAAACTCAAAACGACGCTCGCCATTGAGTTTGTACTTGATCACGTATTTGGTGGTTTGCACGGTATGTCCTGCCTTGGGTTTAGCGAAGTTTGGAGCTGGAGCGACGCACGATTTTAATGGTCGGCTGGAAGCTTGGCTTGCGGGTTACGCTGATGGCCCGGGTGGTGACGGTGTCAATGGTGATGTTCCAGAAACCGGTGCTTGGTGCAGTGATCCGGGCCGGGAAATCCTTGAACGCGCCGCCATGGTAGGAGTGGCGGCCACCATTTTTGAAGCTGCGAAAGTGCGCATCGCTCATCAGGCGGATGTTGCAGGGCTGGGAGCACTCGATTACGACGATGTCGTCTTCGTTAAGGTGCTCACGCTGGTGAATAAATTTCATTGGGGCTCCAAAAGGGGGGCATTTACCGAAAAATCAGCACGATAGCACGTGCTTTGGCCCGGTCTGGGGGCTAAAGGGGGGTATTATGCCGTGATGCGGGTGAGTTTGACGCAAAACGTGGATAATCCGCCACTATTGCGTATTTATTCACTATGGCCAGGGAGAAATTCTGAATTTTTACGGTCGTAGGATCTTTAACGGAGAATGTATATGAAGTGGGGCGTACTAGCGGCGATGCTGGTTTTGGGGGGGTGTGCATCCGTCACGGATATCGAACAGACATTGCCCACGCTGAATGTGATTTCGGGCAAGAAGCCGGATGCCTATGCTCAATGCCTGGTGCAGCAACTGTCCACTACACGCAGGGCTCCTCAGATAGAGCCGCACAAAGATGGATTCCGGGTCATCGTCCCGCAAAAGCTGACGTCCAATCCGACGGCAGTCATTGATATCGAAGAGCGCTCCGGCGGCAGCAGCATCAAGGTCTATGAAAGCATGTCCAACGTGCCAGTGCGCCCGGGCGACATCCGCAAAGCCGCAACACACTGCATTTCAGGCTGATTGAAGCCCGGCTTCGGTTAACCCGCCGCTGTACCCCGAACCTGACGAGTGCTCTGCGCGGCGTCAGGTTTTTTTTCGGCTCAATAGTGTGTTCATGCCAAAGCAATGTTGTGACCGGGTGTTAATTCTCCTACGCTCTATATGCTTATATTTTATAGGCCTAAGCATATAACAATAATGGAGCTGGTCATGATTCCACTAAAGCGAACGCTATTGAGTAGCGTGATGCTGTTTACCGTGAGCACTATCCAGGCACAACCGGCCCCCAACATCTACTTGCAGGGCGGAGCCCAACCGGGTGCCACCGCCTGCGTGGCTTGCCACGGTGCAGATGGCATGGGGCTGGCTCCAGCCGGGTTTCCGCGATTAGCCGGTATATCTGCCGATTACCTGAGCAAGCAGTTACACGATTTTCAAACGGGCAAGCGGGTCAGCCCTGTCATGCAACCCCTGGCCAAGTCGTTGACCGATCAGGAAATCGCCTCGGTCACGGCCACCATTGCGGCCATGCCGGCACCTGCCGTGCCTGCCATCAATCGTGCGCGCATGCCCGACGGACCGGGTGAAAAACTGGCCTTGCGCGGTGCCTGGGACCGACAGATCCCCGAATGCGTCAGCTGTCACGGGCCTGGCGGCGTAGGCGTGGGCAGCGCGTTTCCACCGCTGGCCAATCAACCAGCGATGTACCTGACCGCACAGCTCAACGCCTGGCGCGATGGCACGCGCCACAACGATCCCAACGATTTGATGGGTCATATCGCCAAGTCCATGACCGAGGACGAAATCAAGGCGGTCGCCGAGTATTTCGCCAATGTGGGTCACAAGGAGGTCACCCCATGAAAATTCTGATGCCGGTCTGTGCATTTTCAATTCTCCTGAGCTCCGGGGTGCATGCGGCGACCATTGCCATGGAGGATCAGTCCCAGATTCAAACCCCTCCGGTTCCCGACAAGGGCGTGACGTACTTCCAGCCGCCGCAACAGAGCGAATTGCCAGACAACGCCTACGGCAAAATGGTCATGGATGGCTATGCCCTGTTTGTCGACACCAGACGCCAGGCGCCAAAGTTTGTGGGCAACGGCCTGAACTGCACCAACTGCCACCTGGATCAGGGGCGGCTGGCCAACTCGGCGCCACTGTGGGGGGCTTACCCCATGTACCCCGCGTACCGAAAAAAGAACGACAAGGTCAATACCTTTGCCGAACGCCTGCAAGGCTGCTTTCAATTCAGTATGAACGGCGGCACACCTCCGGCTGCGGATAGCCGGGAAATCACGGCGCTGTCGACCTATGCCTACTGGCTGTCGACCAAGGCGCCCGTCGGTGTTGAACTGCCCGGTCGAGGCTACCCCGACGTGCCCGAGCCTAAAGGCGGCTACAACCTGGTCCGGGGTGCCGCGGTGTACAAGGACCAGTGTGCGATTTGTCATGGCGATAACGGGCAAGGGCAAAAGGCAGGCGATGATTACGTGATGCCGCCGCTATGGGGCAAGGAGTCCTACAACTGGGGGGCCGGCATGCACCGTATCAACACGGCTGCCTCATTCATCAAGCACAACATGCCGCTGGGCAAGGCCAACAGCCTGAGCGACGAGCAGGCATGGGATGTGGCTGCGTATGTAAACACCCACGAACGCCCACAGGACCCGCGTCTGGTCGAGGGTTCAGTGGAGAAAACCAGGGTCAAGTTTCATGCGAATGACGGGGTAAACGTTTACGGCCAAACCGTGAATGGCGTGCTGATCGGGCAAGGTACAAAGTAATCCCTGATTGCCGCTAAAGCCTTGCGCTTTAGCGGCATCACTCAGCAAGCTATTTGCATGCCACCACAATGTTGCGGCTTTTGAAATTACCGACATCAACGCCCAGGGTCTTGTCTTGCTCCTCGAGCGCAGGGGTACCATCGGTGCCGATAATGGTATAGCCGGTGCCAGCACAAGAGGCTTCTGCCTTCTCGTAGCACTTGGCCCACGACATGGCTTCGCCAGAGCAGTCTATGCTCAACCCTTGCTTGCCGTCAGCAAGGTAGGTGTTGGACGCCGTAGCACAGCCACCAAGCGAAACCAGAGCGAGCAATGTGAGAATTTTTTTCATCGTAGTGTGATCATCACGAAAATGGGCTTGTTTATTTTTTGTTGCGCCGGCGGGCGGGCGGGGCAGGCTGGTCCTGAAGCACCGAAGCGACCTCTACAGCGGCCTCTTGCGAGCTGAAAGGACCTGCAATGTTCTCACCCGATGCGTCAAACACACACCATTGGCCCGATTCATCGGGTTTGATTTCATAACCGTTGACACTGACTGTTGCGGACATCGACGAGCTGCCTGATTGGCTGGATTAATGGGGGGATGATAGCGTAAGGGCATCAAGTAAGTGTTAATGCCTTTACAAGCAGACAAGTGTGCTATTTCATTGGTTCCAGCACCGCAATCGACAATCAAAATCTCCCGTCAAGGAACTAACGGGATTTTTTTTATCTAAGTTGGCATCGGTTTGCTATCGGGAGGCATTGTAACGTCGATGCCGCCTGATTAGACTGCGCCAAAATTGGAACGTACGCCCCTTTAAGGACTCATATGATCAAGAAATGCTTGTTCCCAGCAGCCGGTTACGGCACTCGCTTTTTGCCAGCGACCAAGGCCATGCCTAAAGAAATGCTGCCGGTGGTGAACAAGCCACTGATCCAGTACGGGGTTGAAGAAGCACTGGATGCTGGCTTGACTGAAATTTCGATCGTCACGGGCCGCGGCAAACGCGCTCTTGAAGACCACTTCGACATCAGCTATGAGCTGGAAAACCAGATCAAGGGCACGGACAAGGAAAAGTACCTGGTCGGTATCCGCCGCCTGCTGAGCGAGTGTTCGTTCTCGTACACCCGTCAGACCGAAATGAAAGGCCTGGGTCATGCCATCCTGACCGGCCGCCCGTTGATCGGCGACGAACCGTTCGCGGTCGTACTGGCGGACGACTTGTGCGTCAACCTGGAAGGCGACGGCGTCCTGACGCAGATGGTCAAGCTGTACAACCAGTACCGTTGCACCATCATCGCGATCCAGGAAGTTGATCCGCAAGAGACCAACAAGTACGGCGTGATCGCTGGCGAAATGATCGGCGATGACCTGTACCGCGTGCGCAACATGGTTGAAAAACCGGCACCTGAAGATGCACCGTCCAACCTGGCCATTATCGGCCGTTACATCTTGACCCCGGACATTTTCGAGCTGATCAAGCAGACCGAGCCGGGCAAAGGCGGAGAAATCCAGATCACCGACGCCCTGATGAAACAGGCGCAAAACGGTTGCGTGATTGCTTACAAATTCAAGGGCCAGCGCTTTGACTGCGGCGGCGCTGAAGGCTACATCGAAGCTACCAACTTCTGCTTCGAAAACTTCTACAAAACCGGTAAAGCTTACTAATAGCCCCGGCCTGTAGAGCGCTTCAAAAGAAAGCCACCCTCGGGTGGCTTTTTCGTTTTTTTGCCTTCGACAACCTCTGGCGCTGGTCAATCGCGCTGGAGTGATTATGCTGATGGACTGCCTGGGAGATAGAAATGGCCTACGAATTTGATTTGTTTGTAATTGGTGCGGGTTCCGGCGGCGTGCGTGCTGCGCGTTTTGCTGCAGGTTTCGGCGCAAAAGTGGCCGTGGCCGAGAGCCGTTATTTGGGCGGTACGTGCGTTAACGTCGGTTGTGTGCCTAAAAAGCTACTGGTTTACGGTGCGCACTTCGCTGAGGATTTCGAGCAGGCCTCCGGGTTTGGCTGGAGCCTGGGTGAGGCGAAATTTGACTGGACGACGCTGATTGCCAACAAGGATCGCGAGATCAATCGCCTGAACGGCATTTACCGCAACCTGCTGGTCAACAGTGGTGTGACCCTGATCGAAGGCCACGCCAGGCTGACCGGCCCCAACGAAGTGGAAGTCAACGGTCAGCGCCATACCGCCAAACACATTCTGATCGCCACCGGTGGCTGGCCACAGATCCCCGAGATCCCGGGCCATGAGCACGCGATCAGCTCCAATGAGGCGTTCTTCCTCAAAGAGTTGCCAAAGCGCGTGCTGGTGGTGGGGGGTGGTTATATCGCGGTTGAGTTCGCCGGGATTTTCCATGGACTGGGCGCCAAAACGTCCTTGCTGTATCGCGGTGACATGTTCCTGCGCGGTTTTGACGGTGCAGTGCGCAAGCATTTGCACGAGGAGCTGACCAAGCGCGGCATGGACGTGCAGTTCAACGCCGATATCGAGCGTATCGACAAGCAGCCTGACGGCAGCCTGAAAGCCACGCTCAAGGATGGTCGCGAGTTGATGGCCGATTGCGTGTTCTACGCCACGGGGCGTCGCCCGATGCTGGATAACCTTGGGCTCGAAACCACCGGGGTGAAACTGGACAAACGCGGCTTTGTGGAAGTGGACGATCTTTACCAGAGCGCCGAGCCGTCGATCCTGGCCATTGGCGACGTGATTGGTCGCGTTCAGCTGACACCGGTGGCGCTGGCAGAAGGCATGGCCGTAGCACGCCGCCTGTTCAAGCCTGAGCAGTATCGCCCGGTGGATTACCGGATGATCCCGACGGCGGTGTTCAGCCTGCCCAACATCGGCACAGTGGGCCTGAGCGAAGAGCAGGCCATTGAAGCCGGGCACAAGGTGCAGATTTTCGAGAGCAGCTTCCGCCCTATGAAACTGACCCTCACCGAGTGCCAGGAACGTACGCTGATGAAACTGGTGGTCGACGCCGACACCGACAAGGTGCTGGGTTGCCATATGGTAGGCCCGGAGGCAGGGGAGATCGTGCAGGGCCTGGCGATTGCCTTGAAAGCGGGTGCAACCAAACAGCACTTCGACGAAACCATCGGGGTACACCCGACGGCCGCCGAAGAGTTTGTGACCATGCGTACACCGGTCAAACGCTAAGGCCCGTAGCAGCTGCCGCAGGCTGCGGCAGCTGCTACGTTTATGCAGTTGCGTTGTTACCTGAAGTCGGCATACGGGATCAGCGGCTGCACCGGCATTGGCAAGTTGCCTTGCCACACATCGAAGGTGTAACGCAGGTACAGCATCGCCCGGCTTGGCGCGTAGCTGTCACTGTGTTGATAGAGCAAGCCACCCCCCAGCACCAGATTGTCCGTCAACCTGCGTTCTGCCAGCCCCTGCACGCGGTAGCCGATGCCGGTGCTGCTGCCGCCCGACGTCTGCCCCAGGCCATCGGACAGCTCGAAGCCTGCATTGTCCAGTTGCTGCAACAGCTTGTCGTTCAACCCGCTCAGCGGATACAGGTCGTTGGCATCGGTCTTGGCATACGACCAGCTCACCGAACTTTCCAGTGACACCGACCAGTTAGCGGTACGGAACGCATAGTTCAGCGGCACGCCGATCGAGTAGTACTTCTGTGGGCTGTAGTAGCCGCCCTGGCCCAGGGTGTACTCGCTCAGGTCCTTGTCATAACCCCAATACATCAGTGTCAGGCCGGTGCGCATACGCTCGTCGGCGCGCTCGACCAGGCGATAGTAGTAACCCGCCATGGCTGTGCTCTTGTGGTTGTCTTCCACATTCTTGCCGCGCAACCAGTGCTGCCCGAAACTGGCCCATACGCCATCCACGCCCCCTTCGTCGTGGCTCAGGCTCAAGGTCACGCCGTTGGAAGTCACGCCGCCCCAGGTGACGCCGGTATTGAGGTCCTTTGCGCCGGCGTAAGACAGGATCGAGTTGCTCATGGGGCGACGCGAACCGGTCAGGGTCCAGCCCAATGAGCCAATCTTGCTGCTGTAGCCCACGCCGCCCAGCCAGTTGGGAACTTTGAAGGTGTCGGGTGTGCGCCCGATATCGACGTTCCACACCTCGTTCTTCCACCCGGCCGCCATCATGGTGCCGTTGGCCGATTGCGAGCGGTCATCACAGCCCGAGAAATCCGGGCCGGTGGTGCCTTTGCGCCTTACCGACACACCACAGGTACCGTAGTTCTCGCGAACCAGGCCGTCCGGGTCGGCCTTGAATTTGCCGGCATCCATATCGAGCTGTTCAGCGCGTACAAATCCTGTGCCGTCGGAAACCGGCAAGTCCAGTTGCAGAATGGTGGTCCGGGTATCTGTATCCGACGTGCCTGCAGATGCGCTGTCCGAACGCCAGCCGTAGTCGGTGTACAAGTGCAATGTCGGGTTCTGCCGTTGGTACAGCTCATCCACGTCGCTGCGCAGACTACGTGCCAGCCATTGATCATCGTCCTTTTCGCGGCTGGCCATCGTCATGGCGCGGTCGTCACGGGGGTTGGCCTGCTCAGGGCTGATCAACCCGGCCGTGGCCATGCTTTTGGCGTAATAATCCAGCGCCTGTTGCGGCTCCTTGGCAGCGATCAGCCGTGCCGCATCGCGGTACATCAGCGGGTCGGCCTGCGGGGTATTGAGCAACTGTGTGTACATTGCCCGGGCTTTGTCGGGTTCACCCACAGCGGCCCACGAGTTGGCCACGCGGCGCAGTTGCGACGAGGTCAGCACGGTGCCAGTGGCGGGCTGGAACTGTGCCAGTTGCTGACGGGCGGCGGGCAACTGTTTGCTGGCAATCAGGGTCTCGATTTGCCCCAGTCGTGCCTCGGTGTTGTCCGGCTGGCTTTTCAATACCTGGCTGTAGAGGTTTTGCGCCTGGGCGTAATCACCACGCTCCTGGGCCCAGCCGGCGACCGTCATCAGCTCGCTGGTGTCCGGTTTGCTCATCAACAGGGCAATGGCTTCGGGCTCTTGGCCGGCCGCTCGCAGACGGTCGGCGCGGGCAATCAGCTCGTTGCGTTGCAAGCGAGCGTCCAATTCACGCATGGAGTCGGTCCATTGAGACCTTGGCAGTTGTTCCAGCGTGCTCAAGGCGCTGGCATCGCGGTCGCTGGACGACAGATACAGTGCGTAGGCATACACGGCCTCAGGGTTTTTCCCCTGGCGGCGCATCAACTGCTTGAAACTGTCATCGGCGGGGCCGGGTTGATTGATCTGGCGCTGGGCATTGGCCAGGCGGTAGGTCAGCCAGGGCTCATCAGGGGTTTTGTCGCGGATCTTGCTCAACAGGGCCACCACTTTCGGCCAGTCCTTGTTGGCTTCGGCCGTGGCGGCTTGCTGATTCAGTTCGTCCAGTTCAATGCTTTGGCGCAGGCCGGCGAAGTCCTTCTGGCTCGAAGCGGGCAGGCTGTCGAGGAAGCTCTTGGCCTTTTCCGGGGACTGCGCGCTGTACAACCGCATCAGGCCACGCACGGCACTGCCGTTAGTAGGCTCCAGACGGCGGGCCTGCAACAGCAGGGCTTCGGCCTGGATGTCATCGTGCTCGGCACGGGCAACATTGGCCAGACCGATCAGCGGGTCGGCGTCCCCCGGCTTGGTCTTGCGGGCTTGGGCGTAGGCGTTGCGCGCCGCGGCCGGGTTGTTTTGTTCGAGGGCCTTGTCGCCCTGGCTGAGCAGCATCCGGTAGTGACTGGCGTCCATCAGGTCCTGCCATTTGCTGATGTTGGACGTGTCCTGTTCCTTGGTCCGCGCCGTGGCGAAGTTGGTGTTGGCCTCGGAGTACCGGCTCTGGCGGAACAGGGCCATACCCAGTGCGCCATAAAGGGTCGGGTCATCGGGGTATTGCTTGAGGGCCTGACGCAACTTGGCTTCAGCCGCCACCGGGTTGCGGGACTGGTCGATCATCTGCTTGCCTTGGGCGCCGGCGTTCCATGCCGGGTCACCGAGCAAGTGCTGCTGTTGCTGCAGGTTTTTACTGGCTTCACCAATGAGCGGGGAAGACGGGTAGCGCGTTACAAACGCCTGCCAGGCCTGAGCTGTCGATCGATCGACGGGCAAGCTGCTGAGGTAGGTGTATTCACGTTCGGCCGCCGCTTTGCTGGCAAGCGGGTCGGTGGACAGTTGTTGCAGTACGGCCAGGGCTTCCTGGGGGCGATTTTCCCGGAACAACAGGTCGGCCAAGGTTTGGCGCAGGCCTGCGTTGCCAGGGTACTGTTTATCCAGTACCTGCAGTTGCTCGATGACTTTTGGGTGCTGACCCGCGATGTTGCTGCGGATGCGCAGATACTCCAGCGCCGTGGCGAAATCCGGCGGGGCATCACCAAACAGGCGCTCGAAGATCGCCGCCGCTTCTTCCGGTCGCCCCGCGGCGGCAAACAGCCGCGCCTGCTGCAAGTCTTTCTGGCTTTGCGGGTCTTGCAACTTCATCAGGCTCTGGCCCTGACGCAGTGCCGCAGAATTGGGGGCAACACTTTGCAGTTGAGCAAGGAGTTGCTGGGCCAATTCAGGCTTTTTATCCAGTATTGCCTGGCGAATCGATGCCACCAGCGCCTGGGGGTTGTTCGGTGCGATCAACTGCAATCGGGCCAATGAGGCGCGTACCAGGTCCTCGCGGTACATGGCCTCACCGACCCGCACCTGCTCCAGTAGCCACTGTTGCTGCTCCTGCACGGTGGTCGGTTGTGCGATGGCTGCGGTGGACAAACCACCGAGCAAGAAAGCCCATGTTGTTATTTTTGGCATGTTTCTATCCACGCAGGTAATAGCTGACCATCCTTGTCAAAGCGATAGCGTTGTTCATCCCAGCCCTGACCAAACAGCAGCAGTGACTGGTTGTAATAAGCATCGGCCGCGGGCGGCTGTTGCTGAATCTTTTGCTGTTGTACCGCGAGCGCGGGGGAGTTCAGGCTGGCCAGCAGTGGCAGCATTGCAGCGCTGAACCCCACCGGACCGGTTCCGGTGTATGTACCGGTCAAGGCATTCACGCTTTCTGGCACATAGCCCAGCGTTTGCGTGAGGCTGGCCATGGGGGCGAAGTGCTTTTGCAGGGTTTGGCGATTGGGTGCGTCCTGCGCCAGCATGCCGACCCACAGGTAGACACGAATGGCATCGTAGTCGCCCAGCGAGCCGTCTTTTTTGCTGTCGGGGGCCCAGCCCCCGGCGGCTTTCCACAACAACCAGTCAGGCGCAAACCCCTTGGGGGACCCCTCGATCAGCATGCGCTGCTGGTTGCTCCCAAGTTCTGCCCAGATGGGTGCGATCCGGGCAAAGCGTGCCAGCAGTTGCGGCGGCAAATAGCTGGGGTTGAGGCGCCAGCCTTTAGGGCTGTCAAAACCGATATCACCCGGCAACAGCATCAGGCCCAGCCCGGGCAATTTGCGCAGGCTTTGCGCCGCACTGCGCCAGAGCAGGTTTTGGCCCAGCGTCACGTACTCTGGCAACTGCCACAGCCGACCGGCTTCGAGCAGGCTGTAGGCGATCCACAGATCGGCGTCGCTGGCATTGTTGGGGTCCAGGATCTGCCACTTGCCGTTTTTGCCAAGCCCCCATTGCCACGCCGGCAAATGCGCTTCAAGGTTGCCGCCCGCCAGGTTGTTGCGGGTCCACTCAAGAATGCTGGCGAAGCTTTTCTTGTCGTTGGCCAGCAAGGCAAAAAACAGCCCGTAGCTCTGACCCTCGGACGTGGTGGCCATTTTCGCCGACGAGCCATCAATGATGCGCCCGTCGGCGCTCATCATGGCGCCCTTGTAGCTGTCCCAGGCCGGCCAGTCACAGGCTGCCGCACTCGCCACCAGAGGTGCGCAGCCCAGGGCTGAAGTCAGGGCGAGTGCCGCAAGCCGTTGCATGGCCTTAGTCATCCTTGTGCAGTCGGCGGTTGGCCGCCCAGCTCAGGGCACGCCACAGCAGGAAGGCAGTGAGCAGCACACTGATTACGGCCAGCACGGCCAGCAGTACCGGGTGCTCGGACAGTTGATACCACAGCAGCAGGTACCACGGCAGGTTGCCGACAAAGTACTGATCGCCCACCAGCTGGCTGTAAACGCCGCTGCTGCGCACCAGTGAGACGGAGCCCGAGACAGCATCCAGCTTGCCGCTGTCGCCCATCACTTCACGCAACAGGTTGTAGTCGGCGTCATCATTGCCCAGCAGCGCGACAATGCTGCGCTGGTTGTGGCTGGGCGACTGCATGCCCACGATTGCCGCGATCGGCGCCTGGGCTGTCACTTCAACCTTATTGGCGGGCTGGTTGCGTGCGTCCGGTTTAAGGCTGCGGCGATTGTTTGCGTCGATGGGGGTGGTGCCGTAAGGCTGTACCAGCATGTCGCGCTGGCGTTGCAGCAGAACGTTCAGGTCCGGGTTGTCGCGCAGGTCCGGGGCCATTTCGCCCAGCAACAGCAGATCGGCATCCTGTTTGGACGCCGTTTGCCAGTCATCGCTCAAGCGCACGCCGAAGGCCGGATAGCCCGAACGGGCAGAAATGCTGGCCACGGTTTCAAGCAGGGTGCTGATTTGGGTCGGTGTGCTTTTGGACGGTACTACCACGATGGATTCGGACATGTCGGCCATGCGGCTGAACGGGAAGCCACTGCGGGCGAATGCCTTGAGGTCCGGCATGCTGAGGTAGTGGTGATAGCCGGACATGTCGATAGTCGAGTCTTCGTCGATGATCGCCTGGGTGTTGGTCGGCAGGATGGTCTGGCAACGGTCGCGCTGGGAACTGCCCATGGTGCTGGCGAAGTTGAAGTCGAAGCGCAGGCGGTTGCGGTCACCGATCTTGAGCGAGGGTACGATCAATTTGTCGTTGACGTTGGCGGTGTCGTTGGACAGCACCGACAGGCGCAGTTCTTCGAGGTTGCTGGTGTCTTTGCGCTTGAGCGGCAGGCTGGTGATGAACTGGTCGTTGAGGCTGATGCTCAGGTTCGAGTCATCACTGGCCGACGGCGCGGTATAGCGGTACTGGGTGCGCAGCGGGATACCCTGGTTACGCCATACGAACAGGTCAGGCGGCAGGTTGATGTCCAGGGTAATCGGGCGCGGTTGCAGCCCGCTGACTTGCAACTGTTGCGGGTAGGAGATCAGTTCGGCAAATCGTACTGGCCGGTCGGTACGCATCCATGCCGGGGCATCGTAAGGTTTGCGCGGTTGCAGCTCCTGGACATTGTCGATGGTCACGCGTGAGCCGCGTAACAGGTGACCGCCCAGGGCCAGAGCCTTGGCGGCGGTGGCGAGGTCTTCTTCGTTACGGCCCATGACCAGCAGGATCTTGCTGTAAGGCGCGTCCGGGTGGTCGATCATCTCGACCACGGGGGCTGTCACGGCCGGGAATTTCTCCAGGTCGCTCATAAAGGCCGGGCGGTGATCGTTGGTGGCGAACACCACGGTCGGCTGGATCGCATCCTTGCTTTGTACGCCCGGCAGGTTATCGAACAACACCGGGAAGTGCGCACCGCGCCAGTTGGACTGGCTACCGAAGTACGAGGCCAGAATGGCGGCCGCTTTCTGTTCACCCAGGGTCGGGTTGGCGGCGAACACAAACGGCAGTTCAAGCTTGCTGCTGTTGCGTGGGTCGAAGAAGGGCAGCGGGAAAAACGCCAGATCGTTTTGCACGCTCAGCGCCTGCTCTTGCAGGGTGATGCCGCTGCCACGGCTGATATTGACCCACAAGGTGCTGTTGGCCGGGTCTTCGCATATGTCGGTGTAGTGGCCGACAAACTCCAGGCGCACCCGGTTGAAGTCCGAGATCAGTCGCGGATCAAGGGCCATTTTTTGCGTGGTTTTACGCCCGAGCTGATCTTTCTCGATAGGCACTACGCCCATCAGCACGTCGTTAAGGTAAACCCGGATATGTGAAATCGTCGGGATCAGTGCCGGCGAAGGGGTGTACTCCAGCTGCAGGCTGGCATCGCTGGCAATCCGGTCGCGACGCAGGCTGAATTCCACCTGTTCGGCGCTGCTGATACCCAGCAGCAAGCTGTCAGAGGCGCGCCCCAGTTGCTCAAACGTATAGGTGACCGGCCAGCTCGGCAGAGTCTGGTCCGTCTGGGCAAACCCGGTGGTGGACACCGGTGTGGCCGCAGGCAAATTGCCCGGAAGGGGCAAGGGGGCCGACATCAGTTGTGAGGCGAAGGTCATCAGCGCGAGGCTGGCGAAGACAGCTTTTTTAGTTAGACGACTCATGATCTGCTCACTGGCCGGGAGATAAGGGGGGTGGATGCTTTGGGCATGCGCGGCAAAAAGCTGCCCAGCCACTGAAGAGCGCGCAAGAAAGGTCGAGCAATGACGCGGACCCACTCAGGCAAATATTCATAAAGGCGGTAATAGCCTTTGACGCCCAGGGCGAGAATTTCTTTAAGGCTCTGGATCGGCTTGTCGGCTTCAAACCCGCTGTTGTGATCCAGCCAGGCATCGGCGCGGCCAAAGGTGCACTGAACGAATGCGATTTTTTGTTCGGGCGGCAACTGAGCAAAGCTCAGGCCCATGAACATGTCGCGCGAACGGGTCAGAATGCCGTTGAACACAAACTCTCGGTTACCCCGCTGAAGGATCAGCGAAACCGGCGTGCCGACGGGCAGTTGTTGCGGCTGGTTCAATTGCAAACCAACCCCGCCGTCCGAGTAGTCGAGCAGTTCGCAGGGGTAGCTGTGCCCGTCGGTCAGTTTGATCGCGCCCGGCAAGCGGGTGAGTACCCGGTGGGTGTTGCGCACCTGGCGCACTTCGGCCGCCACCGCAACGGCGGCACCGATGATCAGCAGGTTGTAAACCACCCACAGCACGCTGACGATGACGGTGAAGATCTCGTCCTTGGGCCCGGTAAACAGGCGCCACACGGCAAAACCCAGACCGAGCACGTTGAGCAGCGACAGCACCAGATAGGGTTTGGCGGTCTGCCAGTCGAACTGGTTCTCCTCCATCATGCCGCCCTTGGCCGTGACGTTGAACTTGCCCCGCGAAGGGCTGAACAGGGCCACGGTGGTCGGCCGGGCGATGTACCAGGCCAGCACCGTTTCGTAGACCTCGCCCCAGAATGTCTGGCGATACGCGCCTTGCATCCGTGAGTTGGTCAGGCTGGCGTGGATCATGTGCGGCAACACGTAAAGCAGGATCATCACTGCCGGCGCATAGATGATGTAGGCGTGCAGCACCAGAAAGGCCAGGGGCGCGGTGAGGAACACCAGACGCGGCAACCCCACCAGAAAGTGCATCATGGCGTTGGTGTAGCAAATGCGCTGGAAGATCGTCAGGCCCTTGCCCAGCAGTGGGTTGTCGGTCCGGAAAATCTGCACCATGCCCCGGGCCCAGCGGATGCGCTGGCCGATATGCGCGGACAGGCTTTCGGTCGCAAGGCCGGCTGCCTGGGGGATACGCAAGTAGGCGGAGGTCCAGCCATTGCGGTGCAAGCGCAAGGCGGTGTGTGCATCCTCGGTCACGGTTTCGACAGCAAATCCGCCAATGGAGTCAATCGCGGTACGCCGCACGATGGCGCAGGAACCGCAGAAAAACGCGGCGTTCCACATGTCGTTGCCGTCCTGGATCAGGCCGTAGAACAACTCGCCTTCGTTGGGGCGGTTACGGAACGTGCCCAGGTTGCGCTCGAACGGGTCCGGCGACAGGAAGTGGTGCGGGGTTTGCACCAGTGCCAGTTTCGGGTCGCGCAGAAACCAGCCCACGGTCAATTGCAGGAAGGAGCGGGCAGGCATGTGGTCGCAGTCGAAAATCGCCACCAGGTCGCCGTCGATCAGAGTCAGCGCATGGTTCAGGTTGCCGGCCTTGGCATGGCGGTTGTCGGTGCGGGCGATGTAGTTGATGCCCACTTCATCCGCGAACGTCTTGAAGCTGGGACGGTTGCCGTCATCGAGCAAGTGGATGCGCAACTTGTCTTTTGGCCAGTCGATGCCCAGTGCCGCGTACACCGTGCCACGGGTCACGGACAACTCTTCGTTGTAGGTCGGGATCAGCAGATCCACCACCGGCCATTGCTCCGGGTCCGGGGGCAGTTGCGCCGGCTGGCGGTTAAGCGGCCATGAGGTTTGCACGTAGCCCAGCAACAGGATCAACCAGGAGTAGGTCTCGGCCACCAGCAGAATCAGGCCGCAGATCAGGTCAAGGTTGTCATTCCAGTTCAGGGTCGAGGTGTAACGCCACCACAGGTAGCGGCACGAGACGATCACGGACAACACGATCATCAGCAGGGTCGGGAAACGCCCCGGCATTCGCCGCACCAGCATGGCCAGCACCCACAGCAAGACAACGAAGACCAGCTGCGCAAGATAGCCGAAGGGCTCGGTGATACAGATCAGGATCAATACCAGCGCCAAAACGCCAATGGCGATGTAAAGCACCTTGCGCACCGGCCAGTGCATGTTGCTCCACCAATGGGAGCCTTTATTCACTTGCGGGCTGATGGCTGCTGGCAGTCGCTCAAAGGAATTGGACAGCAGGTTCCATGGCCGCTGCACTATTGCCAGCAAGGCCGACAGGGCTGAGCCCACACGCCAGCGGATACGTTGACGGCCTGTCTTGTCCTGATCGGGGGTGCGTACCAGCAGCAACCACAGGGTTTGCACGACGTAGCGCAACGGGTCGCCAATGGTGGCGCGCTTGTCGGCCAGGTGCGGGTACAAGCGCCGACGCTGTTCACGCAGGGCCTTCCAGTTGGGTGACTCAAGGCGCAGGAAGATCCAGCCCACGGCCTGGATCACGGCCAGCGTGAAGGCGGTGAAACGTGTGCAGTTCTGCTCACGTCGCAGATAGGTATAGGGGAACCAGTGCTCAGCCATTCATGCCTCCCTTCCGACTGCCACGCAGCAGGCACCAACTGGCCAGGCTGATAATGTCGTGGGCAATCAGGCTCCCCGGCGAATAACGGCCGGCCGGCTCGCTTCTGGCCAGCGCTTCGCCCATGGCTTCGTCGGCGTGCAGGCTCAAGGGGACAAGAGCATGGGCATAGCGATGTTGCCAGATCAGTACCAGATCGCGTTGCAGCTGGCTGGCGGCATCGTATCGGTTGATCAGGAACAGCGGTGTTTGGGCAAGTTGCGGTTGCAGCAGCACATGGCACGCGGCATCGGCATTGAGCACCATGATCGCAAGGTTGCAGTGCGGGTTGGCCACATGCCCCGGCAAACGCTGCGGCAAATCGAAGAGCACCCAGTCAAAGGCATTCCCCAGCGCGGCCTGGCGCTGGCTCCAGAGTTGAGGCTGCTCCAGCAACAAGGTGTCGAGCTGATTGTATTCTGCCGGTTGCAGCTGCCCGTAAGGCAGCACACACAGGCCGGGTTCAACACTCCAGGCATGTTCATGCCAGGGTTGCTGGTCCAGGGTTGCCCGGGCCCAGCCCTCTTGCGGAGCCAGGTCCAGGTTGAAATGCAGGCCCAGGGAATTCTCCGGGCACATGTCCACCAACAGGACTTTCTGGCCCAGCTCATGCAACGCGTACCCCAGGGCCGCCAGAGTCGAACTGGTCCCTACGCCACCGCGAACGCCACGTAAACTCATTGCAATCATGGGGCTTGCTCCGGGTCTTTTTGCAGATCCAGAGGCTGCTTGTAGCGTGATTCCAGATAGGCCAGCAATGGCCAGCGCTCGAAGGCCTGCAGCAGCTCCATGTTCGCCGACACGTCGACATAATCCAGGGCGTGCAATTCCATCATCGACTTGAGGCGTGCAATGTCATCGGCCCGCTCTTTGCGCGAAAGGATATCGGCACTTATTTGAACCGCTGTGGGTAGGGTAGCCATCCACCGTTCTCCTTGATTCGCACATAGGGCTTGCCGTTGTAATCGAGCACAACTGTCCCTGAGTTTTCCGATACTTTCGGGGTTTGTGGCAGATCGGTCAGCAGCTTCGACCAGTCCACGCTCTGGCCATTACTGAGCGCAGGGTCGGCATACAGCCGGGAAATGATTTCTGCCACGGCCAGGTAACTGCTTGGCTCAGTGACATGAACCGGTGCGGTTTGCGCGTTGTCGCCCATGTTGATCAGCTTGATGCCCACCGGCACATGGGTAATGGAGTCGCTCGGGATTTCGCGCATGCCGGCAATTTGCATCCGGTCACCATGCAGCGCTGCGCCATGCTCGGGCACGATAGCCACTACTACGCGACGACCGCTTTTTTGCAGTTCCTTGAGGAAGGCATTGAGGTCATCGAGCAAGATCTGCGCCCGGCTGCTGTAGTCGGCAGGTTGGGTGCCGCCGTCAGCCAGCACTTGCCGGTTGCCGTCGTGCAAACTGGTGGTGTTGTAGAACAGCGCCATGTTGGGTGTGTTTTCGGCAATACGGTGCTGCCACCACTTGCTCAACACATCACGGTCACGCCAGATCGGTGAGCCGTCAAAACCGACGTAGTTGCGCGGCAGGCCTGGCGGGGTAACACCCAGCGCCGGCGGCGGCAGTTCGCCCTGTTCGCGAACTTCCTGAAGGAAACCGTCGAATGCCCCGGTGTGGTTGAGCATCAACTCATCGGTAAACCCGAGCTTGCGCAAGTCGTCGAACAGCAGGCATTGGTCTGCCGGTGGCTTGTACAGTTGGGTGTGGGATGTCTGGCCACAGCTGGCGCGCAACAGGCGAATGGCGGCAGGGCCGCTGTACGCCGTGGCTGAGTTGAAGTTGTCGAAAATCACGTCCATCTGGCCAAACAGCGGGTTGTCACGCAGACCCACTGCATCCAGGTCGTCCCAGGCCATGGAGCAAATGTTGATTACCAACAGGTCAAAGGGTGGCGGCTTGACCGCGGGCTCTTTGAACTCGACCTTGCGGGTCGATTCGCTGAGGTAGAACTTGTCCAGGTAACCGTTGAGCGTCGCGTCGTCGGGCTCGCCCGCGCTGCTGGTATTGCCGGTTGCCGCCGGAGTGCCGGCCATCAGCGGCGCGGCCGTAGGTGGCAGCAGCCATTGCAGGTTGCCCATGCCCAGCCAGGCAAAACCCAGCAGGGTGAGTGTGGTCAGGCGCACCCACTGGTTGAGGAACATGTAGCCAACGATCAACAGCAGCAACATGGCGCACACTTGCCAGTCGATAAAGCGTCCCAGCAGCTCGACTATATAGTCGAACGAGAAATCCAGTACGCCGGGCTGCGCGAGCAAGCGGCTGAACGGCGGGAACCAGGTGTCCTGATACAGCAGGGCCACGGCCACGGGGATGGCAATCAGCGTGCGCGCACGGCGCAACAACGGGTTAGCAACAGGGATCAGCAATACCACGGCAAAGATCAGATTGGGCAGGACCTGAAAATTCAGATGGCCCGTCCAGGCCAGCAGGAATTTGGCCAGAAAATACAGGTTCCAGGCGCCCAGACCGCGCCAGGGGCCTGCAATTTTTTGCGCCGGGGCGTCAGATTTAAACAGACTCATCGGGCGTTCTCTGAGCAGGGCTGGCAGGCACACGGCGTCGAACGCCGCGTGATTTCATATAACGAGGTGACAGGTACTGCCCGAAATGATTCTTCAGGGCTATTCGTATGCGCTGCGAAAACAGCGTCAGCAGTACGGTCACCACGCAGGTCAATGCGATGACATCAATCAGCTCTGCAAACGTCATGACTGTGGCTCACTGATAGGCAGCGTTATTCTTTGAGGGGCCAGCGGCGCACATTCGCTGGCGCCGGCCATTGGCACGATTGCCGGGCTCTCGACGGGGATATGCAAGTACGACGGCACCGGCCCGGCCTGCATGAAGACTTCTGCAGGCAGCTCGGATAACCCGCTCAGAACACGGCGTTCAGTGAACATGTCACGCCAGGGCAGGCGGCAGATGTTGCCCAGGGCCGGGTCCAGACCGTCCGCGCGGCAGGCAAACAGGAACAGGTACAGCTCGCCGCCAAGCAGGCAGGCAATGTCACCGAAACGGCGCAGGCACATCTGATTCAAAAACAGCTCTTCGCCAAGCCCCGGTACCGGCTGGAATTTCATCAGCTGATGGGTGACTTCGCCTGAACTGTCTTTATAGATCTGTGCAACGGCTTCATAGAAATCACGGGGGCTGATCAGCCCGCGAATCTGCGGCGGGCGCTGACGTTCAAGCAGGGTCTCGAAATCGATGTTCTGGCTGTATTGCCATCGCTGGCCCTGGATGCTTTCGATCATGCTCAAAAACCGTGAGAGCAGGGTGCCGTGGGGAACAATCAGGTTGGCCCCGCACGCCAGCAGCAGGCGCTCATCGCGGTAGCGCACGGAGGGTTCCATTTCCCGCACCACGATTTTCAGCTCGGGGCCGCTTTGCTCGCGCAAGTCGTGCAGCTGCTGCGCCAGTTCCAGCAGCTGGTAACTGTTGTCGATGCCCACAATGATGGTGGCCGCACGGGCTGTCTGGGCAGCCTCAAGCAATGCTTCGCGGCTCTCGAACAGGTACCAGTGCTTGGACATCGACGGCGCGCCTTCCAGCACGGTGCGCTCGGCGAAGTACACGTGCTGATCGTCAGCGACCCGGGGTTGGGTATCGATTTCGGTTTGCGGGATCAGGGTCAGGGCATTGCCCTGGTCCGACAGTTTGAACTCCTGACCGGCAGTGACGCCCAGCTCGTTGTGCCAGAAGTGCAAGTGGTAGCGCACATCGCCGTTGTAGCGATACAGGCGGCTCAGACCGGCCAGGGTCTGGTTCAGTTGCAGTAACTCGGTATGCAGCAGCGCCGCTTCACCGTAGGTGATCACCAATAGTGTTGCATTGCGTTCCAGCAGCCACGCGCACATGCGCTCACACCAGCGTTGCAGTTGGGACGCCGTGGTGCTGTCACCCCAGCTGCTTGCAGGCAGAACCAGCAGGATCTGACTTGAAGGCACAATGCGTGCACGACTAAGGTCGCGGGTCAGCGTGGCCAGCCCGGGCTCGATGAACTTTTTGCCGATTTCGAACAGCTTGAGCTTGTCGGGACCGCGATCGGGAGCGAGGTCGCTGATGATGTCTTGCACCGAGCCGGCGCCGGCAATCAGTGTGGCGGGCACGTGCTCGGGGATCTCTTCAATGAATTGCCGGGCCAGTAGTCTTGCGTCAGCCGGCTGATCCACCGTGACCCAATACACACTGCCTGAACACATCTGGACTTGTTGATCCAGAAATCCATGTATGGACAAACTGATAGGAACCAAGCGTTATCTCCCCCCGGGGAAAAACATGTTTCAAAGCCTGTTCCGCTGCTCTCCAGAAGGAGCAATGCGTGATGGCTTCGTGGGTCAACTTGTTTATGGCGCCAATCATATGGCCACCATCAGATTAGCAAGTCTGACCCATCTAATTTTTTTTAGAGGTGCACGGTCTACATTTTCTAAAACAAGCGTAGTACTACAGTCCGCGATGTGTATGAAAGAACTCATCTTATCACCGGAAAATTCCCAAACCCATGATTCTCGGTATGAAATGTCAAAATAACAACGCCGAGGATGTTTTAGTCAATAAATTGGCGCCACCCCTGGAGGGGGCGGGGAGCACGGGTTTCGGCCCGTCCCATGGTTGTGCACGGGTGTAACATTCCTGAGAAGGTTGGGGCCAGGGGGCACTAAAGTACTCACTTGGCTTTCTGAGCGACCTATTGCGTGCTATTGATTAAGTGGGTTCAACGTGAACTGAATATTTTTGATCGGGCTCGCCCTCAGAGCCTGACCCCCGCAACTGAAATGTCCATGAGGTGTAGATATGCCAGTCAAGCACGACTTGTTACAGGACTTGGGGCTTACTAAGGAGGCAGTCAGCAAATTTCGCAGCGAAAACGCTCATCTGAACCAGCTGTTTATCCAGTACAGCGAAAAAGATGCCGAAGTCGTTGAGGCCGAAGCCAACGATGCCATAGGTGTCCCTGATGACGTGCTGAAGAAGCTCAAGGAGCAAAGGCTCTTGATCAAGGATAAAATCGCGCAAATATTGGGCGCTTAAGCCACAGCACGCTGCAGGAAGTAGATATGCCCCACATCATCAAAATTGTTGCCACATTGCGTGCCAAGCCAGGGCATGGAAAAACCGTCGAGCAGGCACTGCGCGCCTGTGTAGAAGGCTCGCGCGCCGAGCCTGGCTGTCGCTTCTATGACTTGCATGTGGATCGCAGTGATCCTGAATGCTTTGTGTTTATTGAAGGCTGGGCAGACATGGACGCCATCGAGCACCACAAAACGACCCCGCACTATCAGGCGATGGCCCACGCCGTAGGTGATTTGCTGGCGCATCGCGAAGTGTTGTTGCTGGACGAGCTGAGCATTTAGCCCTCAGTGCAAGGGTGCAACACCACACGGCGGCCCTGAACGGGCCGCCGTTTTTATTGGGTTCTTAAAAGCTCGCGGCATCGAGCTCGAACAACGATGCGCAGCCTGCCCGGATGGCCTGCTCCAGGCTCAAGGTACGCGGCAGCAAACGGCTGAAATAGAACCGGGCGGTCGCCAGTTTGGCGCTATAGAACGTAGGGTCGGCATCCAGCGAACGTTGCGCCACATCGGCCATTCGCGCCCAGAGCCAGGCGTAGGCCACATAGCCGAACAGGTGCAGGTACTCGACACAGGCGGCGCCTGTTTCGTTGGGGTTGGTCATGGCCCGTGTTTGTAGCCAGTCGCTGACATCCTCAAGCCGCTGCACGGCCTCCAGCAATTCGCTGGCGTAGGGCTTGTCGGGCCGTGCGGCGAAGTCTCGAATTTGCGCGGTAAACAGGCGCAGGGTTACGCCGCCATTGGCGATCACTTTACGGCCCAGCAAGTCCAGGGCCTGAATCCCGTTGGTGCCTTCGTAAATCTGCGCAATGCGCACATCACGCACCAATTGCTCCTGGCCCCATTCTCGAATGTAACCGTGACCACCCAACACTTGCTGGCCCAGCACGCAGCTGTCGAACCCGGTGTCGGTAAAGAAGGCTTTGGCCACCGGGGTCAGCAAGGCCACCAGTGCACTGGCCGTCTGTTGCTCCTGCGGGTCGGCAGAGAACTTGGCCAGGTCCAGTTGCTGGCCCACATAACTGGCAAAGGCCCGGCCGCCTTCGGTCATGGCCTTGATGGTCAGCAGCATGCGTCGCACATCGGGGTGCACGATGATCGGGTCGGCAACTTTGTCCGGTGCCACGGCCCCGGTCGGTGCGCGGCTTTGCAGGCGCTCACGGGCATAGGTGCGGGCGTTCTGATAGGAGGCCTCGGCGCACCCGATGCCCTGAATGCCGATCGACAGGCGTTCGTAATTCATCATGGTAAACATGGCCGCCAGGCCCTTGTTGGCTTCGCCTATCAACCAGCCGCGGGCGCCGTCAAAGTTGATCACGCAGGTGGCCGAAGCCTTGATCCCCATCTTGTGTTCGATGGAGCCGCAGCTCAACGCATTGCCATGGCCCAGTGAACCGTCGTCATTGACCAGCACTTTGGGCACCAGAAACAACGAGATGCCCCGTGGTCCGGCCGGAGCGTCCGGCAGCTTGGCCAGCACCAGATGGATGATGTTTTCGGTCAGGTCCTGGTCGCCGCCAGTGATGAATATTTTGCTGCCGTTGAGAGTGAAACTGCCATCCGGCAGCGGTTCGGCGCGGGTGCGGATAATCCCCAGGTCAGTGCCGGCATGGGCTTCGGTCAGGCACATGGAGCCGGCCCAGCGGCCTTCGTACATGGGTGGCAGATAGGTGCCTTTGAGCGCGTCGCTGGCGTGGGCATCAATGGCCAGGCAGGCACCCGATGTCAGCGCCGAATACAGGGCGAAACTGGAGTTGGCACCATAGAGCATCTCTTCGAATTGCACGGCCAGCATCTTGGGCATGCCAAGCCCGCCGAATACAGGGTTGCCTGACAGGCCGACCCAGCCGCCCTCGATGTAAGTGTCGTAGGCGGTCTTGAAACCCTTGGGCGTACTGACCTTGCCCGCCAGCCATTGGGCGCCTTCCTCGTCGCCACTGCGGTTGAGCGGGGCAATCAGCTGGCCGGTGACTTTGGCCGCTTCTTCGAGAATTGCATCGGCGGTATCGGCGTCCACATGGTCAGCCAGTGCGGGCAGCCGGGCCCAGAGTGCGGGGGCCTCGAAGACTTCGTGCAGAACGAAACGCATGTCGCGCAGTGGGGCATTGAATTCAGGCATTACAAAAAACCTCGAGGGTAGTGGTTACAAGGCTTTGGCCATGTCGCGCAGCACGTACTTCTGGACCTTTCCCGTCGAGGTCTTGGGCAGCAGGGTGAAGACCACGGTGCGCGGGACCTTGAAGCCGGCCAGGTGTTCGCGGCAAAAGGCGATGATTTCCACCTCGCGCACCTGCTGGTGATCGGCCTTGAGGGTAATGAACGCACAGGGGGTTTCGCCCCATTTCTCATCCGGGCGGGCTACCACTGCGGCTTCCATGACGCCGGGGTGGCGATACAGCACGCCTTCAACCTCAATGGTGGAGATGTTCTCGCCACCGGAAATGATGATGTCCTTGAGGCGGTCGCGAATCTCGACGTAGCCGTCCGGGTGGCACACAGCCAGGTCGCCGGTATGGAACCAGCCGCCCTCGAAAGCTTCGGCCGTGGCGCTGGGGTTCTTCAGGTAGCCCTTCATCACC
The DNA here is from genome assembly GCF_900106095.1 of Pseudomonas deceptionensis. Classification (NCBI taxonomy): domain Bacteria; kingdom Pseudomonadati; phylum Pseudomonadota; class Gammaproteobacteria; order Pseudomonadales; family Pseudomonadaceae; genus Pseudomonas; species Pseudomonas deceptionensis. The sequence goes on along the minus strand of NZ_FNUD01000002.1, from coordinate 3,581,982 downwards.
GTGTTGCCGCGCATGAAAATCTCGCCCATGGTTTCACCGTCACGGGGGGTGGGGATCATGGTTTTCGGGTCGGCCACCATCACGCCTTCCAGCGTGGGGTAGCGCACGCCCTGTCGGGATTTGATCTGTGCGCGTTCGGCCAGCGGCTGCTCATCCCACTTGTCATGCCAGGCACAGATAGTTACCGGGCCATACACCTCGGTGAGGCCATACACATGGGTCACCTTGATGCCCATTTCTTCAACGGCGCCAATCACTTTGGCCGGAGGCGCAGCGCCGGCGACCATCGCATGTACCGGGTGGTCGATCGCGGCCTTGGCCGACTCTGGCATGTTGACCAGCGCGTTGAGCACAATCGGGGCGCCGCACAAGTGGGTGACCTGATGCTCGCGGATCAGGTTAAGGATCTTTTGCGGATCAACCCGGCGCAAAAACACATGCACGCCGGCCAGGGCGGTGATGATCCACGGGTAGCACCAGCCGTTGCAGTGGAACATCGGCAAGGTCCACAGGTACACCGGATGGTTGCCAATGGCCCAGACCATCTGGTTGCCCAGGGAATTGAGGTAAGCACCGCGATGGTGGTACACCACACCCTTGGGGTTGCCCGTGGTGCCAGAGGTGTAGTTGAGCGCAATGGCCTGCCACTCATCTGCTGGCCACTGCCAGTCGTACTCGGGGTCGCCTTCAGCCAGCACCGCTTCATAATCCAGCGCGCTGACCGGCTGGCCTTCACCGTACTCCGGGTCATCGACATCGATAATCAGCGGCGGATGGTCAAGCATGGCGACTGCGGCATGGATCACGTCATGGAATTCACGGTCGGCAATCAACACCTTGGCTTCACCGTGGGCGAGCATGAAGGCGATGGCTTCGGCGTCCAGGCGTACGTTGAGGGCATTGAGCACCGCGCCGATCATGGGCACCGCGAAATGCGCTTCCAGCATGGCCGGGATATTGGGCAGCATTACCGCCACGGTGTCGCCCTTGCCAATCCCGCGCCCGGCCAGGGCACAGGCCAGGCGGCGGCAACGGCTGTAGGTCTGCGCCCAGGTACGGCGGATTGAACCGTGAATCACCGCAGGGTAATCGGGGTAGACGCTGGCGGTACGTTCGATAAAGCTCAGGGGGGACAGGGCAATATGGTTTACGGCAGACGGCTCAAGGCCGTGTTCAAAAATCGACATGAGGGTCATTCCGGTGGCTGATTGTTAGCTCTATGGCTGCCCGTTCTGCCAGTGGCGATCGGGTCAGTTTGATGTCCGGTCTGACTTATAGCCCACTCAGGGTTTGATATGGAAGTAATACCTAAGCACTATAGTAGTTGTACTATATGAAAAACCTTGCCCCCTGACGCCAGGATGCACCATGCCGATTGCCTTGATGACGTATGACCCCCAACCCTCTGTGGTGCTCGACGCAGACGGGCTGGCGCAGACGGCGAACCGGGCGTTGACCGCTTTGCTGGCGGGCAAGCCGCTGAGTCACGTCAGCACGTTGTTGCCGAACAATCTTCGCGAGCTGATCCGTGCCTGCCTGCAACAGGGCCGGGCCATTGAGCAGGTAGAGGCGCAATGCAACGAGCAGATCTGGCTGTGGACGCTGATCCCTGACCCCGACAGCCAGTGCGTTGTGGCACGCGCACGTGAGGCGAGCACGGAATTACTGGCGGGGCGAGAGGCGGCCAGGGCCCGGCGCCTGTACCGGCTGATTACCGAAAACACCACAGACCTGATCTCCCGACACACCCCTGACGGGCGCTTTCTGGATGCGTCCCCGGCTTCCTGGACCTTGCTCGGCTATTGGCCCGAAACCCTGCGGGGCACATTGGCCCAGCGCCTGTTTCATGCCCATGACCTGGCGCAGGTGGTACGCCAGGCCCGCGATGCGCTGGCGCTGGATGGCTATCACACCATGACGTATCGGATTCGCCATCAAGCGGGGCATTACCTGTGGTTTGAAACCGCCAGCCGGGCAATACGTGAAACCTATACCGGGGCCGTGGTGGAAGTGGTCAGCGTGTCGCGGGATATCACCGCGCGCATTCAGGCCGAAGAAAACAAGCGGCGACTGGCCGATGTGGTAGAGGCCAACCCGGACCCGGTGTTGTTTATTGACCCGGCGGGCGGGGTGTCTTACCTCAACCCGGCCGCCCGCCGCATCCTCGGCTTGCTGCCCGAACAGGGCATGCCCGAACTGAGCGCATTTTTGCCCGCCCAGGCCCTGGCGATTCTGGAGTCCAGCGGCTGGAGCAGTGCCGAGCAGCAGGGTTTGTGGAGCAGTGAAACCCGCCTGTTGCCAGTGAACGGCGAGCCTTCGGTCCCGGTGTCGCTACTGTTGCTGGCCCATCGCTCGACGGCCGGTGAGCGGTTCTTCTCGCTGGTCGCCCGGGACATGCGCGAACGGGAATTGCGCGAAGCCCAGCAGCGTCATCATCAGGACGAGATGGCTCACACGGCGCGACTGATCACCTTGGGTGAACTGGCGTCCGGCATTGCCCACGAAATCAATCAACCGTTGGCGGCGGTGGTCAATTACGCCAACGCCAGCCAGCGTTATCTGCAAACCCTGGGCACTAACCCTGAGGCCGTCGAGCGGGTGGCTCAAGGGCTGGAACGGATCAACCTGCATGCCAACCATGCCGCTGAAGTGATCAAGCGGCTGCGTAGCTTTTTGCGCAAGGGGCGACGCAACCTGCAAGCGCTGGATGTCAGCGAGGTGGTACGCCAGGCCGTGAGCCTGTGCGCGTGGGAAGCCCGTGAGCGCAACGTGACCATCGAGCAGCAATTACCGGACACGCTGGCGCCGGTGTATGCCGACCGGGTGCTGCTGGAGCAGGTGCTGCTCAATTTGTTGCGCAATGCCATCGACGCCAACACCGAACAACACCCGGGCCAGCCCTCACGCATTACCTTGCAGGCGCAAGCACTGGCCGGGGTGCTGCACATCAGCGTGCAGGATCAGGGGCCGGGCGTGAGTGCCGGGCAACTTGAACAGCTGTTTACGCCGTTTTACACCAGCAAGGTGGATGGCCTGGGGCTGGGCTTGTCGATGAGCCGCAGCATCATCGAAGGCTTTGGCGGTGAACTGGAGGCCCGGCCCCGGCCCGAAGGTTTATTGATGTGCTGCAGCTTGCCCCTGATGGGGTCACTCAAACCAACAAGAGAATAAACATGACAACTGTGGTGTACGTGGTGGATGACGATCAGGGCATGCTGGATTCGACGGTCTGGTTACTGGAATCCGTGGGCCTGAATGCGCTGGCTTTTACCAGTGGCCAGGCCTTTCTGGATGCCTGTGACCCTGCGCTCAGCGCCTGTGTGGTGCTGGATGTGCGCATGCCGGCCATGGGCGGCCTCAACGTGCAACAAGCGTTGCAGGAACGCGGTATCAAGATGCCGGTGATTTTTGTCAGCGGTCATGCCGATGTGCCCATCGTGGTGCGTGCCTTCAAGGCGGGTGCCCATGACTTTATCGAGAAACCCTACAACCAGCAGCTGCTGCTCGATAGCGTGCAACAGGCTCTGAGTGGTGGGACCGCGCAGCAAACAGCCAGCCAGGAGCAGATTCAACTCGAAGCACGGCTGCAGAGCCTGACACCCCGTGAGCGGGATGTGTTCCTGCCCCTGGTCAAGGGCTACACCACCCGGGAAATTGCAGAGCAACTGGCGGTAAGCCCCAAAACCATCGACCTGTATCGCTCCCGGGTCATGAAGCGCATGCAGGCGCAGCATTTGCCGGATCTGGTGGGCATGGCCATTGCGGCCGGGCTGGTGGACCCGCTCAGGCTGCGTTAGCCAGTAACGCTTCGACGGCCGCCATGACAGCAGGTGTGTCGGTATGGGCCACGTTGAAGCGCATGCAGCGGCGCAGTTCGGGGTCAAAACCGAACAGCACTCCCGGCGCGTGCACCAGGCCCCGGGCAAGTGCCTGTTGCGCCAGTGTTTCGGCGTCGAGCCCGGCAGGCAGGGTGGCCCAGATAAACATGCCGCCCACATAGGGCACGCTCAACGTGAAGCCCAGCCCCTGCAGCCAGCCGGCTACCCGCGCACCACTGGCCAGCAGCCCTTGCACCACGCGCTTTCGGTGCTTGTGGTAGGTGCCGTCGTTGAGCATTGAGCACACCACCTGTTCGAGCATTTCCGAGGTGATCCCGCCGCACATCAACTTCATCTGGGTCAGTTCGGCCGCCATTTGCGGCGAGGCCACCACAAAACTCACCCGCAGGTTGGCACTGAGGGTTTTGGAGAAGCCGCTCAGGTAGGTCACTTGCTCCAGGCCCGCCAGCGCCACCAGTCGCGGTGGCGGCTCGGGGTGAAGGTCACCGTAGAGATCGTCTTCGATGATCGAGCACTCATGACGCTTGGCCAGTTCCAGCAGCCCGTATGCCTGGCTCGGTGTAAAAGAATGGCCGGTCGGGTTATGCAACAGGCCGGTGGTCAGGTACAGCGTCGGCCGGTGCTGGATAAACAGGTTTTCCAGTGCGTGCAGGTCAAGCCCTTGAGCGGTGCGCTCCAGCGTCACGACATGCACGCCGTGCAAGGCCAGGTTGGCGTGAAAGTTGAAATAGCACGGCATGTCCAGCAGCACCGTATCGCCGGGTCGCACCCGCAGGCGCAGCAGCATGTCCAGTGCCTGCACGGTATTGGCCGTCGTAATGATCTGCTCGATGCCGACATCCAGTCCCTGGCTCAACAGCTTCTGCTGCAATGCCAGACGCAATGGCACATAGCCCGCAGGGTCGCCATAGCCGGTCAGGCGCAAGGCTGGCGAGCGACTGAGCTGGCGCACAGTGGCGCGAATGGCGCTGGGCTCCAGCCAGCTTTCAGGCAAATGCCCGCTACCGGGACGCAAGGCGCCGCTGGCGCCGGTCAGTGAACGGCGCAAAACGCTGCTCAAATCCTGCGGCAACAGGTCAAGACCCATGGCGCGCCTGGCAGGGGGTGTTTTAGACGCAACAAAGTAACCCAGCCCCTGACTGGAGGTAATCCGGCCTTGCCCGCGCAAGCGATCCAGCGCCTCAATCAGAGTGAACTTGCTGACGCCCCAGTGTTGGGTCATGACCCGGGCAGAGGGCAATTTGCTGCCAGCGCCGAACAGGCCCTGATCAATGGCCTGGCCCAATGCATCAACAATCTGCTGGACCTTGGAAATGCCCGGTTGGAACGAAACGGTAGGTAGGTGCATGCAGGGCCTCGTACTTTACCGGTCATGCTACCAGTAAAGGTCGGTAAAGTTCGCAGGGGGTTCATCTGCCCATCCAGATGCCTCCTGCCTAGACTGGCGCGTCGCTCGCACAGGTTCGAGCGCTGATTTAGGGATGCAACCTTCGCAATGGCCACACAACTGACACTCGTTTCCTTTTCTTATTTTCTGATCTTCTGCGCCACCATGACCTTCAGCCCCGGGCCTATGACCCTGCTGCTGATGGGATTCGGCATGCAGGAAGGCTTGAAGCGCTCCATGCCGGTGCAACTGGGCGCCAGTGCGGCGTATCTGGTGTCGATTCTGATTTTTGCCGTGGGATTTGCCGAGCTGATCAAGGGTAATCCGTTGATCAGTCGCGCACTTCAGTACGTCGGCGTGGCCTATCTGCTGTATCTGGCGTATCGGCAATGGAACAGCAAAGGGCTGGCGCTGGATCGCACTGCAACCCTGGACAGCGGTTTCAAGGGCCGTTTTGGCAAGGGCCTGCTCACCGGCTTTTCCAACCCCAAGACCATTGTCATGTTCAGTGCCGTGTTCCCGCAGTTCGCCGGGCAGGGCAGTGCTACCCGGGCGCAGGATCTGGTGGTGCTGGGGCTGGCCTTTTTGTTGTTGCAGTTCGCCAGCGGCTGCCTGTATTGCTACTTCGGGCAGCGCATTCGCCGGGTGCTGCAAAGCCCGTCGCGCCAGGTGTTGCTGCAAAGGGCTACGGCGCTGATGCTGCTGGGTGTGGCCCTGATGCTGGCGCGGGGGTTTGAGCGCTAGCAAATCGCTATAAGTACACGGGCGAAACATGACTATGGGTTATATTACGGTGTGTTTCAGCCCGTACGAGATTGGTTTTGTCGACTATTGACCCTGCAGTAACGCTGGTTTCAGCCATTGAGTTAAATCAGGTTCAAGCCCCTGTGGCGCTTTACCTTCAGCGCCTTGCGCCGTCCAGCCGCCAGACCATGCGTTATGTCTTGCAGGACGCGGCAGATCGGCTGGGCGTTGAAGATGTCGCGATCGATGAATTCCCCTGGCATCACTTGCAACCCGGGCACATCACGGCGCTGGTAGCTGCGTTGCGCGAGGACGGTTATGCGCCCAATACCTCGTCGCTGTACGTCAATGCCATTCGCGGGGTGATGAACCAGGCCTGGCAGCAAAACCTGATCACCCAGGATCATTTGCTCAAGGTGCGTGCGGTGAAGGCGGGCGGGGGCTCGCGTCTGATCAAGGGGCGCAACCTGCGGCGTAACCTGATTCGCGAATTGATGGATGTCTGTGCGGCAGACCCACGGCCACAAGGGCTCAGGGATGCGGCGATCATTGCGATTCTGTATGGCTCCGGGATGCGCAAGTCCGAGTCGGTGAACATGGACCTTTGCCAGATCGATGCCGAACAGCGCAGCTTGCAGGTGCTGGGCAAGGGCAATAAGGAACTGATCAAGTTCGCCCCGGCCTGGGCCTTTGAAAAACTCGACGCGTGGCTGGCGTTTCGCCGGGAGAACCTGCCGGAAGGTGTGGGTGATGACGCGTTCCTGTTCAACCGCATCCGTCGCGGCAACCACATCACCCGCGAGCGCATTACCAAACATGCGATCTACTACATCGCCAAGCAGCGGGGCAAGCAGGTAGGGGTCGACATCATGCCCCACGACTTCCGGCGCTCGTTCATCACCCGCGTGATTGAAGAGTACGACGTGTCCATCGCACAAAAACTGGCCCACCACGCCAACATTGCCACCACCGTCAGCTATGACGTGCGTGATGACAATGAGCGGCGCAATGTGACAGACCGGTTTTTGTTGTAGAGCCACCCTCGGCAGCTCCTGCGGCCAGAGAGGCCTGGTTATCAGGTGTTGGTTTTAAGCTTGGTCCACAAGCGGGTGCTCAGGCGTGCGATTTTGGCGGGCAGGTCTTCTACGGTGAACAGCGTATCCACCACCTCTTTTGACGGGTAAATCGCCGGGTCTTGCTTCACTTCCGGCGACAGTTCGGCGTCCGCCGCCAGGTTGGGGTTGGCGTAGTGGATATGGTTGCTGATATTGGCGATCACTTGCGGCGTCAGCAGGTAGTTCATGTAGGTGTAGGCGTTCTTTTCATGGGGCGCGCCTTTGGGCATCACCACCATGTCGAGCCACAGCGTCGAGCCTTCCTTGGGAATCGAATAAGCGATATTGATCCCGTTCTTGGCTTCTTTGGCACTGGCCGCTGCCTGCACCACGTCACCGTTAAAACCGATCACTGCACAGATATTGCCGTTGGCCAGATCGCTGATGTATTTGGACGCGTGGAAGTACTGAACATAAGGCCGGATTTTCAGCAGTGCCTGCTCGGCTTTCTTGTAGTCTTCCGGGTCGTGGCTGTGGTGCGGCAAACCCAGGTAGTTGAGGGTGATCGGCAGTACCTGGGTCGGGTTGTCGATGATCGCGACCCCGCACTGGCTGAGTTTTTTGATGTTCTCTTCATCAAAAAACAGGCTCCAGGACTGAGTGACATCGGTAGTGCCGAAGATCGCCTTGATCTTCTCGACGTTGTAACCAATCCCCGCGGTGCCCCACATGTAGGGGTAGCCATACTGGTTGCCGGGGTCGTTCACTTCCAGTTTTTTCATCAGAACCGGGTCGAGGTTTTTCCAGTTGGGCAACTGGCTCCTGTCCAGCTTCTGGATGGCGCCGGCCTTGATCAGTCGGGACAGAAAGTGGTTCGAAGGGCTGACCACGTCATAACCGGTATTGCCGGTCATCAACTTGGACTCCAGCACTTCGTTGCTGTCATGAATGTCGTAGGTGGCCTTGATCCCCGTTTCCTTGGTGAACGTGGTCAGGGTGTCGTCGGCGATATAGCCGTTCCAGTTGGAGATATTGACGCTCTCGTCCGCATGGCTGACTGTCGAAAACGCTGCGAGCATTACCGCAAGGGAAACCGAGTTGATGTGCATGTTCAATCACCTTTTCAAGGAGCTTTTATTCTTTTGTGATGTGAGAGGCTTCAGATTTCTGTCTTGGCCCTGACTGCTTCCATGCGCATTCGTAATACAGCACCGATATCGAAGAGCGGGCGGGGCGGTAGCCAGCCTGGCTGGGCTCTGTCCATGACCGACTGGAGCAGGGGAGAGCTGGCGCCGGATGCGAGTTCGGCGAGCAGGCGGCCCCACAGGGTGCCGCGGGCAACCCCCGAGCCATTGCAGCCGGCCACGGCATAAACACCGTCTTCGACCTTGGCAAAGTAAGGCTGGCCGCTGCGGCTGGCGCTCAGATGCCCGGTCCAGGTGTAGTGAATGTCTTGCTCACCCAGGCCGGGGAAACGACGCTGCAAACCCAATACATGGTGTTTGCGCCGCTGCAACAGATCACTGGCGGATAAATCCCGGGTGCGGTATTCCGCCGTGTTGCGGATCATCACCCGGCGATCGGGTGTCAGCCGAACCGTAGCGCCCAACGGGCGGGTCGACAGAACGCCCCAGGGCTCGACATTACCGATGGCCTGATATTCCTTGTCGGTCAACGGGCGGGTCAGGCTGGCGCTGAGCTCCATGGGGAAGGTCGCGCTGTGGGTGATCCCGGCGCGGGGAATAAATGCATTCAGACACACCAGCACCTGAGAGGCCTCAATGTTGCCCTGAGTCCCCTTGGCTCGAATGCGCCCGCCACTCAGGCGTTCAAGCCCGGTGATCTCGGTGTTTTCAAAGAGCGTTACATTGGCTGGCAATGCATCCAGCAGGCCCTTCACGTATTTCGCAGGCTGCAGCAACGCGTTGCCATTGCCGCACCAGATGGCCGCCTGGTAATGACGGGTACCGAGTTTTTGGGCCAGTTGCGCGCCTTCCAGAAACTGCGCGGATGCGCCCACGGCGCTCAGGGTTTGGAGTTTGGCCTCGACATGGGTCAGCTTGCGCGGGTCGTTTACCGCAAAGTAGTAACCCGAATCCCGGTACTCGCACTCAATGTTGTGGCGGGCAATCCGCATGCGCACCTCATCACCGGCCGCCTGCCCAATCGATGAGTCGACTGCAAATCCTGCGAACCCGCCCTTGCCGATCAGCTCATCATCGCCAGGGTTTTCGTGGGCCACGGCGTACCCGGAATTGCGCGCAGAAGCCCCTTGCGCAGCCCGCTGGCGGTCCACAACAACGATGCGCGCTTCAGGGTGCAGCTGCGCCAGTGAATGGGCCGCACTCAGCCCGGTGATACCGCCACCGATGATCAGCCAGTCGGCTTTTTCAGGACCTTTGAGGTGATCTCGGCTGGGGGAGCTTCCTGCCAGGGCAATCCAGCCACATTCATTCTTCACGTTTCACCTCGCTTGACGGTCGTGGTGTCGTACCCAATGCATGCACTAATCGCATGACTACTTGTGGGTCGCACTCTCTATAGCTGGAATTTATGCTGAGCGTGGTGATATAACCAACGTTATAAATTCATTGATTGATGCTGAATACGCATGGATAAAGTTCGCCACGTACCGTCACTTCAAGGCTTGCAGGCGCTGGTAGAGGTTGCTGACTCGGGCAGTTTTACCCAGGCGGCACAAACGCTGTGTTTGACCCAAAGTGCAGTTAGCCGAAAGGTTCAGCAACTGGAGGCGCACTTTGGCGTCGCCCTGTTCGCCAGAACCAGCCGCAGCGTGCGGATGACCCCCGAAGGCGAGCAGGTGCTGGCCAGTGCCCGCAGCATTCTTGAGCAATTGAAAGCGCTTGAAGACCGCCTTTCGCCGCAAGAGCGACCCTTGCGCATTCGTATGCATGTGTCACTGGCTGTGCGCTGGCTATTGCCAAAGCTGAGCGATTTTTACCTGCAATACCCGGATATTGCCCTGTCGATCGAGACGGTAGCCACCGAGGTTGTCGAGCCGGGCAGCGACAGTGACGCCTATATCCTCTATCTGCCCCGGCCCTCCAGTGACCCGGCCTGCATGGCGCTGTTTGACGAAGCGCTGGTGCCGGTGTGCGCGCCGGGCATGGGGCCGCTGACGTCAGTGGACGATCTGGTGCGCTTTGCGCTGCTGCATCGCTCGGCCGATCAGCAGGCCTGGATCGATTGGCTGTCAGCCAACGGAGGCAAGCCATTGGCGGCCTACAGGCATATCCCGTTCAACCTTGATGAGTTGGCACTGGACGCCGCTGCCCGCGGCCTGGGGGTGGCGGTCACGGATATGACGCTGGCTGCGGAGTCCATTCAGCGGGGTGTGCTGGTGATCCCGTTTGGAGAACCGCTGAAAACCGGCGGCAACTACTCGTTGTGCCTGCAGCCCTCAGCCGCTTCGCATCCGGCGTGCGCTCGCGTGTGGCAATGGTTTGCCCAACAAGTCGAATAATGGGGCAGGGGAGTGTTTGTTAAATCTTGTAATAAGTCTGCACGCAGGAGTTGTGTAGTATCGCTGTAGGATTACGTCCCCAATTCACTATAGGTTTGTATGAACACCCTTCAGGAACCACCCAGTCGCTGTTATCAGCCGGCCACACCCTCCCGCTTGATCATCGGTATCGAGCGCGCAGTACCTTTCTTTTGCCCTCCGTTTTTCGAAAGCACATCCGTTGCTTCGTTTGCCTGTGCGCGCTCATCGTTAACCCTGAACCTTCGTGAGATTGACTGATACCTATGGAATGGATTGCAGATCCCACGGCCTGGCTCGGCCTGTTGACCCTGATTGTGCTGGAACTGGTACTGGGCATTGATAACCTGGTGTTTATCGCCATCCTGGCGGACAAGCTGCCGCCGGAGCAGCGCGACCGTGCCCGGGTAATTGGCCTTACGCTTGCACTGGTCATGCGCCTTGGCCTGCTGGCCAGCATCTCGTGGATTGTCACGCTGACGGCGCCGTTGTTTGAAGTCTTCGACAAGTCGTTCTCGGGCCGTGACCT